>NZ_JAAVJD010000439.1 GCF_012033735.1 Streptomyces lonarensis | reverse complement strand
GTGGCGGGGCGCGGTGTGGTGGGCGCCGGCCACCGCGCCGGTGTGACGGCCGGTCGGGGCGTCGGCGCCCGCCCGGCGCTCGGCGGGACGGTCGGGAGCGGCGGGACGGTCGGCGGGGTGGTGGTCGGCCACACGGTGGTCGGCGGCGTGGTGGTCGGCGGTGCGCTGGTCGGCGGTGCGCTGGTCGATGGATTGGTGGTCCGCGTCGTCACCCGCCCGGCGGGCCCGGGGGACGCCGGGGTCGGCGCCCGCCGGCGGCTCCGTCGCGAGGCGGAGGCCGACCGCCCCCGCCGGGGTGCCTCCCGGACCACGAGGGGCGTCCTCCGCCGCGCGGAGCCGGCCCTCCGCCGCGGCCGGTCCGGCGACCGCCGCCCGCTCGGGCCCGGCGGGCCGGGCCGGGACCGCCGCAGGGTGCTCCGCTACCGCGGCCGGCTCGCCGCCCGCCGCTCCGGAGGCGGTGACGACCCGCCGCACGCCGTCACCGGGCGTCGGCGCCTCGGCGGCGGGAAGCGGCAGGCGGACCACCTCGCCGCGGACGGCGGGCCTCGTCCCCGGACCGGTGGTGGGCCCGAGGTCCTCGCCGCGCAGGATCGCGAGTTCGAGCTGCTGGAGCGCCGGGGAGGGGTCCACGCCCAGTTCGTCGGAGAGGTACTGCTTCACCCTGCGGTACTCGGCCAGCGCCTCCGCCTGCCGTCCGGTGCGGTACAGCGCCTCGATCAACTGCTCACGGAACCGGCCGTGGTCGGGATGGGCGCGGGTCGCGCCCCACAGGTCGCCGAGCACCATCGAGCAGCGTCCCAGCGCGAGTTCCAGGTCGCAGACGCGCTCCACCACGTGCAGCCGCTCCTCCGAGAGCTGCGGCACCAGGTCCCGCTGCACCGGCTCGGAGCGGACGTTGGCCAGCACCGACCCCTGCCACAGCGCCAACGCCGACCGCAGGGAGCGCAGTTGCTCCTCCGCATCGCCGCCGTGGTCCGCGGCGGTGACATAGGCGCGGAACTCCAGCAGGTCGAGCGTGCGGGGGTCGGCGGTGATGCGGTAGCCGCCGGGCACGGCCTCGATGCTGGTGTCCGTCACCCCGTGCCGCTGGAAGAGCCGGCGCAGGCGCAGCACGCAGGTCTGGAGCGCGGCCTTGGCGGTCGCGGGCTGCTCGTCGCCCCACACCATGCGCTGCAGGAAGTCCGCCGAGACGACGGTGTTGGAGTGCAGCAGCAGGGCGGCGAGCAGGTTGGTGGGCTTGGACGGCTGGAGCACGACCGTGTCGGAGGTGTCACAGATGCTCAGCGGTCCCAGCAGCTGGAAGCGCACGGGGGCGGCCGCGGTTCAGCGACCGCGCCGGGCGGACCGGCGCTGCGGGGGGCGGGCGGGGGGACGTGGGGGGACGGTGCAGGAGCGGACCGTGGCACTCATCAGGTTCCACCTTGAGTGTTGCTGGATCTTCCCGGCGCCGTGACTCTACGCGCGTATCCACGGGGGTTGGAGGTCCTTCGACGACAGCTTGTTGCAGCACGCAGGGACAGCAAGCTGTCAGATCAGGCCACGTGACCATCAGTCACCCGCCGCGCCCGATCACCCCGAACCGGCCCGTTCCGCCCCGGTGGGCCGCCGCCCGCCCGACCTGCGCGGCATCGGGGTGGCACAGGGGGACGGGCCACGTCGGGGAGCGGGCGCGGCGGCCGGGCCGCCGCCGACCGGTTCCGGCCACGCACACCCCTCGCACCCCCCGCGCACCACAGTCACCGTGCGTCACGACCGCCCGGCGCCCCGCCCCGCGCGGCCCCGGATGCGCCGTCCGGG
>NZ_JAAVJD010000438.1 GCF_012033735.1 Streptomyces lonarensis | reverse complement strand
GGCCGGTGCGGCGAGGCGCGTCGGGGCAGAAGCACCGCCGCCCGCCCGGCCGCGCCCCGCGGTGGGGGGCGGCAGGCAGGCAGGCGGGCGGCCCGGCCGGAGCCGGAGGCGTTCGGCTCGCGCCGAGGTCAGCTGAGACCGAGGTCGGCCAGGGTGAAGATGTTGCGGTACTCCAGCCCGGCCTCGGCCATGGCCCCGGCGGCGCCGCGCTCGACGATGACGGCGACCGCGACCACCTCCGCGCCGACCTCACGGGCCGCCTCGACGGCGGTGAGCGGCGAACCGCCGGTGGTGGAGGTGTCCTCGACGACCAGCACCCGGCGCCCGGCGATGTCCGGACCCTCGATCCGCCGCTGCATGCCGTGGGCCTTCTGCGCCTTGCGGACCACGAACGCGTTCAGCTCGCGGCCGCGGGCCGCCGCGGCGTGCAGCATCGCGGTGGCCACCGGGTCCGCGCCCAGGGTCAGTCCGCCGACCGCGTCGAACTCCAGGTCGGCGGTGGCCTCCAGCATCACCTGGCCGACCAGCGGCGCCGCCGCCGCGTCCATGGTGATCCGCCGCAGATCGATGTAGTTGTCGGCCTCCAGGCCGGAGGACAGGGTCACCCGGCCGTGGACCACGGCCTTGTCCTGGATCTGCCGCAGCAGCTCGTCACGCACGCTCATGGCGTCTGAGCCTAGGCGATGCCCCCCACCTGCCCGACCCCCGCCACCCGGGAGGCCACCGGCGCGGACGCGGCGGCGCCCCCGCCGGAGAGGCCGGCGGGGCGCTCGGACGAGGCGCGGGGCGGCCGAAGCGGCCCGCGTCGGTCAGTCCGCGGCGTCGGTCACACCGCGGGGGCCGGTCAATCCGCGGGGTCGGTCACACCGCGGGGCCCGCCGGGCGGCGCCAGGACCAGGTGGTCGTGGTCTCCAGCGGTTCGATGCCGGTGACCAGCCGCGGGTGGGTGTTCAGGCCGTTGGGTGGCCCGGACTGCGGCTCCACGCAGACGGCGTGCGGCTGCTCGTCGTAGACGACGACCCACTCGTCGCGACCGGTGACGCGCAGCTCCAGCTCCGCGCCCCAGCGCAGGGTGACGTCCACGCCGTCGGGCATGGTGAAGCAGTCGTCCCACGGGCCCGGGCGGACGTCGCCGATCTCGGTGGTCGCGATGCCGTCCGCGCGGACGAGCTGCCCGGTCGGGGAGAACTCCACCGCCGCCTCCGGCCCGTCCGACCGCAGCCGCCGCACGAACCACGGGTGCCAGCCGGCCTGCGCGGGGAAGGAGTCGCCGGCCGTCTCGACACCGAGCGTCATCGTCAACGCGCTGCCGTCCTCGGCCAGTTCGATGATCTGCGTGACGCGCCCCGGGTAGGGCCAGGGCTCCGCGAGGTCGACGACGAAGGCGGCGGAGCGGTCGTCGTCCGCGCGGTCGACGCGTTGCCAGACCTGTTCGCGGACGGTGCCGTGGATGGCGTGGCGCCCGGCGTTGAGCGGCAGCCGGTGGGAGGTGGCGCCGTTGCGGAAGACGCCGTCGGCGGTGCGACCGCACCACGGCGCCATCACGAACGACCCCGACCCGCTTCCCTGCACAAGGAGTTCGGCGTCACCGACGCGTAGCGAGGACAGCCGGCAGCCGTCCTCGGGGAGCACGGTCACCTCCGTGTCACCGGCTCGCAGCCGCACCGCACCGTCGTCTGCCGCGCCGGTCACATCCGGTTCTGAGGCGTCATGGAGAGTCACAGCACGACAGTAGTGGTCGTGCGGGGTGCCGCGCTCCCGGGTGGCGGCCCGAGTACCCGCCCACCCGAGCGCCGGAACGGAACCGCCCCGCCCGGGCCGGTGGTCCGGCTCGGGCG
>NZ_JAAVJD010000437.1 GCF_012033735.1 Streptomyces lonarensis | reverse complement strand
GAGGAGGCGCGGACCGCGGCGGCCGATGCCGCGCTGCTCGCCCCCGACGACCCCACCCCGCACATCACCGAGCTGTTCGGGGCACGGCGACCCCGCAGGAGGCGCTCGCGCTGCGCGCCGCCGGCGACACCGGCCGCGTGCTCTGCTGGCTGTGGACGCCCGGCGGGCCGTGGCGGGAGGCGATCGAGGCGGAGATCGACGTCACCGCCTCCGGGCTCTGGGCGCTCCACGAGATCCGTGCCGCCGCGCGTGCCGCCGGCCGCACCGCCCGTGTGCAGCTGAAGGTGGACACCGGGCTCGGCCGCAACGGCTGCGCGCCGGGCGACTGGCCCGCGCTGGTCGCCGCCGCCCGCGCGGCGGAGACCGAGGGCACCGTGCGTGTCACTGGCCTGTGGTCGCACTTCGCCTGCGCCGACGAGCCCGGCCATCCCTCCGTCGCGGCGCAGCAGGAGGTCTTCCGCGACGCGCTGGCGACGGCCGCCCGGGCCGGCCTCGACCCCGAGGTCCGGCACCTCGCCAACTCCCCGGCGACGCTGACGCTGCCCTCCTCCCACTACGACCTGGTCCGCACCGGCGTCTCCGTCTACGGCCTCTCGCCGTCGCCGGAGGTGGGGCTGCCCGCGGAGTTCGGGCTGCGGCCCGCGATGACGCTGCGCGCGTCGCTCGCCTCCGTGAAGCGGGTGCCCGGCGGCCACGGCGTGAGCTACGGCCACAGCTACCGGACGCCGGGGGAGACCACGCTGGCGCTGGTGCCGGCCGGTTACGCCGACGGCGTGCCCCGGCACGCGTCCGGCAGCGGGCCGGTGCTGGTGGCGGGGAAGTGGCGCACGGTCGCCGGGCGGGTCGCGATGGACCAGTTCGTCGTGGACCTCGGCGGTGACACGGCGGCCGAGGGCGACCCGGTGGTGCTGTTCGGTCCCGGCCACGACGGTGAGCCCACGGCGGAGGACTGGGCCCGCGCCGCCGGGACGATCGGCTACGAGATCGTCACCCGCATCGGGGCCCGCGTCCCCCGCGTCCACCTGGGTTGACGGGCCGCTCCGGCCCCCGCCCCGGGCCGCGGTCGACGGGCGGCCCGCCGGGGCGCCCGGCGCGTACCATCCGAAGCCGGGGCGCCCGACGCCCCGCCGCCGCGTGCGGACCGCTCCACCGGACGGCCCGTTCGCTCGCCACCGGCGAGCCGGCGGTCCGCGACGACGGAGAGACGGCATCACGATGAGCGCGGGTACCACCCCGACCGGCGAACACCCCGGGCGGACCGACGGCCGGGCGCAGGCCACGGGCACGGTCCCGGACGCCGACCGCACGGTGCGGCTCGGACGCGAGCTGGCGGCGCTGCTGCGCGCCGGCGACCTGCTGCTGCTCAGCGGTGAGCTGGGCGCGGGCAAGACGACCCTGACGCGCGGCATCGGCGAGGGGCTGGGCGTGCGCTCGGCCGTCGCCTCCCCGACGTTCGTGATCTCCCGGGTCCACCCGTCGCTCGGTGACGGTCCCGCGCTGGTGCACGTCGACGCCTACCGGCTGGCGGGCGGGCTGGAGGAGATGGAGGACCTCGACCTCGACCTGGCGCTGCCGGAGTCGGTGATCGTCGTGGAGTGGGGCGAGGGCAAGGTCGAGGCGCTGTCGGACAGCCGGCTGCTGGTGCGGCTGGAGCGCCCCACCGGCGCGGGCGACGGGACGGCGGGCGACGGCGGCACGGACTGGAGCGCGCTGGACGGCGACGCCCCGCGAGTCGTCACGCTCACCGGCGTCGGACCGCGGTGGGCCGGGGTCGACCTCGCGGCGCTGCTGGCCGGGGCCGAGGGCGCCCCGCCCCGCGCCGACTGACCGCGGCGCGCGCCCGCCGCGCAGC
>NZ_JAAVJD010000436.1 GCF_012033735.1 Streptomyces lonarensis | reverse complement strand
GGGCGCGCCGCGGCGGTCACGGTTCAGCCGGCGGGCGGCGCGCCGTCGCGCGGCCTGCCCAGCGTGCCGGTCATCCCCTCCGGCAGCTGCGCGCGCTGCCAGGGGTGCGGGCCGCCGGGAGGCCGGTACTCGACGCCCAGCGCGTCGAGGCGCGGGTAGTGGTGCGCCATCCTGCGGTCGAACTCCGCGGTGTCCCGCTCGGCAGGCGGCGGCAGCGACGACCACACCACCTCGGCGAAGGCGCACAGCCGGGGGAACGCCTGGTAGTCGGCGCGGCGCCGGTCGCGGACGACCTCGGTCCACAGGTTCGCCTGCGCTCCCAGCACGTGGCGTCCGGCGTCCGTTCCGGCCAGTTCCGGCGGCATCGGCTCGAACCGGTAGACGTCGTGGAGGGTGCGCACGTAGGCGATCGGGAACGGCTCGTCCCCCTCGGCCTGGCGGTAGTCGAGGTAGACCTGCTGCTCCGGGCACATCACCACGTCGTGGCCGGCCCGCGCCGCGGCGAGCCCGCCGGCGTAGCCGCGCCAGGAGCAGACGGCAGCGCCGGAGTCCAGCCCGGCCGCCACCGCCGTGGCGGCGGGGTCGTCCGGGTCGGCGGGCCGGAAGGGGCCGCCGGCGTGCTCGGGCGCGCTCTCCAGGATCTCGTCCCAGCCGATGAGGCGGCGTCCGCGCTCGGCCAGCCAGCGGGAGAAGTGGGCGATGAACCAGGGCTGGAGGTCCGCCACCCCGTCGAGCCCCAGCTCGGCGGCGCGCGCCGCGGCGGCGGGCGACCGCTCCCACTGGTCGCGCGGGCACTCGTCGCCGCCGAGGTGGACGAACTCGCCGGGGAAGATCTCCAGCAGCTCGGAGAAGACGTCCTCGAAGAACCGGACGGTCTCCTCTCCGGGGAACAGCACGCGGGGGCTGATGCCCCAGTCGGTCCACACCTCGGTGCCGGTCCCGTCGGGGACGTCGGTGACGCCGAGTTCGGGGTAGGCGGCGATGGTGGCCTGCGAGTGGCCGGGGATGTCGATCTCGGGGACGACGGTGATGTGCCGGTCGGCGGCGTAGGCCACGATCTCCCGGAGGTCGTCCTGGGTGTAGAAGCCGCCGTGCGGCTGCTCGTCCCACAGCGGGGAGTCCCGGTGGCCGAACCGGCTGCGGGGGCGCCAGGCGCCCTGTTCCGTCAGCCGCGGCTTCGACCGGATCTCGACCCGCCAGCCCTGGTCGTCGGTGAGGTGGAGGTGGAAGACGTTCATCTTGTGCGCGGCGAGCAGGTCCAGATAGCGCAGGACGCCGTCCTTCGGCATGAAGTGCCGGGAGACGTCGAGCATGAAGCCGCGCCAGCCGAACCGGGGGCCGTCCTCGATCTCGACGGTGGGCAGCCACCACCGCGTGCCGGGCAGCGGGGCGCGCCGGTAGGCGGGTGAGCCCAGCAGCTGCCGCAGGGTGTGGCCGCCGTGCTGCACCCCGGCGCTCCCGCCGCCGGTGACGACGGCCTCGTGCGGGGTGACGACGAGGGTGTAGTCCTCCGGGCCGCCGACCGCGGGGTCGACGCGCAGCCGGATCGCGGTGGCCGGCGCCTCGGCGCCGGGCGGGTCCAGGGGCAGGCCGGTGGCGGCGGTCAGCTCGGCCCGCAGCAGGCGGGCGGCGGGGCCGGCGCCCTCGCCGGCGTCGAGCACCGTCGCGTCGTCGAGGGTCAGGATGCCCCCGGTGGCGCGCGCGGCGCGCGGGGCGGGCAGCAGTCCCGGGAGCGGGTGCGGGGCGTTCTCGGTTCCAGACGAGGTCATGCGGGCCACCGTGCCGTGCCGGCGCGCACGACGCAACGCCCGTTGCGGTGCACGCAACGGGCGGGCGGCGCGGTGGGGCCGGGACGGGCGCGCCGGGCGGCAC
>NZ_JAAVJD010000435.1 GCF_012033735.1 Streptomyces lonarensis | reverse complement strand
TGCTCGTCGTAGTCGGCGGCGGCCAGGCCGCGCCCGGCGGCCGGGTGGGCCGGGCCGTCCGGCGGCAGGGCCGCGAGGAACGCGGCGACGGCCTCCGCGACCTCCTCGGGGGCGTCGTCGTGCACCCAGTGGCCGGCGCCGGCGACGGTCCGCAGCACGGCGCCGGGGCGACGCCCGGTCATGCGTGCCGCCAGGCCGGCGGGAAGCAGCGTGCTGTGTTCGCCGCGGAGCACGAGGGCGGGGCAGGCGGAGCCGAGCCAGTCGGCCCACCAGTCGCCGCAGCCGCCCTGCTGGACGGCGGTCATCTCCTCCCAGTCGAAGAGGAGTTCCACGGCGCCGTCGCGGTCGACGGCGCTGAGCAGGAAGTACCCGGCGTCCGGCACACCGGCCGCCTCGATCCGGGCGGCGAGTTCACCGCGGGTGGGTGCAGAGCGCGGCCACCCCCGGACGTCGAGCACGGGGTGGGCGATCTCCGGGCGCCGCATCAGCGGGCCGACGTCCTCCACCACCAGGCCGGCGACGAGTTCCGGATGGCGGGCGGCGAGCTGGTAGGCGGTGATGCCGCCCAGCGAGTGCCCGAGGACCACCACCGGCCCCACGTCCAACGCCCGTACCACCGCCGCCGCGTCGGCCACGTAAGAGGCGCGGTCGTGGCGCTCGGCGCTGTCGCTGCGGCCGTGGCCGCGCTGGTCGGGAGCGACCACCCGGGCCGTCCCCGCGAGGTCGGCCGCCAGCCGGTCGAAGACGGCGCCGCGCCCGAAGGTGCCGTGCAGCGCCAGCAGCGGCCGCCCCGCTCCCCCCTGGTCGGTCACCACCAGGGTCCTCCCGTCGGACCGGGTGAGGCGGAAGGTGACGGGCACGGCGGCTCCTCGACGGGTACGGGCGGAACCGTGACGACGCGCGAGGAGGTGAGGTGGTGCGCACCGGACGGAGGGCACCGCCATCCCACCGCGCGGCGCCGCCGGCACGCCACCGGGTTTCCGGACGGCCGTTCCGGCGGCTCGGGTCAGCGCGCCGGCCCGGCCGGAGCGCCGTCCCGGTGCAGCACGCCGCGCACCAGCAGTTCCAGCACCACCACCACCGACACCGCCTGCACCGCCAGGAGCGCGACGAGGACGAAGAGCTGCACGGCGCCGGCCGCCACCACGGAGGCACCGGCCAGCAGCATGCCGACGAAGGCGCCGGGGAGAGTGACCAGTCCGACCGTCCGCGTCTGGTCCAGCCCCGGGAGCAGCGCCTCCGAGGCGACCGGCCGCCCCACCTCCATCCGGGCCTCGCGCAGGGTCAGCCCCAGGGCGAGCCCCGCCTCCACCTCGCCGTGACGACGGTGCAGTTCGTCCAGGACGCGGCGGCCCGCGAGGACCGTGGCGGTGAGCGAACCGCCGAGCAGGATGCCCACGACGGGCACCAGCGCGATACCCCGCGGCGGCACCAGACCGGAGAGAAGCAGCAGACCGACGACGGGGAGCACGCCGCAGCAGATCGGGAGACCCGCCCACCACCAGGTGGCGTTGTCGGTGACGCGGCGGCCGGCGGTGCGGACGGCGACCAGCAGCATCAGGGCCAGGAAGGCCAGCAGGTACGGCAGCGAGCCGACCACGGCGGTGATGACGACGGACACGGCGGCGAGTTGCAGCGCGGCCCGGCCGCCGGCGAGCAGCACGTCGCGGCCGGTGCCGCGGCCGCCGTCCGGCGCGAGTCGGCCGAGGGCGACCACCAGCGCCGCCACCAGCAGGAGCACGGCGACGACCACGGCGAGGGTCGGACCGACGGGGACCAGCGGCTCGGGCGCGGCGGAGGTCACCGGAACACGCTACCGGGGTGGCGAGCCGCCGCGGGGCGGCGCGCCCGGCCGCCGGGGCCGCGACGCGCCGGTGCCCCGGCGG
>NZ_JAAVJD010000434.1 GCF_012033735.1 Streptomyces lonarensis | reverse complement strand
CTCGAAGTCCAGGAGCACGACCTGGACGGGGGTCTCCGTGCCGTCGGGCGCGGTCTCCGAGCGGAGCATGACGTTGGCCATATGGAGGTCGCCGACGACGGTGCCCCGGGCGCGAGGCGTCTCAGTACAGGTTCATCGCGAGGTGGACCGAGGTGGCGACCACCAGCAGGACCCCGCACGCCCCGAGTGCGTTCTGCCACCAGCTGTTGCGCAACGTCCCCATCAGGGCGCTGTTGTTGGCCAGGTAGACCAGGACGACGCCGAGCAACGGCTTGATCAGGACCGTGAGGGCCTGCGCGATGATGATCAGCTGGACGGGGTTCGAACCGGCGATGACGGTGACCGTCGCGCCGAACGCCAGGATGCCGAGGATTCCCAGGCGCACCGGAAGCGCGGAGACGTCCTTGGCCCAGTCGAAGGTGTCGGCGAGCACCGTCGCGCCCGCCGTGGCATTGGCCAGCATCGAGGAGAACGCCGCCCCGAAGAACCCGAGGGCGAAGATGATCCGCCCGGCCTCGCCGGCGATCGGCTCGAGGACACCGGCGAGGTCGCCGAAGCTGGCGTCGGCGCCGCCTCCTTCGAGGACGGTCGCCGCGGTGATCAGCACGAGGATCGTCATCAGGCCGGGGGCGACGATGCCGGGGATGGTGTCCACGAGGGTGGTGCGGCGGTACGCCTCGCGCGTCAGCCCCCGCTCCCGGCCGGCGTACCCGGCGAAGAACGCCGCGTTCATGGAGAAGTTCGTACCGACCATCGCCACGATGAGCAGCCCCGCCCCGGCGGGCAGCGACGGGATGACCCCGCCGCCGGCGGCGCTCCACTCCGGTCCGCTGAGGAAGGCGGTGATGACGAACGAGAAGGCCATGGTGGCGACGATGACGAGCAGCGCCTTCTCGATGGCGCGGTACAGCCGTCGCGCCAGCAGTACGCAGGCGACGAGCGCGGTGCAGGCGAGCGACCACCAGATCACCGAGCCGCCGAACAGCAGGGACAGCCCGAGCCCGGAGCCCACCGCGTTACCGACCGAGAACATGAGGGTGATGATGAAGAGGCCGACGCCGGAGAGCTTGGCGACGAGCGCCCCGCAGTACTCCTTGGTGATCGAGATGAGGGTGTTCCCCGACACGATGCCGATGCGGATGCTCATGTCGGCGAAGGCGAGCATCAGCAGGTTGCAGGCGACGATGACCCAGATGAGGTCGTATCCGTAACCGCTGCCGGCCTGCACGGCGGCGGTCAGGGCGCCGGGGCCGAACTGCCAGGAGCCGACCACGAAGGCCGGGCCGATCATGGCGAGCAGCCGCAGCTTCCCGCCGAAGAGGCCGCGGCGGGGCGTTCCCTCGGGCGGCGCGTCGGCAGCGCCGGAGGGGTCGGGCGACGTGTTCTCGGGGGTGGTCGGGGTGTCTGGGTGGTACGTGCGCTCGGACACGGGATCGTTCCTCGCTCTCCACGGCCGGGTTCGGGTGACGGTACGGGACTGCGGTGTCCACTCACCGGGTCGGCGGCTCGGCCGTCGCACGGTTTCGGGGCGGGAAGGCGGTGGGGGCGCGGCGGGGCTGCGACGTCCCTGGTCGCATCGCCCCGCGGACGGGGCGCGGGCGTCCCGCCGACCGGAGGGCCGTGGGGATGCGGGGCGCGCGGCCCGTGGACGGGAAGGGTGACGTCCGACGGGCGGCGGGCCCGTGGGGCGTCCGGGTGGTGCCCCACGCGGGCATTGTGCCCGGTGAGCGCCGCTGCTCAGGAGGGTCGGAGGTCCCGGGCCGCACGGGGGCGGCGGGACACGGGGGCCGCTGCGGGCCGGTGGCCGGCGGTGCGCCCCGCGGGGCCGGCCGGCGGACCGGTCGGGGCCGGGTGCGGCGCCGGCGTCGGTGCCGGACGCCGCGGGCGG
>NZ_JAAVJD010000433.1 GCF_012033735.1 Streptomyces lonarensis | reverse complement strand
GGATGCCGGCGCAGGTGGTGAGGTGGTGGGTGAGGCGGTTGGCGGCCTCGTTCAACTCCCGGTAGGTGGTGCGGTGGTCTTCGTGGATGACGGCGGTACGGTCCGGACGGACCCGGGCCTGGTGCTCGAAGAGCGTGTTCAGCGTCTCCTCGCCGATCGGGACCACCGTGTCGTTCCAGGTGTCGACCACCAACCCCCGCTCCACACCGTCCAGCACGTCCACCTCCCCCACCCGGAGGTTCGGCCCGCCGGTCAGGGCGGCGAGGACCCGCAGGAACGAGCGGCGGTGGGAGGTCAGCGGCACCGCGTCGGCGTAGGCGGCGTCCACCGTGAAATCGATCCGCAACCCCCCGTCCGGGCCGTCGGTCACGGTGATGCCGAGGTCCTCGGCGGTGCCGCCGGTCGACAGCAGATGGGCGGTGCCCGGCACCCCGGCGAACGTCGGCGGCGCCTCACCGGCCAGGACGTTCACCACCGGCCCGAACTGCCGCCTGCCGTCGGCCGGCCACCCCAGGTCGCGGATCAACTCGGCTGCGTCGTAGCGCTGGTGCCACTGAACCCGCAGTACCGCCGCGGCCACCCGTGAGGCCAACTCCTCACAGGTCGCCTCCGGGTCGACCGCCACCCGCAGCGGCAGCACGTTGGCGCTCATCCCCGGCACCCGGCGCGCCGCGGGCGTCATCCGGCCCGTGACGGGAAGCGAGAGCAGCACGTCCCGGACGCCGTTGCGGCGGTGCTGCTGCACCACCCCGGCGGTGATCAGCACCTGCTGCCAGGAGACACCGGCCCGCGTCGCGAACGCGACCAGCGCGGCACGCTGTTCGGCATCGATGTGGGCGACCTCGCGGGCGATCCGCAGCGCCGGGCGCTCCGCCCGTGCCGGCGGGCACTCGGCCTCCGCCATGGTGCGGGTCCAGAACGCGCGGTCCTTCTCACGGGCGGCGGAGACGTCGTAGGCGGCCTGCGCGTCCAGCAGCGACGCGACGCCGCCGAGCGGCTCACCGGGGTCGGTGCCGGCGGCCGACGCCGTGTGGATCTCGCCCAGTCGACGCTGCAGGAGATGCCCGCTGAACCCGTCCTGCATCAGGTGGTGGGCCCGGTAGTACCAGCGCAGCTGCTCGTCGCCGAGCCGCAGCAGCAGGTGCCGGAAGAGCGGACCGCGCTCCAGGTCCGGCACCTCGGCGAGGTCGGCGGCGATCAGCGCCTCGGCGGCGGCCGCCGGGTCGGGGGTGTCCCGCAGGTCGGCGACATCCGGCCGGTAGGGCTCGCGCGGCGCGAGGTACTGCGCGGGCACTCCGTCCACCTCGGTGAACCGCAGCCGGGTGGTGTCGTCCTCGGCGACGAGCCGCGACACCGCCTCCGTCAGGAGCGGGACGTCGACGGGCCCGGTCAGCTCCACCCAGCCGCCCTGGTTGAACACCGGGCTCGCCGGGTCCAGCCGCTGGGCGTACCAGACCCCCTGCTGGGCGGCGCTGAGGGGCCGGCTGTCGGTTTCCTGGCCGGGCATGGCGTGCTCCTTCGGGAGGGACGGCTGCGTCGGTGGCGCACCCCGCCCGCCCGAAGCGGGCGGAGAGGGGCACGGGCGGGGAAGGGGACGGACGGACCGTTCGCGTCCGCCGGGTCGGGGTGCGGGACGGCGTCCGGCGCGGGACCGGGCGGCGGTGGGACGGAGCGCGCGGGGCGGATCGGTCGCCCCGCCGACCGGGCGGTGGGGCGGTGCCCCGGAATCCATCAAAACGGCCGGGGCCGGGGGTGGGCGGCAGTTCCTCCGGCACTCGGGGAGCAGTTGGGCGGCAAGCCCGGCGGCACCTCCGCGCCGGTGCCAGCCCACGGCGGTGGCGGTGGCGGTGGTCGTCCGGCCTCGGGCGGCCGCGGCCGGCGGGTGCGCCGTGCCCGCGCGGCGG
>NZ_JAAVJD010000432.1 GCF_012033735.1 Streptomyces lonarensis | reverse complement strand
GCGGAGGGGCCGGCAGTCGCCTGCCGGCCCCTCCCTCGCCGGCGTCCCCGTGGGGCGCGGGCGCGCGCCGCCGGCGGACCGGCGGCACGGTGCTCACTCCGGCGCTGCGGCCCCCGTGAGGATCACGTCGGTGCCGCTGAGTCGCAGTGTGACGCCGTCCTCGGTCGCCTCCAGCCCCTCGACCTCGACCCCGGAGGGCAGCCCCGACAGCTGGCGCTGCTGGTCGACCCGCTCGCGGACGCGGTCGTCGATGCCGTCGATGGCGCCGATCACGGGGATGTCGGCGAAGGAGGGGATGTCCTCCACCGAGACCCGTACGAGGTCGCCGTCGACGGTGATGTCACCGGTCATGGCGGGGCCGACCGCCTGGCCCATCACCGTCACCCGCAGCTCGACCTCGCCCTCGCCGCCGTAGCCCCAGGCCACGCCGAACGTCGAGTCCTCGGGCACGGTCAGGCGCTGCATCTCCTCGTAGGAGAGCGTGCCCTCCCCGGTCGCGCGGGCGGCCACCGCCCGCTCGTAGTTGTTCTCCAGCCGCACGTCCTCCAGCCGGATGGTGAGGTCCTCCACCGCGCCCTCCTGGTCGTCGACCCGGACCGCGTAGGAGTCGACGCCGAGTTCGACGCTCTCCAGCTCCTTGCCGACCAGCTGGGTCAGGAACGGGAACCCCCCGATCGACACCGACGGGTCGGACTCCAGCCCCTGCGTGGTGCGCACCTTGGAGGCGATCTCCCCCTCGGCCACGTGGACCGCCAGGCGGTCGGCGCCCACGGCGAGGCCGCCGAGGATCACGAGCAGGATCAGCCCTATTCGCAGCGCTCGCATCTGTCTGCTTCCCCCCTGGTTGGTCGACGGGCAGCCGTGAGCGTAACCCGACGGCCCTTAGGACGTGCCGCGCACCTGGAACGTTCCGTCCCACCCGCCCCGGGGCTCACGCCCGCGCCGCCGGAGTCCACCCCCGCGCCCGGCCCGCCGGGCATGACGAAGGGGCGGGCCGGCGAACCGGCCCGCCCCCTCGCCGAGGCTCAGAACAGCACCCGGGCCAGCAGGTACGCCGCCGGCGCGGCCACCGTCACCGGCAGCGCCACGCCCGCGGTGAAGTGCACGAACCGCGACGGCCAGTCGTAGCTCGCCACGCGCAGCCCCGTCAGCGCGCAGACGCCCGCCGCGGCGCCGAGCACGGCGCCCTCCGGCAGTGCCTGCGCCCAGTGGCCGACCCCGGCGCCCGCGCCGGTCGCGAGGGCGAGCGCCACCACCGGGGAGACCCACGGCACGGTGAGCGCGGCGCGGGACAGCGCCGCCACGGCCACCGCGACCGCCACGGCCACGACCGCCGTGCGGTTGACCGTCACCGCCGCCAGCAGCCCGCCCGCGACGACGGCCAGCAGCGCGGAGGCGGCGGTCGCGGTCAGCGAGTCCAGCCGGTCGTCGCCCTCGCCGTGGTGCCGCAGCTGGACCACGATCACCAGCAGGAACCAGACGCCGAGGGTGCCTGCCAGCGCCGCGGCGGCCTCGCCGGCGGGGGCCAGGATCAGCACGGCGTCCGCGGCCAGTCCGGCGGCGAAGGCGAGCACGATGCCCTGCCGCGCCGGCCACATCCCGTTGAGGCGGAACCAGCCCGCCGCCGTCACGGCCTGGAGGACCACCACCACCGGCAGCAGCGCGTACAGGCCGAACGGGGCGGAGGCGGCGATCAGCGCGCCGAACAGCGCGGTGAGCGCGGCGGGCCGGATGCCGGGCGGCCGCAGCGGCGACCCCACGCGGCGGACCGTCCCCGGCGCGAGCGGCGGCTCCGCCGCCTCGGGAGCGGGCGCCGGCCCGCCCGCCCCGGTGCCGTGCCCGGGGGTGCCGTGGCCGTGGCCGGGGGTGCCGTGGCCGGCCGCGCCCGCCGGTGCGGCGCCGTGGGG
>NZ_JAAVJD010000431.1 GCF_012033735.1 Streptomyces lonarensis | reverse complement strand
CGTGGGCCCGGGGCGGCGGGGCCGCGCGGTCGCCGGGCTCAGGCGGCCCCGCCGGTGCGGGCCCCCAGCTCTGCGGCGGTGGCCAGCAGTTCCTCGGCGTGGGCGCGGGCGAGGTCGGAGTCCTCCTGCCCGGCCAGCATCCGGGACAGTTCCCGCACCCGCTCCTCGCCGCGGACGTCCTGCACCCCGCTGCGGGTCACCGATCCGTCGTGGGTCTTCTCCACCACCAGATGGCGGTCGGCGAACGCGGCGACCTGCGGGAGGTGGGTGACGACGACGACCTGGGCGTTGCGCGCGAGGCGGGCGAGGCGGCGGCCGACCTCGACCGCCGCTTTGCCGCCGACCCCGGCGTCGACCTCGTCGAAGAGGTAGGTGGGGACCGGCGCCGCGCTCGCGAAGACGACCTCGATCGCGAGCATCACCCGGGAGAGCTCGCCGCCGGAGGCGCCCTTGGCGACGGGGCGGGGCTGGGAGCCGGGGTGGGGGGCGAGCAGCAGCTCGGCCTCGTCGGTGCCGTGCGGACCGTAGGCGACGTGGGCGCCGTCGAGGTCGAGCCCTTCGGCGTCGGCGGGCACCTCGGAGCGCCGCAGCGCGATGCTGACCCGGGCGTGGGGCATGGCGAGCCCGCCGAGTTCGGCGGTGACGGCCTCACCGAAGCGCCCCGCGGCCTCGGCGCGGGCGTCGGTCAGGGCGCGGGCGAGTCCGGTGAGGTGGGCGCGCAGCTCCTCGCGCCGGGCGGTCAGTTCCTCGATGCGCTCGTCGTCGCCGTCGAGTTCCGCCAGCCGCGTGTGGGCCTCCTCGGCCCAGGCGAGCACGGCGTCGATGTCCTCGCCGTACTTGCGCGTCAGGCCGGTGAGCAGGGCGCGGCGTTCCTCGACGGCGGCCAGTCGCAGCGGGTCGGCGTCGAGGTCGTCGGCGTAGCCGGCGAGGTCCCCGGCCACGTCGGAGAGCAGGATGCCCACTTCGGTGAGCCGGTCGGCGAGCGCCGCGAGCGCGGGGTCGTGGGAGCGGGCCGCCTCCATCGCGCGGTGGGCGCCGGCCACCAGGGTGGCGGCGTCGATGCCCTCGGGGTCGGCGGGGTCGCCGGCGAGGGCGCCGTGCGCGGTGGTGGCGGCGGTGGCGAGGGCGTCCGCGTGGCCGAGGCGTCCGGCCTCGGCGGCGAGCTCGGCGTCCTCGCCGGGGAGGGGCTCGACCGCGCCGATCTCCTCCAGGCCGAAGCGCAGCAGGTCGGCCTCCTGGGCGCGTTCGCGTGCCCGCCTGGTCAGTTCGTCGAGGGTGCCGGTGACCTCGCGCAGGGCGCGGTAGGTGGTGCCCCACTCCGTCAGGGCCCGGGCGACCGGCTCGCCGGCGTAGCGGTCCAGCGCCTCGCGCTGCCGCGCGGGGCGGAGCATGCCCTGCTGGTCGTTCTGGCCGTGGACGGCGACCAGTCCGTCGCCGAGTTCGGAGAGGAGCCCCGCGGGGGCGGAGCGTCCGCCGACGTGGGCGCGGGAGCGTCCCTCGGCGGAGACGGTGCGGCTGATGAGCAGGACGTCGTCCTCCAGCTCCGCGCCCGCCTCGGCAGCACGGAGCGCGGCGGGCGCGTCGGGAGGCAACCGGAGGCGGCCCTCCACCAGGGCGCCGGCCGCGCCGGCGCGTACCAGTGCGGCGTCGGCCCGGCCACCGAGCAGCAGCCCGAGGCTGGTGACGACCATGGTCTTGCCAGCACCGGTCTCGCCGGTGACGGCGGTGAAGCCGGTGGACAGTTCGACGACTGCGTCGTCGATCACGCCCAGGTCCTTGATCCGCATCTCCTCCAACACGGATACGACCATACGAGGTCCGTGCGGGCCGTGGTGACGCGAGCCCCGTCCCCGGCGCCCGGTCGCGGCGGGCGCGGCCACCGGCGGCGGGAGCGCGGCGCCGGCGGCGGGGCGCTGCCGGCC
>NZ_JAAVJD010000430.1 GCF_012033735.1 Streptomyces lonarensis | reverse complement strand
TGCGTCGGGCGTGCGTCCGGCGCGCTTCGGACGTGCGTCAGGCGTGCGAGGCGGCCGGGGCCGCCGCCGAGCCCTGCGCGGCGGCACGCGTCGCCGCGCTCGCCAGCAGCGCCACGTCCGTGGGTCCGTTGCCGAGCTCCCGCACCGTCCGCCGCGCCGGCGCATCGCCCGCACGCGTCCACTCCAGTGGTTCCACCGAGGGCCGCAGCGTCGCAGTCCGCGGGATGCGCCCCGTCACGCGGCCCACCTGGAACGCCAGCGGACCGTCGGGGGTGACCAGTTCGGCCCGCCCCGCCGGCCGGCCCGTCAGCCGAATCCGCAGCGCGTCCGGAGCGGGAACCGCCTCGCCCACGGAGACCAGGTGCACGCCGAGCGCCGCACCGTCACGGACCACCGCCTCCAGGACCCGCATCACCGAACCGGCCGCCGGCCTCCCCGGCGCGCCCAGCGCCGGCGCCCGCAGTGCCGCCACGTCGTCCACGACCACCACCAGCATCGGCGGCGGCCCGCTCGCCGGCGCCTGCCGGACCGGCTCCTCCTCCGCTCCGCGGCGCTGTCCCACGACCCGCAGCAGGGCGGCGGGTTCGTCCTCCTGCCAGGTGACGGGCGACGGACCGCCCAGCAGCTCGGCGCGGCGCACCAGCTCCGCGCGCAGCGACTGCGCCACCGTCCGCATCCGCACCGGGTCGGTGGTGCGCAGCCGGTCCACGACCTGGGGCAGCTCCGCGCACGGGGCCAACCCCTCGTCGGCGCCGTCCACCAGCAGCAGCGACAGCCGGTCCGGGCCGGACGCGGCGGCGAGGGACGTCGCCAGGGAGCAGAGCAGCTCGGTCCGGCCGGAGCGAGCCGGGCCCTCCACCACGACCGGCCCGGCGGCGGCCAGGTCCGTCGCCAGCGGGCCTCCGACCGCCGCGCCGAGCACCAGCGGCAACCCGTCCCCGGCTGCCCAGCGCTCCCGCAGCGCCGCCGGGGTGACCCGCGGCAGGCGCAGCACGTCCAGCAGGCGGGCCGAGTCCGGCAGCGCGGTCAGCTCCGCCTCCGCGCCGACCGCCTCCCGCAGCGGGGCGAGCGCGCGGGCCAGCCGTTCCGCCCAGGCGGCCGACCCCCCGTCCGCCGTGGCGGGCGCACCGGCCTCCCCGTCGCGGCCGATGAGCCGCACCGAGGTCGCGACCTCGCCGGAGAGCACCGCGCGCAGCCGACAGGCGGCGAACGTCGGCGACCGGTCGGCGGCGGAGGCGAGTGTCTGTGTGACGGGCGACGCCGGGGTCGCGGACGCCGCCTCGGCCAGGCAGATCAGGTGGATGCCGGCGGCGGGGCCCTCGGCGGCCAGTCGGTCGAGCCCCCGGCGCGCACCGGGGTCGGCGATCTCACCGTCGACGACCACCACGGTGCGGCGCCCCGGCGCGGGGCCGGCGGCGCCCGGGCGCGGGCCGGCGGGGCGCTGCGACTGCGAGGGCAGGGGCGGCACGCCGTCGCCCGTGGCGCCCCGCGGGCGGCCGGGCAGCCGGTCGACCAGCTCTGCCACGCGCGCGGCGGCCTGCGCCTCGTCGAAGGCGAGGAGGCGGTGGCAGGGCTGCGTGGTGGGGCGGGTGTGGGGGAGCCAGCCCGTCCACGCCCAGTGTTCGGCACCGCCCGGCGCGACGGTCACCACCTCGATCGCGCTCGGTGGATGGAGCGCGGCCACCTGGGCGAGAAGGGCGCGGGCGACCGAGCGCACCCGGGGGAGCGGGCCGGCGAGCCCCAGCGACCCGGCGGTGGTCAACCGCAGGGTGACGGGATCGACCGGTCCCGCGGCGTGCTGGGCGGTACCGAGTCGGGTCGTCAGCAGTTCCGGGTGGCCGCTGCCGCGCTCCCACAGGGGGGCCGCCGCTTCGACGGCCGCGAGCAGCAGCGTCGCGGGGTCGGGCGGGGCGGGGGCCGTGGCGGGGCTCTGCCCGCGGCCCGTGCCGCGGCCGGAG
Source organism: Streptomyces lonarensis (assembly GCF_012033735.1). Classification (GTDB taxonomy): domain Bacteria; phylum Actinomycetota; class Actinomycetes; order Streptomycetales; family Streptomycetaceae; genus Streptomyces; species Streptomyces lonarensis. The sequence continues at coordinate 30 of NZ_JAAVJD010000430.1, read as the reverse complement.
GTGGTGGGGCCGGTCGGTCCGCTGCCGGGC
>NZ_JAAVJD010000042.1 GCF_012033735.1 Streptomyces lonarensis | reverse complement strand
GTACCCGGTGGCTGCCGAGGCCGCGGATCGGTCGGCGCCCTCCTGGAGCTGGAAGAGCGAGCCGAAGGGGCGTTCCGCGAGCGGCAGCCGCCTCGGACGCCCACCACCGCACAGCCGGACATCACCGAACTCAAGGATGGGGAACCCGCACATGTCTGCACCCGGCACCGCCGCGCTCGCCGAGACCTACCGCGAGAACGGTTTCGCCGTCGCCGAGCACCTCTTCGACGCCCGCGAGGTCTCCGAGCTCAACGACGCCATCACCGAGATCCTGAACGTCGACGACATCGGCGCCGTGGCCGAGGTGGAGCCGGGCGACAACGGGATGGCCCGCCGGATCTGGTCGCCCACCAAGCAGCACCAGGCGTTCGAGCGGGCCTCCGCGCACCCCCGCCTGCTCGACCACGTCGAGGCGCTGATCGGCCCGGACATCCTGTTCCACTACAGCAAGCTGCACCTCAAGGCCCCGCAGGTCGGCAGCGTGGTGGACTGGCACCAGGACTTCGCCTACTACCCCCACACCAACACCGACCTCGTGACGGCGCTCCTCTACCTCGACGACACCACGACGGAGAACTCCGCGCTGCAGGCCGTGCCCGGCTCCCACCTGCGCGGCCTCGCCGACCACTACGTCGACGGGTTCTTCCGCGGGAAGGTCGCGGGGCCCGACGCACCCGAGGCGTCGGACGCGGTGGCCATCGAGGCGCCCGCGGGCAGCGTGGTCTTCATCCACCCGCTGCTGCTGCACTACTCCTCCCCCAACCGTTCCGACCGCTACCGCCGCGCCTTCCTCCCGGCCTACCGTGCGGCCGACGCCTTCCCCATCCACTTCGGCTCGCACGCCGGGCACAACGAGCCCGGCGTCAGACTGCTGCGCGGCAAGGTCTCGAACACGGCCCGCGTCGAGGCGGGGGCGTGGCGGCTGCCGCTCGCGGAACGCCCCTTCGGCTCGCTCTTCCAGCTCCAGGAGGGCGCCGACCGATCCGCGGCCTCGGCAGCCACCGGGTACGCCACCCTGGAAGAGGTGTCGTGACAGGTCGCTGACCACCGGCCGCCCATGGGGCGGTCACTCCTCACCCCGGCGGGGCGGGAGCCGCACCACGGCCCCCCCCCCCGCCGGCGTGTGCCTCCCCTGGTCGGCGACGCGGCACCGCTCGTATCCGCTCCCGCCGGCAGCGGGGTGCCGCAGCACGCCACCCCGCGGCGACCAGCGGACGCTGCCGCCCCGGCGCGCACCTCACCGACCGCCGCCGGACACCGTCCCGGCCCCGCCCACGAGGTCACCACCTCGCGCGCCCGCGCCGCGCGCCGGGGACGGGCTCATCCGGGCGTCCGGTCATCCGCTCCCCTGCCGCACGGAACACCGCAGGCATGACATGGCCGACGGAGGGCACGGGATGGGGCGAACGGGTGAAACCGGCCGCTCCGCCTGGAGCCTGCCGGTGGCCGGCGGCGCGGGCCCGGCGGTCCGCACGCGGCACCACCGCGGCGAGGCCCGGCGCCGCCGGTCCGCACCCGACCCGACCCACGACTGCGCGTACGAAAGGCGCGAGACATGAGAGAACGAGCCGCGAAGACGGCGGACTGGTTCCGCCGGGCCCTCAGTTCCAGCGGGACCGAGCGGGACACCGCCCTCCTGGTGATCAAGTCGACGCTGGCCGCGACCGCCGCCTGGTGGGTGGCCGAACAGGTGATCGCCGCGGAGTCCCCCGCGTTCGCCCCGTTCTCGGCGGTGCTGACGATGAACGTCACCATCCACCGGTCGCTCTGGCAGGCGGCGCGCTACACCGGTGCGGTGATCGCGGGCGTGCTGCTCCAGGCGGGGGTCGTCCTGCTGATCGGCCCGTCGCTGATCGCCTTCGTGGTGGTCGCCCTCCTCGCCCTCACCCTGGGTCGCTGGCCCGCTCTGGGCGAGCAGCGCTCCCAGGTCGCCACCGCCGCCTTCTTCGCCTTCTCGGCCTATCTGTCGGCCGAGTCCACGGTCGGCCGGGCGACGGAGCTGGGGCAGATCGTCCTGCTGGTCGTCGTCGGCTGCGGCTTCGGACTCCTGGTCAACCTGTGCGTCTTCCCGCCGCTGCGGTACCGGGGTGCGGAGCACGGGTTGCGGACGCTGGCACAGGAGCTGAGCACTCTGCTGGGCGACCTCGCGGACGGCCTGGACACCGGCGACGTGGACTCCGAGCGCGCGGCTCGGTGGTGCCGGCTCAGCGACCGCGCCCACCGCTCCCTGGCCGCGGCCCGTTCCGGCATGGAGACCGCCGAGAGCAGTCTGGCCCTGAACCCGCGCAAGCTGCTGCCCAGCCACCGGCCGCACCGCGAGTTCGCCCGCTACCGGCGGGTGCTGGGCGCGATGGAACGCGCCGTGCACCAGCTCGCCTCCCTCACCCGCAGCCTCCACCGCTGGCGGCAGGAGGAGAACACCTACTCGTACTCCGCCGCGCTCACCGCCTACGCACGGTTCACCGGGACGCTGCGCGCCGTGACCGACCTGCTGACCGAGCTGGACGCCGACCGGCTCGAGGAGCAGTCCGCCCGGCTGTGCGAACTGGCCGGCGAGGCGGAGAGCGCCCTGCAGGAGGTGACCGCCTCGGCCCGCGAGCACGATCTGCCGCTCGCCGACCCGTCACGGCCCTACGGCGTACTGATCGTGGAGGCGGCCCGGCTGATGGAGGAGTTCCGGCTGACCGCCGACGCGCTCACCTCCCGCGCCGGGGACGACGCCGCCGCGCTGCCGGCCGGTGACGCCACCGGCCGCTGACGGCCCCACCGGGGGCCCGGCGCGGTGCGGGCCCCCGGTGGGGCGCGGTGCGGTGCGGAAAACGAAGCTGTCCGGGCCGGTCCGCGAAGGATTGGCGCACGGCGGCGCCGAACCGTTTCTGCACTCCACGGCCGGGGCACCCGCCACCAGCGAAGGCGGCCGCACGGCCGGGCCCGCGCCGGCGGCGCGGGCCCGGTACCGGGCGGTGACCGCCGGCGGAAGGAGGCCACATCATGCGTGAGACCGTCGGCGTCCCGACGGACGAACGGGAGGAAGCGGACGCGGTGACGCCCGAGACCCCGGACATCCTGCTGCGACGGTCCGCCCGGACCTTCACCCGGACCGTGGACGACCTGCCCGAGGGCGACGAAGCGGCGCCCCTCCCGGGTGGCGGTCGCACCGACCACCGCTTCGCCCTGCTCGCGGACGCGGCTCGCGAGGACCTGGGGGCGGCCCGCCTGCTGGAAGGGCACCTGGACGCCCTCGCCATCCTGGCGGAGCTGGACGCGGAACCCGCACGGCGCGGCCAGTACTGGGGCGTGTGGGCGGCGCAGCCCCCGGGCCCCGGCCTCACCGCGGTGCGCCACGGGTCGCAGTGGCTGCTGAGCGGTCTCAAGCGCTACTGCTCGGGCGCCCGGAGCTGCACCCACGCGCTGGTCACCGCCGCGACGGAGGACGGCGACCGGCTGTTCGCCGTCCGCACCGGTGTCCTGGGGCCCGGCCAGGGGCCGCGGGAGAGCCGCGGCTACCGCCCCGTCCCCGGCACCTGGCCCGCCATCGGCATGGCCGGGAGCGACAGCCTCGACGTGCGCTTCGACAACCTCCCGGGCGCCCCGGTGGGCGAGCCGGGCGCCTACGTGGACCGGCCGGGCTTCCACCACGGCGGGGTGGGCGTCGCCGCGTGCTGGCTCGGCGGGGCCCACGCGGTGGCCCGGGTGCTGCGCGAGCGGGCCGCCCGCCGGTCGGACGCGCTCACCGACGCCCACACCGGGGCGGTGGACGTGCGGCTGTACGCGGCAGGGACCGCGCTCACCCAGGCGGCGCACGAGATCGACGCCGACCCGCTGGACGCCACCCGCACCGCCGAGGTGCGCGCCTTGCGAATCCGGGCGCTGGTGGCCGACACCTGCTCGGCCGTCCTCGACCACGTCGGGCGCGCCACCGGCGCCGGCCCGCTGAGCCACCATCCGCGCCATGCCCGCGCCGCCGCCGACCTGACCGTCTACGTGCGGCAGCACCACGCCGAGCGCGACCTCGCTGCGCTCGGCGCCCTCATCGCGGGCAACGGAGCGGGCCGGTGACGTCGCCGCTGCCGGAGCGGCAGCCGGCGGACCTGATCCAGGCGCCCGGCACCCCGGAGTCCAGCTGGCGGTCCTGGGAGCGGTGGCCGCACTTCCCCGCCTTCCCGCTGCCCGACGCCGGCCGGGTCGTCGTGGTCGCCGCCCACCCCGACGACGAGGTGCTCGGCGTCGGCGGCGCCCTGTGCCTGCTCGTGGAATCCGGGGTGGAGCTCACGGTGGTGACGCTCACCGACGGCGAGCGCTCCCACCCGGACAGCCGGCGGATCACCCCGGCGGAGCTGGCCGAGGTGCGGGCGGGCGAGCTGCGGCGCGCGCTGGCCGCGCTGGGTGCGGCGGACGCCCGTGCTCTCCGGCTCGGGCTCCCCGACACCGCCGTCGCGCGGCACGAGGAGGAGCTGGCGCACCGCCTGGTGCCGCTGCTGCGGGACACCGCGCTCTGCCTGGCACCGTGGGCGGAGGACCGGCACGGCGACCACGAGGCCGCCGGCCGCGCTGCCGCGGCCGCCGCCGCGGTGACCGGCACGGCGTGCGCGTACTACCCGGTGTGGATGTGGCACTGGGCGCGCCCGGGGGACCCGCGCGTCCCGTGGGACCGCGCGGCGCGGATCGACCTGCCGCCGGCGGCACGCGCCGCCAAGGCCGCCGCGGTCCGCTGCTTCACGAGCCAGATCGCGGACCTCGGTCCCGACCCGGCGGACGCCGCCGTCCTGCCGCCCGAGGAACTCGCCCATCACCTCCGAGACACGGAACTGGTGCTCCGATGAGCCGCTCCCCCACCCCGGACGAGTACTTCGACGCCATGTACCGCCGAGCGGAGGACCCGTGGGGGCTGGCGGAACGGTGGTACGAACGCCGCAAGTACGCCCTGACGCTCGCCTCGCTGCCCGGGGAGCGCTACCGGAACGCGTTCGAGGCCGGCTGCTCCGTCGGGGAGCTGACCCGCGGTCTGGCGGGACGCTGCGACCGGCTGCTGGCGTGCGACCGGGTCGCCGCCGCGGTGGGAACCGCACGGCGCCGCACGGCGGAGCTGCGCGGCGTCACGGTGGAGCGGCGGGTGCTGCCGGAGGAGTGGCCGGAGGGCCGCTTCGACCTGGTGGTGCTCTCCGAGGTGCTCTACTACCTCGACACCTCCGCCTTCGACGTCCTGGTCCGCCGCGCGGTGGAGTCCCTCGAACCGGACGGGGCGCTGGTCACGGTGCACTGGGACCACCCGGTGGCGGACCACGTGATGCGCGGCTCGGAGGTCGCCGACCGCCTCGCCGACGCGCCGGGGCTCGCGCTGCTGGCCGACCACCGCGAGGAGGACTTCGTCCTGCAGGTGCACCAGCGGCCGGCGCTCGGCCGCCGGCGTCCGCCGAGCGTCGCTGCGCGCGAGGGCCTGGTGTGAGCGTCGCCGCACTCGCCGTCGTGGTACCCGCCCACGACGAGGAGACCCTGCTGCCCGTCGCGCTGGCCGCGGTGGCGACGGCCGCGCGTCATCCGGCCCTCGCCGGTACACACGCCGAGACCGTGGTGGTCGCGGACGCCTGTACCGACCGCACCGCGGCCGTCGCCCGCGCCGTGGGGGCCCACGTCGTCACGATCGACCGCCGCAACCCCGGGGCGGCACGCGCCGCGGGGGTGCGCGCGGCGCTGCGGCGCTGCGGGGTGCCGGCGACGCGGCTGCGGGTCCTCACCACGGACGCCGACAGCATCGTGCCCCCCGGCTGGATCGCCCACCACCTCGGGCACGCGCGCGACGGGTGGGACGCGGTGGTGGGCACGGTGGCCCTTCCGGCCGGGTCGCCGCTGGCCGAGCCGCACCGGGTCCGGTACGAGGCGGGGCGCCCGGCGGGGCACCGGCCGTGGGACCACCCGCACGTGCACGGCGCCAACCTGGGGTTCGGGGCGGCCGCCTACCTGGCGGTCGGGGGTTTCCCACCGGTCGTCAGCGGCGAGGACCGGGCCCTGGTCACCGCTCTCGTCCACGGCGGGCACCGGGTGCTGCGCACCGACGGCTGCCCGGTGCTGACGTCGCCGCGGCTGCGCGCCCGCGCGGTCGACGGGTTCGGCGACTACCTGGCGGCGCTTCCCGCGGCGGGCGGCGCGGCCCGCCCCTGACCCGGGCACGGCAGCGCGCCGGGCGCCGTCGTACCGACGGCGCAGGCCGAGGGCCGCGGGTGTCCGCCCGTGCTGCGACGCCGCCCTGCGCCGTTCGGGTGGTGCGCGGCCACAGTCGGATTCGACGTGTGAAGCGTACTCGGCAGGGAACTCGACGGGCCGCCCTCACCCGGGCGGTCCCGCGAGGTCGGCGGCCGTCCCGGGCGTGCCGCGCCGCTGAGCGCGTGGCTGACGGGCCGCCCATCGCCCCCCCGGGGCGTCGTCGCGGAGGAGAGGCCGACCCATGTCTTCGATGACCCCGCCACCGGTGCCCTGGCGCCGTGCCGTCGTGACCGGCGGTGCCGGTTTCCTCGGCTCGCACCTGTGCGAGCGACTGCTGGATTCGGGAGTGGACGTCGACTGCGTCGACAACCTGCTCTCCGGGACCCGGGAGAACGTCGCCCACCTCGAGGGACGCCCGGGGTTCCGGTTCGTGCGCTGCGACGTCGCCGGGGAGGGCGCGGTCGAGGCCATGCACGGCCCGTACGACCTCGTCCTGCACTTCGCGTGTCCGGCTTCCCCCGTGGACTACCTCGCGCACCCGCTGGCCACCCTCGACGTCGGGAGCCTGGGGACCCGCCACGCGGTGGCGGTCGCCCGCCGGGACGGGGCGCGTCTCCTCCTCGCCTCCACCTCCGAGGTCTACGGGGACCCGCTGGTGCACCCCCAGCGGGAGGACTACTGGGGCAACGTCAACCCGGTCGGGCCGCGGAGCGTCTACGACGAGTCGAAGCGGTTCGCCGAGGCGCTCGTCACCGCGCACACGCGGTCGGCCGGGCTCGACGGCGGCATCGTCCGCATCTTCAACTCCTACGGCCCGCGGATGCGGGCGGGCGACGGCCGCGCCGTGCCCACCTTCATCACGCAGGCGCTGGCGGGGCTCCCGCTCACCGTTGCCGGTGACGGCAGCCAGACCCGGTCGCTGTGCTACGTCGACGACACCGTCGACGGGGTGCTGCGGGTTGCCGCCAGCCAGGCCGTCCGGCCCGTCAACATCGGCGGTTCCGACGAGGTCACCGTCGCCGAGATCGCCCGCCGGGTGATCGCGTTGAGCGGTTCGGCCTCGTCCCTGACGTTCGTGGAACGCCCGGTCGACGACCCCGGCCGCCGCCGGCCGGACACCACCCTTGCCCGTGAACTGCTGGGCTGGGAACCGGCGATCGGCTGGGAGGAAGGCGTCAAGCGCACCATCGCGCACTTCGCCGGCCTGCCCGGCGCCGGACCGTCCGACCACCGGCCGGCCGACCCGGCGCTGCCCGCGACAACCAGGCCCTGACGGAGGTGCCATGCGTGTCCTCGGAGTCAACGCCCTCTTCCACGACCCCGCCGCCGCCCTCGTCGTGGACGGCACCGTCGTCGCCGCCGCGGAGGAGGAGCGCTTCAGCCGCCGCAAGCACGGAAAGCGACCGGTGCCGTTCTCCGCGTGGGAACTGCCGGAGCTGAGTGCCCGCTGGTGCCTGGAGCACGCCGGCCTCGACGTCCGGGACCTCGACGCGGTCGCCTACTCCTACGACCCGCAGCTCGCCGCGCCCGCGGCGGAGCTGGGGCTGCACGACCCGTGGGACGCCCTGCGCCAGGAGTACGCTCGGCGCACACCCGAGTTCCTGGCGGAGGCCCTGCCGGGGCTGGACCCGGCGCTGGTGCGCTTCGTCCCCCACCACACCGCTCACGCGGCCTCCGCCGGGCAGGCCTCGCCCCATCCGGACTGCGCGGTGCTGGTGCTGGACGGGCGGGGTGAGTGCGGGGCGCATCTCTCGGGCCACTACCTCGACCGGCAGCTGACCGTGCTCTCCGCCCAGCGGCTGCCCGACTCCGTCGGGCTCTTCTACGAAGACCTCACCGAACACCTGGGGTTCCTGCGCAGCAGCGACGAGTTCAAGGTCATGGCGCTCGCCTCGCACGGCCGCCCCCGCTACGCGGCGGAACTCTCCCGGTACGTCCACGCCGACGGTTCGGGCGGGTTCACCGCCCGCCCCGTGCCCTGGGCGTCACTGGCGGAGCGGCGCCCGCCCGGCGCGCCGTGGACGGCGCCCCACGCCGACCTGGCCGCCAGCGCCCAGCGGTGTCTGGAGGACGTGCTGCTGGACCTGGCGGCGGACCTTCACCGTCGCACCGGCGAGGAGGCGCTGGCGCTGGCGGGCGGCGTGGCGCTCAACTGCGTCGCCAACACCCGGCTGTTCCGCGAGGGGCCCTTCCGGCACGTCTGGGTCCAGCCCGCCGCGGGCGACGCCGGCACGGCCCTGGGGGCCGCGTTGCACGTCGCCCAGGAGAAGGACGACGTCGCGCCGATGCCCACGGCAGCGCTCGGACGCGGCTGGAGCGACGAGGAGCTGCGCGGGTGGCTGGAACGCGCCGCCGTCCCCTACGAGGAGCCGGCGGACATCGCCGAGACGGTGGCGGAGGAACTCAGCCACGACGGCATCGTCGCCTGGTTCCAGGGGCGGTCCGAGTTCGGGCCGCGGGCCCTGGGCCACCGGTCGCTGCTCGCCCACCCCGGGCACGCCGCGAACCTGGACCGGCTCAACGCGGTCAAGGGCCGGGAGGAGTTCCGGCCGGTTGCACCGATGGTGCTGGCCGACCGGGCGGCCGAGCTGTTCGACGGCCCGCTGCCCAGCCCCTACATGCTCTTCGTGCACGACGTCGCGCCGGGCTGGCGGGAGCGGTTGCCCGCGGTCGTGCACGTGGACGGCACCGCACGCATCCAGACCGTCGACCCCGCCGAGGAGCCCCTGGTGGCCCGCATGGTGCGCGCGTTCGAGCGACGCACCGGCCTGCCGGTCGTGGTCAACACCAGTCTCAACACCGCCGGCCGTCCGATGGTCGACGACCCGCGCGACGCGCTGGAATGCTTCGGCTCCGCCCCGGTGGACCTGCTCGCGCTCGGACCGTTCGCCGTCCGCCGGGCAGAGGTGTTCCGATGAGCGCGGCACCCGAGTACGCCGTGGTGGTGCCCACCGTCGGGCGGCCGAGCCTCGTCGCGTGCCTGGTGGCGCTGGCACGATGCAGCGGGCCGCGCCCGGCGGAGGTCGTGGTGGTCGACGACCGGCCCGCCGCCCCGCAGGCGCCGCCGCTCCCGGGCGGGGGGCTGCTCCCGGTCCGCGTGGTGGCCACCGGTGGGCGCGGCCCGGCCGCCGCGCGCAACGCCGGCTGGCGCGCCGTCTCCGCACCCTGGGTGGTCTTCCTCGACGACGACGTGCAGGTGGGACCGGACTGGGCGCACCGCCTGGCCGAGGACCTGACGGCCCTCGGCCCGGACGCGGGGGGCGTGCAGGGTGTGCTCGCCGTGCCCCTCCCCCGCGACCGGCCGCCCACCGACTGGGAACGCGGCACCGCCGGCTTGGCCGACGCCGCGTGGGCGACGGCCGACATGGCCTACCGCACCGCCGCGCTGCGGGCGGTCGGAGGGTTCGACGAGCGGTTCCCCCGCGCCTTCCGGGAGGACGCCGACCTGGCGCTGCGGGTGCTGGACGCCGGCTGGTCGCTGCACCGCGGACGCCGGCTCACCCGGCACCCGGTCCGCCCCGCCGACCGGTGGGTCTCGCTGCGGGCCCAGCGCGGCAACGCCGACGACGCCCTGATGGCACGGCTGCACGGGGCGGACTGGTGGCGGCGGGCCCGAGCGCCCCGGGGGCGGTTGCGCACCCACCTCGCCGTGACGGGGCTCGGCGCCGCCGCGCTGGGCTGCGCTGTCGCCGGACGCGGCGTCGCCGCTGGTCTCCTCGGCGCGCTGTGGGCCGCGGGGACCGCCGAGTTCGCGGTGGCGCGCATCGCCCCCGGCCCCGGCAGCCGGGAGGAGATCGCCACGATGCTCGTCACCAGCGTGCTGATCCCCCCACTGGCGGTCTGGCATCGCTGCGCGGGCGGGGTGCGCCACCGCCGTGCGGCGGCGTGGGACGGTGGTGCCGCGTGAACGGCGTGGCCGGCGCCTTCGACCCGGTGTCCGCGGTGCTGTTCGACCGCGACGGCACGTTGGTCGTCGACGTCCCCTACAACGGCGACCCCGACCGGGTGAGGCTGTTGCCCGGCGCCCGCGCGGCCGTCGCGCTGCTGCGTGAGGCCGGGGTGCCCACCGGGGTCGTCAGCAACCAGTCGGGGATCGGCCGGGGCTGCCTCACCGGTGAGGAGGTGGCGCGTGTCAACCACCGGGCCGACCGGCTCCTCGGCGGCCTCGGGGTCTGGCTGTACTGCCCGCACGCCCCGTGGGAGCTGTGCCCCTGTCGCAAGCCGCGTCCCGGTCTGATCGTGGAAGCGGCGCGGCGGCTCGGGGTGCGGCCCGAGCGGTGCGCCGTCATCGGTGACATCGGGGCGGACGTGCTGGCCGCCCGCGCGGCGGGCGCCCGCGGTGTGCTCGTCCCCAACGCCGCGACGCTGCCGGCCGAGGTGGAGCAGGAACGGTGGACGGCGCCGGACCTGCTCACGGCGGTACGGGCCGTCCTCGGACGCGAGGAGGTGGCCTCGTGAGGGCGCTGGTCACCCGGCTCGACAGCTTCGGGGACGTGCTGCTGTCGGGCCCCGCCATCCGCGCCGTCGCCGCGGGTGCCACCGGCGTGACCGTGGTGTGCGGGCCCGCGGGGGAGCCCGCGGCGCGCCTGTTGCCGGGCGTCGACGAGGTGCTGCTGTGGCGCGCCCCGTGGGAGGGGGTGGCGCCGCCGTCGGTCGCCGAGGCGGACGTGGAGGGGTTCGTGGCGCGGGTACGGGCCGGCGGCCACGACGCCGGTGTGGTGCTGACCTCCTTCCACCAGAGCCCGCTGCCCACAGCGCTGCTGCTGCGGATGGCGGGGGTGGGCCACCTCACCGCGGAGAGCGTCGACCACCCCGGCGCGCTGCTGGACGTCCGCCACCGCCGGCGCCCCGGCCGCCACGAGGCGGAGGCCGCCCTGGACACCGCGGCGGCCGCCGGTTTCCCCCTACCGGCGGGCGACGACGGGCGGCTCCGCGTCCTTCCCGTCCCCGACACCTCGACCCTCACGGGCTGCGGGCCGTACGTGGTGGTGCATCCGGGGGCGAGCGCGCCCGCCCGCGCCTGGAGCCCGGACCGCTGCGCGGCAGCCGTGCGGCGACTGGCCGACGACGGCCATCGAGTGGTGGTCACCGGCGGCCCCGGCGAGCGCGAGCTGACCCGTCGGGTCGCGGGCTCGGCCGCGCTGGACCTGGGTGGGCGGACCACTCCCCGCACGCTCTCCGGGGTGCTGCACTACGCGGACGCCCTCGTCTGCGGGAACACCGGCCCCGCGCACCTGGCCGCGGCGGTGGGCACCCCGGTCGTGTCGCTGTTCTCCCCCGTGGTCCCCGCCGAGCGGTGGGCACCGTTCGGGGTCCCGACCGTGCTGCTGGGCGACCCGGTCGCGCCGTGCGCCGGGAGCCGCGCCCGGAGCTGCCCCGTCCCCGGTCATCCCTGCCTCAACGAGGTGACACCCCAGGACGTGGCGCTGGCCGTCCGCAAGCTCATCGAGGAGACCGTATGAGAGTGCTCATCTGGCACGTCCACGGCTCCTGGACGACCTCGTTCGTCCAGGGCCACCACACCTACCTGGTGCCCGTCACCCCCGGCCGCGGCCCCGACGGCCGGGGGCGCGCCGCCACCTGGGAGTGGCCGGCCACGGTGCGGGAGGTCACCCCCGAGGCGCTGCGCACCGCGGAGATCGACCTCGTGGTGCTGCAGCGTCCCCACGAGGCGGAGCTGGTCCACGCCTGGACCGGACGCCGCCCGGGCACCGACCTCCCCGCAGTCTACGTCGAGCACAACGCGCCGGACGGCACCGCCGTCGGGACACGGCACCCGCTGGCGGACCGCGATGACGTGCCCCTGGTGCACGTCACCCACTTCAACCGCCTGATGTGGGACAACGGGCGCGCCCCCACCACGGCCATCGAACACGGCGTGATCGACCCCGGCCCGCTGTGGACGGGCCGGACGGGCAGCGCCGCGGTGGTCGTGAACGAACCGGTCCGGCGCGGGCGCACCACCGGGACCGACCTCCTGCCGTACTTCGCCCGCTCGGCGCCACTGGACGTCTTCGGTATGGGCACCGCCGGGCTCGCCGAGCACCTGGGGCTGCCGGCCGCGCGCTGTCGCACGCACGAACTGCCCCAGGACCGCCTGCACCACGCGCTCGCGGAACGCCGCCTGTACCTGCACCCGGTGCGCTGGACCTCCCTCGGGCTCTCCCTGTTGGAGGCGATGTTCCTCGGCATGCCCGTCGTGGCGCTGGACACCACCGAGACCCGGGAGGCCGTGCCGCCGGACGCCGGTGTGGTCTCCAACCGGCCCGAGGTGCTGGCCGAGGCTGTCCGCGGCTACCTCGCCGACCACGGCCGTGCGGCGCGCGACGGACGGCGCGCCCGGGCCGCCGCCCTGGCGCGGTACGGGGTGCGCCGCTTCCTCGACGACTGGGACCAGCTGATGAAGGAGGTCACGCGATGAGCACGACCGGAACCGGCCCGCTGCGGGTCTCGCTGGTGTCCGAGCACGCCAGCCCGCTGGCCGAACTGGGCGGCCCGGACGCGGGGGGCCAGAACGTCTACGTCGCCCGCCTCGCGGACCATCTGGCCCGCCTCGGGCACACGGTGACCGTCTACACCCGCGGCGACGCCCCCGGGCTGGCCCCCCGGTTGGAGACCGCGACCGGCGTCCACGTCGTCCACGTGCCCGCCGGCCCGGCGACCCGACTCCCCAAGGACGAGCTGCTGCGCCACATGCCCGCCTTCGGGGCGTTCCTGCGCCGCTGCTGGGTACGGGAGCGCCCCGACGTGGTCCACGCCCACTTCTGGATGTCCGGCCGGGCGGCGCTGGCGGCGGTACGCGGCCTGGAGATCCCCGTGGTGCAGACCTACCACGCGCTCGGGACGGTGAAGCGGCGGCACCAGGGCAGCGCCGACACCAGCCCACCCCGCCGACTGGAGATCGAGGCGGCCATCGGGCAATCCTGCCGCCGGGTGCTCGCCACCTGCGCCGACGAGGTGGAGGAGCTCGCCGCGATGGGCGTCGACCGCGACCGCGTCTCCGTGGTGCCCTGCGGTGTCGACCCCCGTCACTTCGCCCCGGCGGGCGGGCTGCCCCGCTCCCCCGACGCCCCCCGGCGGCTGCTGGGGGTGGGGCGGTTGGTGCCGCGCAAGGGCTTCGAGCGGGCTGTCCGGGCGCTGCCGCTGCTGCCCGGCGTGGAGCTGGCCGTCGCGGGCGGCCCGGACGCTTCCGCGCTGGCGACCGACCCCGAGGCGCAGCGGCTGCGGCGCATCGCGGAGGAGGTCGGTGTGTCCGAACGGGTCACCCTCCTCGGCGCGGTCCCCCACCACCGGCTGCCCCGCCTGATGGCCGACGCCGACCTGGTGCTCTCCCTGCCCGACTACGAGCCGTTCGGCATCGTCCCCCTCGAAGCGATGGCGTGCGCCACCCCGGTCGTCGCCACCGCCGTCGGCGGCCAGCTCGACACGGTCGAGGACGGGGTCACCGGGCTGCTCGTCCCGCCCGAGGACCCCGGCGGGCGGCTGCTGGCCGAGGCCGTCCGCTCCCTCCTCGACGACCCCGGCCGCCTCGCCCGCCTCGGCGCGGCCGGACGCGCCCGGGTCCTCGACCGCTACGGCTGGGACCGCGTCGCCGACGGGGTCGCCCGTGTCTACGCCACCGCCCTCGCCACGCCCTCACTCTCGGGAGCCACTCGATGATCCAGGACCTCAACGGTCGGCACTGCGACGACCTCGCCACCGCCCTGGCCTCCTACCGCCGTTCCGCGCCGCGCGTCCACCGCTGGGGCGGCGACCTCGCCCGCCGTCTCGCCGCCGGCGCGCGGCTGCTCGTCGCGGGGAACGGCGGCAGCGCGGCGCAGGCGCAGCATCTGACGGCCGAACTGGTCGGGCGCTACCGCGACGACCGGGCGCCCTACTCCGCGTTGGCGCTGCACGCGGACACCTCCTCCACGACCGCGATCGCCAACGACTACGGGGTGCAGGAGGTCTTCGCCCGCCAGACCAGGGCGCACGGCCGCGCGGGCGACGTCCTGATGCTGCTGTCCACCAGCGGTGCCAGCGCCAACCTGCTCTCGGCGGCGGACGCGGCCCGGCGGACGGGAATGACCGTCTGGGCGCTGACGGGTCCCGCCCCGAACCCGCTGGAGGCCGCGTGCGACGAGGCGGTCTGCGTCAGCGCCCCCAGCGCCGCCACGGTGCAGGAACTGCACCTGGTCGCGGTGCACATGCTCTGCGAGGCGTTCGACGCTGCGTGCGAGGCGCAGGACCGGGCACCGCGGCGGCGTGCCGGTCGGGCAGCAGTCGGGGAGGGCGCGCTGTGACCGCCCCGGCGCCGCTGGTGGTGGTCGGGGACGCCCTGCTCGACCGCGACCTCGACGGCCGCGCCGACCGGCTCGCGCCGGACGCCCCGGTACCCGTCGTGCACGGCGCGCGGCGCGCGACCCGGCCCGGGGGCGCCGCGCTGGCAGCCGGTCTCGCAGCCCTGGACGGGCGGGAGGTCACGCTGGTCACCGCCCTCGGCTCGGACGAGGCCTCCGCGGCACTGCGGCGGCTCCTCCCGGGCCGCGTCCGTGTCGTGGCGCTGCCGCTGGCGGGTTCGCTGCCGCAGAAGACCCGGATCCTTGCCGAGGGCACCCCGGTGTGCCGGCTCGACGACGGCGACGGCCGGGCGGCCGGCGCCACCGACGAGGCCCGGGCGGCGCTGGCGGCGGCCGGCGCCGTCCTGGTCTCGGACTACGGTCGCGGCACCGCCGAGGTACTGCGCGACTCCCTGGCCGCCGCCGCTTCGCGGGTGCCGGTGGTGTGGGACCCGCACCCGCGCGGCGGACCGCCCGTACCGGGCAGCCGGGCGGTCACCCCCTCCGCCGCGGAGGCGCGACGGCTGGCGCCGACGGTCGGCCCGCGGGCCGGGGAAACCACGGCCCGGCACGGGGAGGCGGCGGGCCGGGCCGAGCTGAGCCGGGCCGCGCGCGACGCCGCAGCGCTGGTCGACGGCTGGGATGTCGCCTCGGTGGTGGTCACGCTCGGCTCGACGGGTGCGCTGCTGTGCCACGGCGCCGACCCGCTGCTGGTGCCGGCGGTCTCCGCCGGTAGGCAGGACGCCTGCGGCGCGGGGGACCGGTTCGCCGCGACGCTCGCCGGGCTGCTGGCGGACGGGGTGGTGACCGAGACGGCGGTGCGCGGCGCGGTGGCCGCCGCGGGACGCTACGTGGCGGCGGGCGGGGCCGCCACGCTGGCGACCGACGGCACGGCGCGGGGCGCCTTCGGGGAGGAGGACCACGCCGGAGTGCGGTGCCGCCCCCACCGCGACGGGTCCGACACGCACGCCGCGGCGCCGCCGGCCCGCGGGGCGGCCCGGGGCGGCCCCGACGGGGAGGCGGTCCTGTCGGCCGCCCGGGTCCGCGCGGCCGGCGGGACCGTCGTCGCCACCGGGGGATGCTTCGACCTGCTCCACGCCGGGCACATCGCGCTGCTCGAAGCGGCCCGCGGCGTCGGCGACCACCTCGTGGTGTGCGTCAACTCCGACGCCTCGGTGCGGCGCCGCAAGGGCGGGAGCCGGCCGCTGGTTCCGCTGGCCGACCGCGTGCGCGTGCTGCGCGCCCTCGGCTGCGTCGACGCCGTCGCCGTCTTCGACGAGGACACTCCCGAGCAGCTGCTGCGCGAGCTCCGCCCGGACGTGTGGGCCAAGGGCGGTGACTACGCCCACGCCGACCTTCCGGAAGCACCCCTGGTCCGGAGCTGGGGCGGGCAGGTGGTGTTGCTGCCCTACCTGGACGGCCGCTCGACCACGGGGATCGCCGCCCGGGCGGCCGGGCACCGCGTCCCGATCGACGGGGCGCGGCCGGGAGGCCCGCAGCCGGAGCGCTCGCGGGCGGGGCGGCGATGACCGCCGGCGCGCGCCGAGCAACCGCCGTCGCACCGCGGCCCCGGCTCCTGGTGCTGCGCGCGCTGGGGCTGGGCGACCTGCTGGCGGGGGTCCCCGCGCTGCGCGCGCTGCGCCGGGCGCACCCCGGCCACACCCTGGTGCTGGCCGCGCCTGCCGGGCTCCGCGACGCCGCCGCAGCAACGGGCGCGGTGGACCGGCTGCTGCCGACCGGCGCCCCCGGGCGGGCCGTCCCCGCGCTGAGCGGCTGGCCGGCGCCGGGGCCGGAGCTGGCGGTGGACCTGCACGGTGACGGGCCGGAGAGCCACGCGGCGCTCGCCGCGCTGCGCCCGCGGTCGCTGATCTCGTTCGCGGCGGCCGGCACGCGGGTGCCGCCCTGGCGTGACGGCGAGCACGAACGGGCACGGTGGTGCCGACTGCTGGCCGCGCACCACATGCCCGCGGACCCCCGCGACCTGCGGATCGCGCGCCCCGAAGCCCCCTCCCCCGCTCCCGGCGCCGTCGTCGTCCACCCCGGCGCGGCCGCGCGGGCGCGCCGTTGGCCCCCGGAGCGGTACGCCGCCGTGGTCCGGACGCTGCGCCGCCGCGGGCACCGCGTGGTGGTGACCGGCGGGCCCGGCGAGGAGAAGACGGCGGCGGAGGTGGCCGCGGCCGGCGGCGCCCCGCGGCGGGACGTCCTCGCCGGCGACCTGCCGTTCCCGCTGCTGGCGGCGCTCGTCGCCGACGCCGCGTGCCTCCTCAGCGGGGACACCGGGCCGGCCCACCTCGCCGTCGCTCTCGGCACCCCGTCCGTGACCCTGTTCGGCCCGGTCGCCCCCGAGCGGTGGGGACCGCCCCCGCACCCCCGCCACGGCGTCATCCACCCGCCGGGCCCGCCCGGCGACCCGCACGGGGACCGCTGCGACCCGCGCCTGCTGCGGATCGCCCCTCAGGAGGTCGCCGCAGCCGTCCTGCGCCGTGCTCGCCCCGAAGCCGCATGCGAGCCGGCGGCGGCCCGCCATGACTGACCGCCCGGCCGGCCGCACCGGCCACGCGTCCGTTCCGGGTGCCGGAACCACTGAGCGGGAGAGCCGCGTCAGCGTCGCCATGATCACCCGCGGCCGCCCGCAGGGCGCCCTTCGCGCGCTGGACCGGCTGGCGGCGCTGCCGGAGCGGCCGGCCGTGATCGTCGTGGACAACGGCACCGACCCGGCGGTCACGGCCGCACTGCGCGCACACCCCGTCGGCGCGACCGTGCTGGCGCCCGGCCGCAACACCGGCGCCCTCGGCAGGAATCTGGCCGTACGCCACGCCACGACGCCGTACGTCGCGTTCAGCGACGACGACTCCTGGTGGGCGCCGGGCGCGCTGCGCCGGGCTGCCGACCTCCTCGACGCACACCCCCGGCTCGGTCTGCTCGCGGCCCGGAGTCTCGTCGGCGCCGAGGAACGCGAGGACCCCCTCAACGCGCGGCTGGCCCACTCCCCGCTGCCCCGCGACCCGGACCTGCCGGGGCGGCCCGTCCTCGGCTTCCTGGGCTGTGCGGCTGTCGTCAGGCGCACCGCCCACCTCGACGTCGGCGGCTACCACCCGGTGCTGTTCTTCGGCGCCGAGGAGACGTTGCTCGCCTACGATCTCGCCGCCGCCGGCTGGGGAGTCAGCTACGTCGACTCCGTCGTGGCTCACCACCACCCGGACGAGGGCGCCCGCCCAGGGCCCACGACGCTGGTCACACGCAACGCCCTGCTCACCTGCTGGCTGCGCCGCCCGGCGGCCGTGGCGCTGCGGCGCACGGTGGCGCTCGCCGCCGCGCCGGCGCGTGGCGACCGCACGGCGGGGCGCGCGCTCCGCGGCGCACTGCTACGGCTCCCCGCCGCGCTGCGCCACCGCCGGCCGCTGCCACCCACCATCGAACGGGCGGTACGGCTGCTGGAGGCGACCGCTGCACGGGAACAGCGAGCGGCGCAAGCGCCGGGAAGAGCACCGTCGTGACCGGCGCCCGCACCACGGTCGTGGTCATCACCCACAACCGGCGCCCGGAGTTGCTGCGCACCCTGCGGCTGCTCCGGTCGCTCCCCGAGGCGCCACCGGTCGTCGTCACCGACAACGCCTCGACCGACGGGACCGCGGAGGCGGTCGCCGGGGCCTTCCCGGAGATGACCCTGCTCCGCCCCGGCCGCAACCTGGGGGCCGTGGGTCGCAACCTCGCCGTGGAGCGGGTGCGCACCCCCTACGTCGCCTTCTGCGACGACGACACCTGGTGGGAACCGGGGAGCCTGCGACGTGCCGCGGAGCTGCTCGACCCCCGGCCGCGCCTGGCCGCGGTGACCGCGCGCATCGTCGTCGAGCCCGGGGGCACGGAGGATCCCGTCGTCGCCGAGCTGCGGGAGTCGCCGCTGTCCGGGCCGGGGTGGCTGCCCGGCCCGGCGATCGGCTCCTTCCTGGCAGGCGCCACCGTGATGCGGACCGCTGCGTTCCGTTCGGTTGGCGGCTTCCACCCGGGGCTGTGGCTCGGCGGCGAGGAGGAACTACTCGCCACCGACCTGCTCCGCGACGGCTGGTGGATGTGCCACGCCCCGGAGCTGCTGGTCCACCACGCCGCCTCGACCGTCCGCGACAGCACCGCCCGGCGCGTCCTCGGCCTGCGCAACACCTTGTGGTTCACCTGGTTGCGCCGCCCCTGGCCCGCAGCGCTGCGCCGCACTCTGGAGCTCGCCCGCACGGTGCCGTGGGACGCCGCCTCGGCACGCGCCTTCGGGCGGGCGGCGGCCGGAGCGCCATGGGTGCTGCGCACCCGCCGACCGGTACCTCCGGCTGTCGAGGCGCAGCTGCGCGCTCTGGAGCGGGCGCGGCGTTCGTCCGGAGCACGCCGGTACGTCGGCTGACGCCCCGTGCGGGTGAACGCCCCGGCGGACCGTTTCGCCCCGCGCGTGCTGTGGGATGCCGGACCCGTGCTTCGGAGGTGAGGCGCGCCCCGGTGACGCGTGTCGTCCGGGTCGTGGCACCCCTTGCACGTCGTGCCCCGCCCTCGCCGTCCGCCGTCCCGGTCGACCCCCGATCGGCGAGGAGTGACGCACGCACATGGCAGTGCACCATCGGCACCGGGACTCACCCGACACGACGGGGGAGTTCCGCCGGCTCGCGGAACTGCCCGACGGCGCGGAGCGCCGCCTGCTGCGCGAAGAGCTGATCCGCGCCTGGCTTCCCATGGCGAACCGGTTGGCGCACCGCTATCGCAATCGGGGAGAGACGTTGGAGGACCTGCGGCAGGTCGCCGCGGTCGGGCTGATCGCCGCCGTGGACCGCTACGACCCGGCGGTCGGCAAGGCGTTCGAGTCCTTCGCGGTCCCGACGATCGCCGGGGAGATCAAGCGCCACTTCCGCGACCGGATGTGGTCCGTCCACGTACCGCGCCGGGTGCAGAATCTGCGCAACGTCGTCCGGGCCGCCTGCGCCGAGATGGCCTCCGAGGGCGCGCTCCCCTCCCCCGCACGGATCGCCGCGCACACCGGCCTGACGGAGGAGGAGGTCCGCCAGGGCAGCGAGGCGCTGTTCGGCTTCAGTCCGCTCTCCATCGACGCGGCCGTGGCCGTCGGCCGGCGGGAGGTCCTGCTCCGCGACGTCCTCGGTGCGGAGGACGATGCCTACGAGCGGATCGTGGACCGGGAAGCGGCCCGGTACGGTATCCGGCGGCTGCCGGAGCGGGAGCGGCGTGTCCTCTACCTGCGGTTCTTCGCCGGGATGACGCAGAGCGCCATCGCCGCCGAGCTGGGCGTCTCCCAGATGCACGTCTCCCGCATCCTGAGCGACTCGTGCCGCCGGATCAACGCGGCCGCCACCCGGGAGAGCGGGGACTAGCCCGGTACCCGCCGCCGGGGCCGGCGGGCAGCGACTTACTCCGAGCGGGAGCGCGCCAGGAGCCGGGCCCGCCGTCCCGCCGCGGCCCGGCCCGCCGACGACAGACACCACCGCCACCAGTGGTCCAGCCTCTCCTCGGAGAAAGACTCGCCGGCGAGCAGCGCCGGCCACCTCAGTACCCGGGCCTGCGCGGAGACCTTCGCGCCGCCCCGGACCGGGTCCACCGCCACCGCGGGCACCCCGACCCGCAGCGCCAGGGCCAGCCCGTGGAGCCGGTCCGTCACCACGAGGTCGAGGCGGCGCAGCAGCGCCAGGTAGGCGTCGGGCGTGGCGCTGTGCCGCCAGTCGCGGTGAGCCAGCCGGGTGTCGGCCTCGACCCGGGCGCAGTCCTGCGCGGCGAGCCAGGGCAGCAGCAGTCCGGCCACCTCGTCGTGGAGCCGGCGTCCGGCGTACTCCCCCTGACCGTGGGTCAGCGCCACCCCCACCACCGGCGGGCCCGGTAGAGCGGGTGCCTGGGCGGCCAGGTCAGGGAGGGGCACGCCGCCGAAGCCGTCGCGCGCCACGACACGGTGGAAGCCGCGGACCGCGGGGTCCGAGCGGTCCACCACGCTCACGCCGACGGCGGTGCGGCGGCAATGGGCGAACTGCTGGTGCAGCTCGGCCACCTGGCGGCCGTGCACCGGCCCGCAGACGAACAGCAGGTGCTCGTAGTCACGCGGGCGCACACGGTCGAGGCTCGGTCCTCCCGGTACGAAGCCGGGGCTCCACGCCGTGTCGTGGGCGAGGCCGATCCGGTCGAGTGCGGTCCGGACGGCCCGCTCGGCCAGCGCGTCCCCTGCCGTCACCTCGCCATCGAGGAAGCTGAACCAGCCGGCGAGCAGGATCCGACTCCGGGTGCTCCTCGGCTGCAGCAGCCGGTCGAGCCGGGAGGCGAGCGCGTTCATGAGCTGCGTGCCCTTCGCTCGGGTGCGGGCGGGGAGAGCGCCCGCTGCCGGTCGCGGCCGCGGGGCGGCGTGGCGGCCCGGCAGCGAGTCGCTGCGTCACGGGCGCGGACAGAGCGGGGGCGGCGCCGGTGAGCCGGTGAGGCGGCCGACGAGCTGGGAGCAGAGGTCGCGCAGTTTGACGTTGCGGTGCTGCGAGAGCGTCCGCAGCGACTTCATCGCCTGTTCGGAAGAGCAGTTGCGGCTGCTCATCACCATGCCGATCGCCTGGTCGATGACGCTCCGCGACTGCATGGCCGCCTGCAGGTCCTGGGCGAGTACCTGCGCGTCGAAGAGGCGCTGCGCCAGCGCCATCATGTCGGGCAGCCGCGTCACCAGACGGAGCAGGCGCTCCCGATCCGCGGGGTCCAGTGGCCGCCCCGGAGTCGGGGTCAGCGTCACTCGGCCGCGGGCGTCGGCACCCGTGAAAGCCGCCGTCAGGGCTGTCGCGGTGTCCGCGGGCCCCCCGAGCGCCGCATGGGGCGAGCCGGTCGGGTCGGCGCCGCCCTCGTCGCCGGGGCGGCTCACGGAGACCGCGGCGGTCGGCCTCCCCGCCCGCTCGAGCACCAGGTCGGCGCGGACCGCCGAGGGAGCGGCGGCCAGGGCAGCGGCGACCAGGGACCGCAGGTAGTGGTCCAGGTCGTCGGCGGAGAGAAGAAGCGCGAGCGGGTCGGACGTGCGGGTCCCGGCGGTGTCGGTCATGGCCTTTCCTGTCTGCGCTGCTGAGGAACGAGGAGGAGGCGGGACGGAGAGGAGTCGGTCGGGCTCGTGCGGCGGCGGGAAAGTGGCGGCCGGCCGTCAGCCGTGCGGGTGCGGGCGGGAGGCGGTTCGCCCCGTGAGAACCAGGTGCGCGCGGTCCACCAGGCTCACGGCCGTGCCGGCCAAGGGCGTGGGCGGCGGCGAGAGGTCCGCGGTGTGGCGGGCGCGGGCCCCGTCCTGGCGGACGCGCTCCCCCAGGCGGCGCAGTTGCCGGGTCGCCAGCGAGGCGGTGACGCGAGGGAACAGCAATTCCTCCTGCTCGCGAACGTGCTCGGTCATGGCTCGCCGCAGCCCGGCCAGCAGGCTGCGGAAGCCGGCCCCGCCGGGCGGTTCTCCCTCCAGCGCCTCCAGCAGGGACTCCGTCCGCGTCCGCGACCGTGCCTCGCGTTCCACCACGGTCTCCCCGTCCGGGACGTACAGCCGGACCGCGGGGTGCAGGTGGTGCTGCTCCGCGAGGGTGTGGCGGACCACCGCGACGGTCAGCTCGTCCGCCGACCGCCGCCGATCGCGCGGCACATTCGCGACGTGGAGCCGCACCAATAGCTCCTCCAGGGCGCGGTGGTCGGCCGTGAGCTCCGCTATGAGATAGCCACCACGGTCCGTCATCTGTCTCCTCCAGCTGTGCCGATGCTGTCCCGGCGCACGGTCCCGCAATGCCCGGCGCGCCGCTTTGCCTTCAGGTCTTCGTTCTGTGGCCTGCCGAGCCCCCGCCGGGCGGACGGGTTTTGCGGGTTCGGCGGGTACGCCCCG
Source organism: Streptomyces lonarensis (assembly GCF_012033735.1). Lineage (GTDB taxonomy): Bacteria > Actinomycetota > Actinomycetes > Streptomycetales > Streptomycetaceae > Streptomyces > Streptomyces lonarensis. The sequence goes on along the minus strand of NZ_JAAVJD010000042.1, from coordinate 8,705 downwards.
CCCGCGGTCGGCCGCGACGACGGCGCCGCGACGCACCGTCACGCTAGGCGGCGGGGCCGCCGCCGGGCGTGCTCCACGCCCGCGCCGCGGCCGCGCCAGGCGAATGGTGGGCGGCCGAGCGGCGGCGCCCGTGCGGGTCAGTCGTCGCTGCCGGTCACCAACCGCACCACCCCGGCGGCAGCGTGGGAGACGACGGCGCTCGTCCCGTGGGGCCCGGGACGCGGCGGGGCGAGCACCTGGCCGCCCGCCTCCTGCGCGTCCGCGACGGCGCGGGCGCAGTCGTCCACGCGCACGTGCGGTGTCCACCCGGCCTCGGGGACCCCGAGCAGCCGCCAGGGAAGCGCGTCCCCCAACTCCAGCACGGCCTGCCCGGCGACCCGGACCACGACCCGGTCGTCGTCGTAGGAGACGGCGAACGGGTCCGTGTGCGGGCTGTCCCAGCCGAAGACATGACCGTAGAAGAGGGCCGCGGCGAACGGGTCGTGGGTGTGCAGCTCCATGCGCTGCGGGGCGCCCGCCGCACCGTCGGTGCGCCAGGAGGACAGCGGCGACTCCCAGGCCCCGAACTGGACGCCCGCGGTGTCGCACGCCCACGCGGCGCGACCGCCCGCGAACGTCAGGGGGCCGACGGCGACGGTGCCGCCCACGGCCCGGATGTCGTCCACGGCGCGGTCCAGCCGGTGGGTGGCGAAGTAGACGGTCCAGGCCGGGGACGCCGAGGGCAGCACCGGTTCGGTGAGGCCCGCGACCGGCATGCCGTGGTGCAGCGCCGTCAGGCCCCGGCCGGGGTGCCCGCGGGCGATGCGGCTGGTCCAGCCCAGGACCCGGCCGTAGAACTCCATCGCGGCGCCCGGGTCGGGAGTCATGAGAGCGGCCCAGCACGGAGCGCCGGTCGTCACGTGCTCCTCGGTGCCGGCCGTGGGGACGTCTCCCGTGTCGGTGCCGCCGAGCGTCGGAGCGGGTCCCGGAGGGTCCGGAGGGCGCGTGTGCATGGTGACGTCCTTTCCCGTCGCCCACAGGCCGACGGACCGGCCCGCGGCGCGGGTCGTGTGGAGGGCTGCGACCAGGCCGAGTACCCGGCCCGCGGCAGGGACAAACAGCGTATTTCGTTCTCCGTACTGCCCGGCCCGCCGCGGACGCCTCGGCACCGCACCGTCACGTTTGGCCACCTCGCGCGGTGGCAACCCGAGCGTTCACCACTCCGGGGCGCCTCGCCCCGGCCCGGGCCGCCGGCCGGCCGCCTCGTGCCGCGCCGCGCCGGGGCCCCGGCGGCGCACCCCCATCGCGATCCAGGAGGACCCCCGTGACCGGACCGACCGGGAACCCCGACCAGCCGATCGACCCCACGACGGCGGGGCCGGTGCCGCCCTACCCCCAGCAGTCGGACGAGCCGCCCGGCAGCACAGCGCGCATGGACCCCCGGCCCGACCACGGTGAGGAGAGCTACCGCGGGTCGGGGCTGTTCGAGGGCCGGACGCTGCTGCTCACCGGCGGGGACTCCGGCATCGGGCGGGCCGTCGCGCTCGCCTTCGCCCGGGAGGGCGCCGACGTCGCCTTCACGCACCTGCCCGAGGAGCGGGACGACGCCCGCGAGACCACGGCCCTGGTCGAGGACGCCGGGCGCCGGGCGCTGGCCCAGGAGTGCGACATCCGGGAGGAGGACGCCTGCCGGCAGCTGGTCCGGCGGACCGTGGAGGAGTTCGGCAGGATCGACGTCCTGATCAACAACGCGGCCTACCAGATGGCGGTGCCCGAGGGGATCGAGGCGATCCCGACCGCCCAGTTCGACCGGGTCGTCAAGACGAACCTGTACGCCATGTTCTGGCTGTGCCAGGCTGCGCTCCCCCACATGCCCGCGGGCGGCTCCGTCATCAACAGCGCCTCGGTGCAGGGCTACCAGCCCAGTCCGCCGCTGCTCGACTACGCGATGACCAAGGGCGCGATCGTCACCTTCACCCAGGGGCTGGCCCAGCAGCTCGCCGAACGGGGCATCCGCGTCAACGCCGTGGCCCCGGGCCCGGTGTGGACACCACTGATCCCCTCGACGCTGCCCGACACCGAGAAGTTCGGGGAGCAGAGCCCGCTGGGTCGGGCCGCCCAGCCCGCCGAGATGGCCCCTGCCTACGTCTTCCTCGCCTCCGACAGGGCGAGCTTCGTCACCGGCGAGATCCTCAACGCGACCGGAGGCACACCGCTGCCCTGAACCCGCCCGCTGCCGCACCCGCGGCCCCGCGCGCCGCAACGGTGGCTGCGACCGGGGCCGCGCCTGCGGCCCGCGCCGCACCCGCGGCACCACGACGCACCCGACGGCGCCGCACCCGACGGAGGACCCATGGTCGACAGCACGCTCCCGCTCCTGCTCCGCGGCTACACCTGGCTGCCGGAACGCCGGCGCCGCAGCGGCGGCGCCCCGGTGCGCACCCGCCTGCTGGGCAAGAAGGCGATCGCCCTGCACGGGCCGGCCGCCGTCCGGTTCTTCTACGACGAGAAGCACATCCACCGCCGAGGCGCGCTGCCGCAACCGGTGATCGACACGCTCTTCGGCAGCGGAGCCGTCCACACGCTGGACGGGGAGGCCCACCGAACGCGCAAGGCGCTGTTCACCGGCCTCCTCACCACCCCGTCCGGCGTGCAGGAGCTCGCCCGGCTGGTGCACGAGGAGCTGGAGCGGGCGAGCGTCCGCTGGGCGCGGTGCGAGAGCGTGGTGCTCTTCGACGAACTCGCCCGGGTGCTCACGAGCGCGGTCCATTCCTGGGCCGGTGTCCCGCTCACGGACGACGACCGCGCACGCACCGCGCGGGACCTCGTCGCCATGGTCGACGGCTTCGCGACCGTCGGCCCGCGGCACCTGACCGCCCGACGGGCCCGCGGTCGGCTGGAGGCCCGGTTGGCCGACCTCGTCGAGGCCGCCCGCGGGAGCGGCGCTCCGGCGGCCGGTGGCGCCGACGATCCGACGGTCTTCGAGGCGATCACGGCACACCGGGAGGCCGACGGCTCACTGCTCCCGCCGCACACCGCCGCCGTGGAGCTGCTGAACGTGCTGCGGCCCACCGTGGCCATCACCTGGTTCGGCGTGTTCGCCGCGCACGCACTGCACCGCCGGCCGGAGCTCCGGGAGCGGCTGGCGGCCGAAGCCGGGCCGGAGTTCGCGTGGGCGTTCGCCCAGGAGGTGCGCCGCTTCTACCCGTTCGCGCCGTTCGTCGGAGGCCTTGCCGCCGAGCGGCTGGAGTGGGCGGGGCGAACGATCGCCCCGGGCACCCTGGTGCTGCTGGACCTGTTCGGGCTCGATCACGACCCGGACCTGTGGCCCGAGCCGCGCCGATTCGACCCGTCCCGGTTTCTCTCCGGCGAGGTCCCCGCCGACGCGCTCGTCCCGCAGGGCGGCGGCCCGCCGGACGGCCACCGCTGCCCGGGCGAGGACATCACCGTCGCGATCCTGGCGACGGTGGCTCGCTTCCTGGCTCAGCTGCCCTACCAGGTGGCGGAGCAGGACCTGCGTATCTCCCTGCGCCGCGTCCCCACGGCCCCCCGGAGCGGCTTCGTCATCCGCGACGTGACGGGGGCGGCGCCCGCCCCCGCGTGACCTCGCCGGACCGCAGCTCCGGCCCGGGGCTGCGGCGACGGCTGTGGCGGCCGCGGCGGCCCGCATGCGGCGGGCACCGGAAACGAGCGCGCCGACCCCCACCCCGGCGTTCCGTCACGGCGGCCGCAGACATACCGTCAGCTCATCGGGTGAGCGGCAGGGCCCGCGGGGAGGGTGCGATGCGCGCGACGATTCGGGGACACGGCCGAGGCGGCCTTCCTCCGCACGGTCCCGCCGAGGTGTGCGGGCTCCGGGCCCGGCGCCCGGCCCGCGCGAGGCCGGCCTCCGCCCGGACCACAGCCCGCAGCCCCGGGGCTTCCGCCGGGGCCGGGGCCGCCGTCCCCCCGCAGCGCGTGGCGTCACCCCGGGCTCTGCCCGCGACGGCGCCGTCCTGCCTGCGGAGCGACCGCCGAGGCGCCACCCCCGATGCCGCCGGACTGCGGCGCGCTCCCGGCGGGCGCTGGGGCACGGTCGCCGGCGGTCCGGACCTCGGCAGGGACGCGGCGCCGGACAGGACGGGACGGGCCGCGCGCGGCCCTCTCCACCGGCAGCCTCCCCCGGCCCTGGGCGGGCCGAGCACGGAGGCCCGCGCCACGCCGAGCACCGACCGCCGGTCCCCGTCCCGATCGAGGCGCTGCCCCGGGGCGACGAACGAAGAATCAGGTGGGATGATTGGAGGTCTGTACCCGGGAGTGAGGAGGCAGCGCCGTGCGGATCTCGGTGTCCGATGCGAACCCGAGCGACGAGGGGGACGTGTGGACGGTGTTGTCCTTCGCCGGGGAGCTGGATCTGGCGGTCGCCCCCCAGGTGCGCTCCACCGTGGCGGAGCTGATCGCCGCCGGCCGGGCGCGTCTGGTCTGGGACCTGGAGCAGGTGACGTTCATGGACTCCACCGTCCTGGGCGTGCTGGTCTACACGATGCGGCAGTCGGAATCCGCGGGGGGCGGGCTACGGCTGGCGGGAACCGGAACCCAGGTGCTGCGTCTGCTGCGCATCACGGGTATGGATGGCGTCGTGGAGATGTTTCCCGACACGGCGACGGCGACCTCCGCTTCCGCTGCGAGGCTCAGTTGAAGGGAACGCGGTGAACCCGACTTCCGCACAAGCACCGGATCTGGGCGGCATGCGCACAGCGGGGCCCCCTCAGGAGATCAAGCTCGCCGCACCGCCCGCGGGCGGCGACGCCCTGGCATGGGCGCTCAGCGCCGCGGCGGGGGCCGGCATCTACGCCGTGGACGCCGGCGGGCGGGTGATCGCCGCCAACGCCTGGGCGGAGCGGCTCCTCGGCTACGAGCGCGGCTCCCTGCTCGGCCTGGACGCCGACCACGTGCTGAAACCGCGGGTGGACACCGACGGCCTGCCCGAGACGTCGACCGCCCTCGAACAGGCCGGCGGCACCCGCCGGGTCAACGACGACCGCGCGGTGGTGGTGCGCGCCGACGGCACCACACTGCCGGTGTGGTGGTCGGCCGCGCCCCTGCCGCCGGAGAGCGGCTACCCCGGCGGCACCGTCGTCGTCCTCAACGAGATCTCCGAACGTCGGGAGCGGGTCGAGGCCCGCGCCGACCGCTACGTCCGCAGCGAGGTCCGCCGCGAACAGGTCGAGTCCGAGCTCGCCGATACCGCGTGGCTGAGCGAGCTCACCCTTGCCATGACCACCACGCTGGACACCGAGGAGGCCGTCTGGCGCCTGGTCCGGCAGCTCGTGCCCCGGCTCGCGGACACCGCGGCGATCGACCTGGCCGAGAAGGACGTCCTGCGCTGCGTCGCCTGGGCGCACCGCCTCCCCGACACGCTGCCGAAGGCGCCGGACGAGGCCGAACTGCCGGACCACGAAGAGCATCGCGCAGCGATCGCCCGCGTCCTCCGGGGCGGCGGGACCCAGCGGCTGGCGCCCGCGCCCAGCGGGCGGCCCGACCTGCTGTCCCTCACCGACGCCGGGGACGTCCTGGTCGTGCCGTTGCGGTTGCGTTCGACGACACTGGGCGCCCTCACTCTGGCCCGGACCGGCACCGGCACCCCGTTCGACGAGCCCGACCAGGAACTGGCCGAGGAAGTGGCCCGCCGGGCCTCGCTCGGGCTGGACAACACGCGGCTCCACGCCGCGCAGGCCGACATCGCCGAGACACTGCAGCAGGCGCTCCTCACCGACCTCCCGAAGGTCCCCGGCATCGAACTCGCCGCGCACTACCGGCCCGCGCTGGCCGCGGCCGAGGTCGGCGGCGACTGGTACGACGCGTTCTCCCTGCCCGGCGGCGACACGATGCTGGTCATCGGCGACGTCACCGGCCACGACGTGCAGGCAGCGGCCCGGATGAGCGAGCTCCGCAACATGCTCCGCGCACTGGCCGTCGACCGGCCGGAGGAATCCCCCGGCCAGATCCTGCGACGGCTGGACACCGCGCAGGCCCGCCTGACCCACGCCGACTCCGCCACCGCCGTCCTCGCCCGCCTCCACCCGGGCGCGGACGGCTCGTGGCAGATGTCCTGGTCGATCGCCGGACACCCGCCGCCGCTGCTGCTGACCGCGGACGGCGACACCAGCTTCCTCACCGGCCCCCACGCTCCGCTCCTCGGCGCCCGACCGACCATGGAACGCCCCACCCAACGCGTCGACCTGCCGGCCGGAGCGACGCTCCTGCTGTACACCGACGGGCTCGTGGAGTCCCGCTCCCAGAGCATCGACACCGGGATGACCAGCCTGCGCGAGCACCTGGCCGCCCAGCACGCCACGCCTCTGCGGAAGCTGTGCGCGGTGCTGGCCAAGCAGCTGGGCGACACCCGGGACGACATCACGTTGATCGCCGCACGGGTGCCGCCCGGCGCCGAGTGACACCACGGGGCGGGTGTGGCCCCTATCACCCTCGCGGGACCGGGTTACCCGCGCAGAACGAGCATGAGTGGCGGGAGAAGGGTAGGCGTCAGGGATGGTGCAAGGCCTCCCCCAGGGCGGGGACGGCGCCGAGGGGGGCGCAGACGATTCACACGTTCCGTGGCAGGAGACCGAGGAGCGCCGCTTGCGGGCATCAGCCGCCTACGACGGCAGCGAGAGCATCGGCGAGGCGCGTGCCGTGGCCTCCGACTTCCTGGCCCGCGTCCACGCCGAGAGCGGCGCCGCCGTCGGGCCGGACCTGGGACTGGTACTGCCGCTGGTGGTGAGCGAGCTGGTGACCAACGTGCGCAAGTACGCCCCCGGCCCGTACATGCTGGAGCTCGAGCTGGTGCACGACGGCCTCGAGGTCAGCGTCTGGGACAGCGACCCGGCCCTCCCCGCGGTACGGGAGCACGACCCGACCCGCATCGGCGGCCACGGCCTGGAGATCGTGACCGCGGTCGCCACCTCGCTCCGCATGCGCCGCGAGTCGGTCGGCAAGCGCCTCACGGCCACCCTTCCGCTCCGGTAGCCCGCACGCCCGCCACCGCCGCCACGCCGCCCCACCGCAGCTGGCGCGCCCCGCGGTGATTCGGCATCGCGAGGAGGAACACGCTCGGCACCGAGGGGGTAAGGGAGTCACCGCCGAAGGATGCTCGCGGACCAACCGGGCGCAGCCCCTCACCACGCGGCGTGTCGTGCGGGTGCGGCGGGCAGCCCTCTTCGGCGCGCGGGCCGGCTCGCCGCACCCGCGCCCGAGGCCAGCCCGGAGGAACGTCGCGATGGTCGCGCCGTTCGCGGCCGTCTGTCCCGCCGGGGCCCGCGCCCGCGGGCCGGCGGCGCTCAGGTGGCGGTGCCGTCGTCAGGTGGCGTCGCCGGGGCGCCGCCTCTGCGGCGCAACCGGGCGAAGAGGCCGGGTCGCGGAGCGGCGTACTCGTGAAGGATCAGGGCAGCGGTCGCCTCGGGGTCCAGGGGCGTCTGCCCGCCTCGGTGGCGCGTCCAGTACCTCCGCAGGCGCTCGTCCAGGCCGCTCCGGTCCCAGTGGCCCGTGTGGTCCACGGTGACCGGACCACTCCAGTCCTCGGAACCGGCCAGGGCGAGGCGCTCGCCGTCGACGGTGTAGGCGAGGAACTCCCCGTCCGCGACCATCGGGGATTCGAGGGTGTGCCGGATCTCTTCGAAGGAGCAGAAGACATCCAGTGAGCCTTTTCCATCATGCTGCTGAGCTGGCCAGATGCAGGGTGAGGACGGCTTGGACGAGGGCGGTGATGCGGGTGGTTGAGCACCGCAGCTTGCGGAGGAGTCGCCAGGATTTGAGGGTGGCGACGGCCTGTTCGACGAGGGCTCGGATCTTCGCGTGGGACCGGTTGACCGCCTGCTGGCCTGCGGAGAGGGTGTCCCACCGTCCCCAGTACGGGGTGCGGACTGTGCCGCCGGCACCGCGGTCTCCCTTGTCGGCCCAGCACGCGCTGCCGATCTCGGTGAGGGCGTCGACGATGCCGTGCTCGCGAGCCGCGCGGATGTCGTGGACAGCACCGGGTAGAGCTGGTGAGGCCCACAGCAGCCGGCCGAAGGGATCGGCGAGGACCTGCACGTTCATCCCGTGTTCCTTGTGCTTTCCGGAGTAGAAGGGCCGGTCGGCGGCGATGCGGTCGGTCGGCAGGAGCGTGCCGTCCAGCAGCACGAACGCCTTTGCCGAGGCAGTCCGTGCCGCCTTGGCGAGGCTCGGAGCGAGAGCGGCCAGGACCTCTACGGCCTCGGCGATGTACCGGTAGGCGGTCGTGGTTCCGATGCCGAATCCGGCTGCGAGTTGGGCGTAGGGGTGGCCGTTGCGGAGGTGGGCGAGGGTGAGCAGGGCCTGGCGCCCCGTGTTCAGGCGTCGCCAGCGGGTTCCGATCACCACCCGGCGTCGGCGTAGCTCGGTCGACAGCAGGCGCAGGGCAGAGCTGGACACGTCCAGCCCGGACGGAGACAAGCATGTGAAGCCTCTGGTGGGCGAGGGAATCTTGGTCGTGAACCCGTCTACCAGGGGCTTCACCCCGTTGTCAGCCCAATCGCACTACCCGCCAGGCAGGTTGGAATCAGCTCAGTGAGGTTTTCTCAACGGTGCTTACTTCCATGAGCCGTTGAGGACGAGGGCGGCTTTGGTGATGGCTCCGATTCTGTTGGGGCTGAGGGTGACGTGCTGGAGTGCGCGCCAGCGTTGCTTGAGTTCGGCGGCGGCGCGTTCGCCGAGGCCGCGTGTGCCGC
>NZ_JAAVJD010000429.1 GCF_012033735.1 Streptomyces lonarensis | reverse complement strand
GCCCCGGCGTCCGCGTCGCCGCCGCGGTGCGCGAGGAGCGTGGCGGCGGCAGCGCCCACGCGGTCCTCGCGTGCGGCCCACCGCCGGGCGGCGGCGAGGGCGGCGGCGCCCCGCATCCGGGCGAAGGAGCCCGCGGCGGAGGCGGCGAGGTCGGGATCGGGGTCGTCGGCCGCCGCCTCCAGCAGGGGCAGCACCGCGGGGTCCTGCCGTTCGGCGAGATGCCGCAGGGCGGCGGCGCGCACCGGCGGCGTCCCGGTGGCGGCCGTCTCCAGCAGCAGCGGCCGGTCCTCGTCGGCCGCGGTGGCCGCCAGGCACCGGGCGGCGGGGGCCTCCCGCCAGACCGGGGGCACGGCGTCGTGGCCCTCCTGCACCCACGCCAGCACGGCGGGGACGCCCCAGCCGGGGCGCGGGCCGGGCGAGCGCAGCTGGCGACGCCAGCGTCCGAAGTCGCCGTCCTCGCGGGCGCGGTCGATCCGGGCGGCCTGACCGGGGCGGGCGGAGTCCTCCGCCCAGAGCCGCCAGGGGCGCGGCTCGTAGGCGTCCCGGACGGCGCGGGCGAGGGCGGCGTCCCCGGAGTCGGTGCGGGGAAATCTGGCCAGAATCGCGGGGCCGAGCGCGCGCAGTCCGGCGTCGTCGTCGCGGACGGCGAGTTCGTCCAGCGCCCAGCGCCAGTTGGCGCCGTCGGCGGCGTACCGGCGCAGCAGCGCCAGGGCGTGGCGGTCGCCGTAGGAGACCAGGTGCCCCAGGACGGAGAGCGCGAGTCCGGTGCGCTCCTCCGCGATCTCGTCGGCGCGGGGGGCTGCGGCGTGCCCGGTGCCGTCGGCCCGGTCGTCGGCCGTGGCCGCGGCGAGGCCGTCGGCGGGGTCGAAGAGGTGGTGCTCGATACCGCCCAGCCCAGCCCGGAGGTCGACGTAGAGCCGCGCGTAGTAGAGGGAGCGGTGCTCCAGCCGCCAGTCGGGGCGGGGGTCGTGCAGGACGCAGTGCTCCAGGGCCGAGACGGCCTCGGCCCGGGGGGCGGCGAGCGCGTGCAGCGCGCCGTCCCCCCGCCCACGCTGGAGCAGGCCCAGGAGGGTTCCGCTGGGCGCTATGTCGGTTTCGACTGGACTGGCGAACATATGAGTCAGCATCCGGGGGCGAGCGGTCGGTGGCAACGGGATTTCGGCCGGTGGACCTCGATGGTGGCATCACCGACCACCTCCGCGGGGCGCACCCGCCGCGGAGGAACACGCCGGGGGCGTGCGCCGGGTCCAACGCCGAGGCGCGGCGCGCCGGGGTGCGGACCGGCCGAATCCCTTTCGGGGTGGGGGAAGCTGTGCCAGAGTCGGAATCCATCCATCCAGCCGTGCCGCAGGGCCACGGGCGGCAGCGTCAGCGCATCGGGGACAGTGATGCACTCCTCCCACCACCCGGACCACCCGGCCGGCCGGCCGGCGGCGGACGCCCCCCACCACGAGGGGTTCCAGGACCTTATCGCGCGCGCCCGCGGGCTCCGCGAGGACGCCGAGGCGCTGCGCGGCGGCGAGGGCCCGGTGGGTGGGCCGGAGGGGCGCGGCGCGGCCTGGGAGGAGGCGCTGCGGCGGCTGGACGACTTCGGCCGCGGGCTGGAGAGCCTGCGGCCCGTCCCCGAGCGGGAGCGGCCGCGCACCGGGAGCGCCGAGTGGAGCCTGCTGACCGACGCCGTCGTCTGGAGCGACGACCTGTACGCGATCTTCGGCCGGCCGGTGGCGGAGGGCCCGCTCACCCTGGACCAGCTCCCCTCCTGCCTGGCGGACGAGGACCAGCCGCGCCTCGCGGGGGCCGTGACCCGCTGCCTCGTCGACGGCCAGCCCGCGGCCTGCGAGTTCCGCGTCGCGCGCCCCGACGGGACCCGGCGGACGGTGCGGCTGGCGGCCGAGCCCGTTCTGGACGAGACCGGCTCGACCGTCGCGATGTGGGCGGTGGCGCAGGAGGTCGCGGAGCGCGGCCCGCGGCCGGGGCGGCCCCCACCGCCCGTCCG
>NZ_JAAVJD010000428.1 GCF_012033735.1 Streptomyces lonarensis | reverse complement strand
GAGCTGCGGCGGCGCCCCGCGCCGTTGGCGGTGCCGGCGGCGTCCCGGTCGTCGGCGGCGCCGCGTCCGAGGGCGACCTCGCCGAGGTCCAGCCCCTCCGGGCCTCCCGCGCTGGGGGGAGGCCCGGCCGCCGGGTGGCCGGGGCGGAAAGGCCGGTCCTCGCGCGGCACGGCCCCGGTGGGGGTTCCGCCCCCGGGGGCCGGCGGGGCGACGGGGTGGCCGAGGCCCGGGTCCCCGGAGACGGAAGCGGCGGGGCGGCTCGCGCCCGGCCCGTCGGGCGCCGGTCCGGCGTCCACAGCGGGACGACCGCACCCGGGGCAGGCGAGGGCGCCGTTGAGATGGCGCCGGCAGGCTGCGCAGTAATCCACGGCTGGTCACGCTTCTCGAACTGGTGTCGGGTAATCCGGGTGGGGAGGCAGGTGGCCAACACCCTAGGGCCTGCCCGGGGCGCCGCCACCCCCGGACGGCGAGCACTCACAGCACACACACGCTCCCGACACCACGCGGCTTCGGGACATAGCGCGCGCCCGGGGACCGGTCGGACACCGCGGACCGGAGCCCCGGGGCGCCGTGCACGGGCAGGGGCCCCGGCGGCAGCTGCGGAAACGCCCGCAGGGCACACCGAGGGTGTCCGCGCCGTCACCGCTCCGGGTAGGGTGCGGTTCTTCACCTCCCCGGAACGCGCAGGCGAGCCGACGGGCCGGGTCACAGCGGCCAGCGCCGCGCCCCGGCCTGGGTGACGGTCACCAGGGTCCGGCCGTCCGGGGAGAGCGCCACGGCGCCCTCCCCCGCGCCGAACGGTATGTCGGCGAGGACCCGTCCGCTGGTCGCGTCCCAGACCACCCCGGCGCCCCGACTGCCGGGGAAGACGGCGCGCGGCCCGTCGGCCGTCCAGAGCAGCGCCCCCCGCGGCTGGTCGCTCAACGGCAGGTCGTGGACGGCCACCCGGGGCGGCGGCGCGGGCTCGGGGCCGGAGAGCGGCAGCATCCACAGCGCGGCGTCGCGGCGGTGGGTGGCGCCCGCCGCGGCCAGGACGTCGCCGTGGGGGGAGAACGCCAGGTCGGTGAGTTGCCGCAGCTCGCCGGGGCCGGACTCCAGCAGCACCGTGCCGTCGGCGACCCGCCGCACCACGACCCGCCCGCGCCCCTCCCCCGCCATGCCGTGGGCGACGTGGGTGCCGGTACGGTCCAGCGCCACCGCCTGCAGCGCCGGGCCCGGCTCGCGGAACGCGCCGACCGGCCGCCCCGACGCGGTGTCCAGCACGACCGAGCGGCCGTCCGCGGCGGCGACCACGACGCGTGAACCGTCCGCGCTGAACGCGGTGTGCAGCCGTTGCGGGCCGCGGCGCCCGCCCGCCGGCAGCGCGTACCGCCAGCGCGGCCGGCCGTCGAGGCCGTCCAGCAGCAGCCGTGCCTCGTCGGAGAGGACTGCGCGGGCGATCACGGTGCCCGACGGGTCGAAGGCCAGCGCGGAGAGCGCCGCCGCCGGCCCCGGCCCCGGCGGCAGGAGCAGCGCGGCCGGGTCCGCCCCCTCCTCGGGGCGCTGCCAGACGACCTGGCGGCGCCGGGCCGTGCCCCGGTCCAGCTGGGTGGAGAAGACGACGGCCCGCGCCTCGTCGGTGACGGCGGCGAGCCGGACCGGCCAGTAGGAGCAGGGACGTTCCGCCGGCGCCTGGGGCAGCGGCAGCCGGGTGAACAGCGCCCGGCCGCGGGTGTGCGGCGTCCGCGGGGCGGGGGAGGCCGCGGGGCGGGCCAACCCGGCGAGGAACCAGACGGTCACCTCCTCCTGGACGACCACCAGCGCCGTGCCGTCGGGGGTGAAGCAGGCGGTGGCACCGGCGGGGTCGGCCCACAGGGTGCGGCCCGCCCCGTCGAAGAGGACCGAGCCGAAGTCGGCGCCCATGAAGGCGTACGGGAGGGTGCCGCTCCAGCAGGCCCGGGTGGCGACGGCGGCGAACCGCGAGTCGGCGTCCATCCCTCCGGGGCAGCCGGCCGGCCGCACCAGCGGCCCGGGCAGCAGGGCGGCGGTGCCGGGCGGCTGCGGCGGCGCGCCCGGGCCGCCGCAGCCGCC
>NZ_JAAVJD010000427.1 GCF_012033735.1 Streptomyces lonarensis | reverse complement strand
GTCGGCCTCCGGGGTGCGCGCGCCCCGGCCCTGCGGCCGCGGCACCCGCTGGACGACGGCGCGCCTGCCCCGTGCGGCGAGGCCGCGGGCGCTCTGTGCCCCCTCGTGGGCGACGGACCGCGCGAAGTCCTCCCGGCGGAGCCGCCACGCGCGGGCCAGAAGCGCCGCGGGGGTGCCGAGCACCGCCACCCAGCCGAAGGCCGCCACCCCGACCTGCCAGGGCACCGGGCCGAACTCGGCCAGGTCCCCGGTCCCCATGGCGCCGCCGGCGAGCAGCGCCAGCACCCCGGCGCCCAGCCCGAGCAGTGCCGCCGCCAGCACCGCCGCGCAGGCGGTGTCGCCCGCCGAGGTGGCGGTGGTGCGGTCGGCGCGCACGGGCACCGTCGCGCGCCCCAGGAAGACCGCGGTCACCGCCACCGCGGTCAGCGGGACCAGCGCGGCGAGCCCCAGGGTGAGCGGGGTGCCGCCCTCACCCGGGAGCGCGGCGAGCAGCGGGAACGGCGGGAGCCGGGGGTCGTCGCCGCCGGACGCGAGCGGGGCGAGCGCCACGCCGCCTCCGACGGTGAACCCCGGCCCGAGACCGTAGGCGGCGGCCCAGACCGCGGCGTTGGGGACGAGGGCGCAGCCGAGCAGCAGCAGCGAGATCCTGCCGGACCAGTCGCCGGCGAGCTGGCCGAACAGCGACTGCGCGGCGCCGGCGTGACCGACCAGCGCGACGGCCGCCAGCACGGTGCCGGCGCCGCACATGGCGGCCAGCCCAGCGGCCGCGGCGCGCGGGGCGTCGGTTTCCTGGAGCCACTGCGCCCGGCCGGGCAACAGCGGCGGGCCGGTGTGCGACCAGCCGGCGGTCACGGTCACCACGAGAGCGAACAGCGGGACGGCGACGGCCGCGCCGAGCGGATCGACGCTGATCGGTCCGTCGAGCGTGTAGAGCACGCCCACCGCCGCGGCGGCCAGGTAGCCGACGGTGATCCACAGCGCGGTGGACAGTGCCCGGCCGGGGCCGCTGTCCACCGGGAGCGTCACCCGCACGGCGCGGCGCAGCAGCCAGCCGGGCACCAGGGCGAGCAGCAGCGGGGTGATGCCGATGGGGGCCGGGGCCCCGCCGAGGGTTTCGTTCCGTACGAGCGCGGCACCGTGGGCCAGCAGCCAGAGGTCCACGGCGAGGGTGGTGGCGTTGCCCGGGCCGTCGTCGGGGTGGGGCGAGACGGTCCAGAGGGAGAGGACGAGGACGGCGAGGGCACCGGCGCCGAGCCCGGCGGCCACCAGCCCCTCGGCGGCACAGCTGCCCGCGGTGCGCCGACCACCGGGTTCGTCGGGGTCGTCCTCCGCGCCGTCGTGGGGTCGGTGGTCCGGGCGGGGGCCGGGCCTGGGGGCGCCCGCGGCGCGCGGTGCTCCCGGGTCCGCCGTCGCGTTCTCTGCGACGTGGCGCGGGCCCCGGAGCCGCGCGGGAAGGGAGCGCACGGCGGCAACGGTCGCGACGAAGAGGGCACTCACCCGGGCAATGCTGCCAACAACACCGTGAATGGCGTGGTATCGCGGATTTCCGGGCGACGTCACCCAGAATGCACATATGCATGTTTTCAGACAATCCTTCATGCCCGGACGGCAGCGGGCGGCGGTGGTCTGATGGCTGGTCAGGAGCCTGCGGACGGGTCGGGGGTGCCCGCACGTGCCGCCACCACGACGCCGCGTGCCGCCGCCGGCACCCCGTCGAGCGACGTGCGATCCCGTGCCGGCGATTCCGCCGATCGGGTGACCACCCGGCGGATTCCGCCCCCTCTCGGCCGCACCGTCAGCACCCACGGCACCTTCACCTGGCGCGGACCGGCCGCGGCGGTGACCTTCGTGGCGGTGCGCCCGGCTTCCCCACGTGCGGCGACTCCGGACCGCGCGGGGCGCGGCGGTGCCGGCGCGACGACGGCGCCCTCCGACATCCCGACCGTCTCCCCCCGCGGCCCCGAGGAACTGGTGCGGCCCCTCCCGGACGGCCGGGGCTGGTCCCACGGCCAGGCCCTCACCGACCCCCGCACCGGCGAGATCCTCGCCGGCCGGGTGAGGCTCGGGTCGCAGCGCACCGAGCAGGTCACCGCGCTGGCCG
>NZ_JAAVJD010000426.1 GCF_012033735.1 Streptomyces lonarensis | reverse complement strand
GCGCTGTCCGCAGCGGCACGCGCGCCGGGCAGGGGAAGGCCGCCGGAGCGTTCGGGCGGGGCCACCGCCGCGGCGCGGGGCGCCGGCGCCGTACCGGCCCCGGTCACGCGCAGCACGGTCTCGCCGGCCCGGAGCTCGGCGCCCTCCGGCAGGAGGACGGGGCGCTCCCCGACCGGCGCGCCGTCGACCGTGGTGCCGTTGGTGGAACCGCAGTCGCGCACCGTCAGCGACCCGTCGGGCGCGACGGTGACGACGCAGTGGCGGCGCGAGACGTCCGGGTCGTCGAGGGGGATCTCCGCCTGGGCCGAGCGCCCGATCAGGATCTCGCCGCCGCGCAGCAGGTGGACCCCGCCCGCGTCGGGGCCCGCGACCACCAGCAGCCGGGAGGACGTGCCCTCGGTCCCGGCCTCGACGGGGCGGCGCAGCGCGAGGACGACCCCGTCGACCAAGGGGGGCACGCCCAGCAGCGCCTGTTCGGGCTCCAGCCGTTCGGCGCCGCAGAACACGGCGGACGGGGCGCCGGCCCCTGGGGACACCGTCTCGGAGAGCGCCGCCAGGACGGCGGCGAGCGGGGTGTCGGGCGGGGCGGAGACGGTGGCGTCGGCCGTGGCCGCCTGGCCCCTGCCCTGCGGTCCGAGAACGGTCACCCTGAGCTGCATCGGCCCTCCCGGTCCCATCGGCGTCTGGAGCCCGGACGCATCTTCCCACCTGCCACCGACAGGTCGCGCCAGCTCGGACAGTTCGCGATCTTCACTGTCCGGAACTGTCTGATTCTGATCGGCCGGAAGTCATCGACCCGCGCGCGCCACCGGCCCGCACCCCCGTCCGCGCCCGGTGCGCCGTCTCCCGCGCACTGCGCCCGACCAGCCGCGACGCCGGCCTACCGGAACCGGCCGCCGACCGCGGGCGCATTCGGCCGCCGCGCCGCCGCCGTCCCCCGCCGGGGCCCGCGCCCCCGGCGGGCCGGCGCCTTGCGGACGGCCCCGCCGAGCCCGGGACCGGCCCGGAGCGCCCGCATTACAGTAGGTCCCGGGGAGCCGCGTCACACCACGCTGCCGTCCCGGCGCCAGACCACCAGGAACCGAGTCACTAGGAGCACGCGTGCGGCCCGTTGGCAGCAAGTACCTGCTCGATGAGCCGCTGGGGCGCGGCGCCACCGGGACCGTCTGGCGGGGCCGCCAGCGGGAGGAGGCCGGCGCCGAGGCGGCGGTCACCGGACACCCCGGCGAGGCCGTCGCCATCAAGATCCTCAAGGAGGAACTGGCGCAGGACCCGGACGTGGTCATGCGCTTCCTCCGGGAGCGCTCCGTGCTGCTCCGGCTCAGCCGCGACAGCCACCAGAACATCGTCCGCACCCGCGACCTCGTCGTCGAGGGCGAACTGCTCGCCCTGGTGATGGACCTGGTCGACGGCCCCGACCTCCACCGCCACCTCTACGACAACGGCCCCTTCTCGCCGGTCGCGGCGGCGCTGGTCACCGCGCAGATCGCCGACGCGCTCGCCGCCGCCCACGGCCGCGGCGTCGTCCACCGCGACCTCAAGCCCGCGAACGTCCTGCTGGCGCGCGACGGCGCGGACGGCGAACTGCTGCGGCCGATGCTGACCGACTTCGGCATCGCCCGGCTGGCCGACGCCCCCGGCGTCACCCGCGCCCACGAGTTCGTCGGCTCCCCGTCCTACGTCGCGCCCGAATCGGCGGAGGGACGCGAGCAGACCTCCGCGGTCGACGTCTACGCCGCCGGCATCCTGCTCTTCGAACTGGTCAGCGGCGAGCCCCCGTTCCGCGGCGGCAGCGCGCTGGAACTGCTCCAGCGGCACCTCAACGAGCAGCCGCGGCGGCCCGAGGGCCTGCCGGACCCGCTGTGGACCGTCATCGAGCGCTGCCTGCTCAAGAACCCCGCGGAACGCCCCTCCGCCGCCTCGCTCGGCCGGGCGCTGCGCGCCGTCGGCGAGGGGATCGGCGAGTACGCCGGTCCCGAGCAGCGGTCGGCGGCGCTGGGCGTCGCCGCGCTGCTCCCGCCGGACGACAACCCGGTGCGGGTCCTCGGCAGCGGCATCACCCCGGCCGGCTCGGCCGAGCCCACCCAGGCGCTGCCCGGTGGCAGCGGCGGCGCCCTCGGCGC
>NZ_JAAVJD010000425.1 GCF_012033735.1 Streptomyces lonarensis | reverse complement strand
CAGCCGTCGAGCCAGCGGCGGTCGGGGCCGTCCAGCGGCGCCGCGGCCAGCGCGAGGGCCACCAGCTGGCTGCCCTCGTCCTGCACCCCGGCGCGCCCCTCGGCGACGGCGGGCACCGCGGCGGGCTCGCCGCCCTGCGTCAGCCGCGCGGCGTAGGGGCTGTGGAGGCCGGGCTCCGCCCCGGCGGCGAGCAGCTCCGCCACCTCCGAGCGGCCGGGGCGGGCGACGAGGGTGACGGCGGGCCGCTCGTTGTCGGCCTCCAGCAGCGCCTCCATCCCGGCGCGTCCACCGCCCAGCGCGTCCCACATCGCGGAGACCACCCACCGGGGGTGGGCGTGGCGCACGGCGAGGTGCTCCTCGGCGTCCTCCTCGTACGAGGGGGCGACCCGGTCCAGCCAGGTCTCGAGGTCGTGGGCGGTGAGGCGGCGCAGCACGGCGTTGACGAACTTGGCGCGACCGTCGCCGACGGTGGCACGGGCCAGTTCCACGGTCGCGGAGACCGACGCGTGGCTCGGGATGCGGGTGGACAGCAGCTGGTGGGCGCCGAGGGAGAGCACGTCCAGGACGGGCGGGTCGACCTCGCGCAGCGGGCGGTCGACGCACTCGGCGAGGATCGCGTCGTAGGTGCCCTGGCGGCGCAGCGTGCCGTAGACCAGCTCGGTGGCGAGCGCCGCGTCGCGGTCGTCCATACCCTTCTGGCGGGCCTCGCGGAGCATCGGGGGCAGGACGAGGTTGGCGTACGCGTCCCGCTCGTCCACGGCGCGCAGCGCGTGGAAGGCGAGCAGCCGGACCGGGTCCTTCCGGGGGCGGCGGTAGGGGCGGGCGGGACGGCTCGGGCCGGTGGACACTGCTGGTTCGCTCCGCGGTGCTGGAGGGGGTGGATGGGGAGGGCCGGCGGTGCGGGGGGGGCGGCGCCGGGTCGGGCGGCCGCCGCGCCCCGGGCGCCGGTCGGGTCGTCAGCCGCCGAGGAGTTCCCCGGGCGCCGGACGGACGCCCCGCGCCCAGTCCGCCGCGGCCATGGGCTTCTTCCCTTGCGGCTGCACCCACTGGAGCTCCACCGCGTGCGAGCCGGTCCCGACGTGCACATGGTTCTTCCCGGCGACGACGGCGCCGGGGGGCAGCCCGGTGTGGGTGGGGGCGAGCGCCAACTGGCGCACCTTCAGCCGCTCGCCGCGGAAGATCGTCCAGGCGCCCGGCGCCGGCGAGCACCCGCGGACGACCCGGTCGACCCGGAGCGCCGGGGCGCGCCAGTCGAGCCGGGCGTCCTCGACGGTCAGCTTGGGGGCGAGCGTGACCCCCTCCTCGCGCTGCGGGACGCCCTGGAGCGTGCCGTCCTCGATGCCGTCCATGGTCGCCGCCAGCAGCCCGGCGCCCGCGAAGGCGAGGCGGGTCAGCAGGTCGCCGCTGGTGTCGCGGGTGCGGACGTCCTCGGTGACGACGCCGAAGACGGGGCCGGAGTCCAGCCCCTCCTCGATCTGGAAGGTGGACGCGCCGGTGGTCTCGTCGCCCGCCATCAGCGCGTGCTGCACCGGGGCGGCGCCGCGCCACGCCGGCAGCAGCGAGAAGTGGAGGTTGACCCAGCCCAGCCGCGGGATGTCGAGCGCGGAGCGCGGGATCAGCGCGCCGTACGCGACGACCGGGCAGCAGTCGGGTGCGATGGCGCGCAGCCGCTCCTGGAACTCGGGGTCGCGGGGGTGGGCGGGGCGGAGGATCTCGATGCCCTCGTCCGCCGCGTGCTGCGCGACGGGAGAGGCGACGAGGCGGCGCCCGCGGCCGGCGGGCGCGTCCGGCCGGGTCACCACCGCCGCCACCTCGTGCCGTCCGGAGGCGAGCAGTGCGTCCAGTGCGGGCACGGCCACCTCGGGGGTGCCGGCGAAGACGAGCCTCATGCTGGGTCGGTCACCGTTTCTGTTGCGGGGGCGGCGGGGGGTGCGGGTGTCGCGGGCGATCGGGGAACGGGCCGCGACCGGGGTGCAGTCTACGTTCCGCCCCGCGAGAGCGCCCGGCGAGCCCAGGGCCGGCGCCCCCAGCCGAAGACGCCACCGGCCACCGGCTGGTGACCGGTGGCGGGCGGGGCGTCACGGGCCCGCAGCCCGGCCGCGTCGCGGCGGCCTGGGCGCGGGGCG
>NZ_JAAVJD010000424.1 GCF_012033735.1 Streptomyces lonarensis | reverse complement strand
GGGGGCGAGCCCGGCGCCGCGGCGCGCACGCCCGCCGCTGACGGCGACGGGTTCCTCGCCCGCCGCGGCGCCGTCTGTGATGATCGGCCGATGACTGAGATCATCCTGATGTCCGATCCCAGGGTCGCCGCGATCGAGCTGCGCGAGTGCGGCGAGCCGCTCGTGGACGCCCGCGCCGACGGTCCGGCGCTGCTGGTGGACGACCGCAGGGCCGCTGCCGATCCCCGTTTCGCGCACCTGCGGGCCGGCGTCCTGGAGCGGCTGCTCGACGCGGCTTCCCGGCTGCCGGACGGTGTGCGACTGGCGCTCGTCGAGGGCTACCGTCCCCCCGAACTCCAGCGCCGCTCCTTCGACACCTACCGCGAGCGGCTGCGCGCGGAGGGCCGGCACCGTTCGGAGGAGGAGCTGCACGAGGCGACCAGCCGCTACGTGGCGCCGCCGACGGTCGCCCCGCACCCCTCCGGCGCCGCCGCGGACCTCACGCTGATCGGTGTCGACGGCCAGGACCTCGACATGGGGACCGCCGTCGGCGCGACCCCCGAGGAGAGCGACGACGCCTGCTGCACCGCGGCGCTGTCGATCACGCCCCGGGCGCGGGAGAACCGCCGGCTGATGGGCGACGTGCTGCGCGCGGCGGGGATGGTCAACTACCCGACCGCGTGGTGGCACTGGTCGTACGGCGACCAGTACTGGGCGCTGGCGACCGGTGCGCCGTACGCGCTGTACGGGCCGCGCGAGCCCTGACGACCGCGGCCGGGCCCGACGGGTGCGGTCCCGGCGCCCCACCCGCTGCGTCGGGCCCGGTGTGTCCGGGGGCGTCGTGTCCGGTGCGACCTGCCCGGCGCGCGGGCGGCGGCGGCCGTTCGGCTTGAGCTCGCCCCGCGGGCCGTGCCGCCGCCGGGCGCCCGGCGTCCACGCGGGCGCTGCGCCGTTCGGGGCGGCGACCGGTGTTCGTCGGGGGCCCGCTCCCCTGTTTGTACGCTCGCAGAGAACAGCCGGTGAGACGACCGGCACAACCCGTGTGTTGTCCCTCCCCGGCCGGGGGTCGCCGTGCTAACGTGGTCGACGTTGCGGTTGTGGTACCCATAAACTTTTGTGTGCGCCTGACGGTTAATGCCGCAGGCGCATTTGTTTTTCCCCGGGCTCTGCCCGGGTGGGGACATTGCAGCGACCGGGATTCGCGCAGTGCGGATCTTGCATTGCCCCGAACAAGAAGGAGAACAACATGGCCACCGGTACCGTGAAGTGGTTCAACGCGGAAAAGGGCTACGGCTTCATCCAGCAGGACGGCGGCGGCGCCGACGTCTTCGCCCACTACTCCAACATCGCCACTCAGGGCTTCCGCGAGCTCCACGAGGGCCAGAAGGTCACCTTCGACGTCACGCAGGGCCAGAAGGGCCCGCAGGCGGAGAACATCGTCCCGGCCTGATCAGCCCGGTCGAGGTACCTGCGTACCGGGGCCGAAGAGGCGCAGCAGGTCGTGCTTGCCGAACATCCGGGCGGTGTCGACGGCGGACGGCTGCCCGGCAGCCGGGTCGGCCCCGCCCGCCAGCAGCAGCTTCACGACCTCGTCCTCGCCCTTGAAGACGGCGCCGGCCAGTGGGGTCTGGCCCCGGTCGTTGCCCCGGCGGGGGTCCGCGCCGCGCTCCAGCAGCGCCCGGACCGTCGCGGCGTGGCCGTGGTAGGCGGCGAGCATGACGAGGGTGTCGCCCTTGTCGTTGCTCAGGTTCGGCGGGACGCCGGAGTCCACGTAGGCGGCGACGGTGTCGGTGTCGCCGTTCCGTGCGAGCTGGAAGATCTTGGCAGCGAGCTGCAGCACCTCGGGGTCGTGCGCGGGCTCGTGGCTCTCGGGTAGCGGGCCGGTCATCGGGGTCCTCCTCGGACGGGGCGCCGGGCCTCGGCAGGCCGTGCGGTCGGGACGTGTCGCGGCGCTGGGCCGGCGGTGGGCGGGCGGTCTCCTCGGGTCGGGCGCCCGGTGGTCCGTCGCGTGCGGCGCGGGACCGGGCGGTGTGGCCCGGGACACCGACGAGGCACACCTCGCGGCAAGCCTACGTACCGCGGTTCGCCGGGCCGGGTCCGCCATGCCATCCCGCCTCGCAATTCGCCGGTGGGCGGGGTGCGCGGCCGCCCGGGGTGCCGCCTTCCGGGCGGTCGCGC
>NZ_JAAVJD010000423.1 GCF_012033735.1 Streptomyces lonarensis | reverse complement strand
TCCTCGTCCTGCGCCGCGGCGGCGGCGCGACGCCGCGCCCACCAGCCGCGTGCGGCGGGTTGCTCGGCGGCTGCGGCGGCCTCGCCCTCCGTGGTGGCGGTGGTGCCGGGCTCGGCACCGGCCGGGGCGGGGTCCGCGGCGGCGGCCGACTCGGAGCCCCCGGTGTCCGGCGGCGACAGCGGGGCGACCTCCGTCCCTGCGAGGGTCTTCGCCTCGCTGGACGCGACAGGCGCCGCCGGCGTCGTCCGCTTGCCGAGGGCGACCGCCGTGCCGTCGCCCTCGGCGGGGCCTGGTGCGTCGACGTCGTACAGGCCGCCATCGGTCCCGGTGTCCGTCCCGGCGTCGCTGTTGTCACTGTCGTCGGGGTCGGCGTCGCGGTCGTCCGTCCGGTCGCCGCGCTCCTCGTCGGCCGGGTCGGTCGCCGACCGCCGGTCCCCGGCAGCCGCGTTCGGGGCCTCGGGCTGGGGGCGGTCCGCGGCGGGCGCGGGCCGGTCCCCGGCGGACGCCGTCTCCACGGACACCGCGTCCGGCCTCGCCGGGTCCACCCGGAACGAGGTCCGCGGGTCGACCGGTGCGGTGCCGCCGCTCCCGTTCGCCGCGGCACCGGGGGCGGCGGGTGGGTGGTCCGCGCCGTCCGTTCCGGAGCTCGCACGGGCGTCGGCGGCGCCCTCGGCTCGGGACTGGTCGGACATGAGCGTCTCCTTCGTGCCGCCGCGGCTCACGGCGGGGGTGGTTCTGGTGGGATGGGGCCGGCCTGCCCGCCGGGCTCGGTGCCGAGTCCGGTCAGGTGTCCGTCCGGGGTCGCGCGCGGTCGCCGACGGCCCGCCGGGGTCGGTCCCCCGGGGAGCCGAGCGGACCTGCCGCCGCGCGGTGGGTGTCCAGGCGCCGGGGGTCGTCACCGGGGTGCCGGGCCAACTCCTGTGCGAGCGAGGCATGCAGGCGCTGACGCTCGGGGGGCGTCATGGCGTCGTGCACCACCTCGCGGGTGAGCGGGGAGAAGCGGTAGCTTCCCCCGCCGGCAACGGTGTCGGGGTCC
This sequence comes from Streptomyces lonarensis, assembly GCF_012033735.1. Classification (GTDB taxonomy): domain Bacteria; phylum Actinomycetota; class Actinomycetes; order Streptomycetales; family Streptomycetaceae; genus Streptomyces; species Streptomyces lonarensis. Next base: position 1,132 of record NZ_JAAVJD010000423.1, on the reverse strand, counting down.
CAGACCAGCAGCCCCTCGCGCAACGCCTCGTCGACGTGGTGGAGGACGGCCTCGGTCCGGAGTTCGCAGACGGCACTCAACAGCTCGACGTCCAATGTGAGTTCGTCCAACGAGGCACAGTTCAGCATCGCACGCGTGCTCGGGTCCAGCCGCGCCAGCCTGGCTCGGACGACGCTGCGGACGGCGGCGGGGACCCGCGCCCGGGGCCCGGTCCGCCGGTCGGCGGGAAGAGCGAGCAGGTGGGAGAGGAGGAAGGGGTTCCCCTCGCTGCGCCGGTGCAACGCGGCGGCGTGGGCGGCGTCCTCACCGCCGCCCCGCCGAGTGACGAGCAACACGACTTCCTCCGGGGTCAACGGCTCCGGTTCGACCCAGAGCGCGCCCTGGCGGGAGAGGTCGGCCAGCAGCCCGTCGACTGTTCCCGCCCGGCGGCCGTCCACGGCGACGGCCAGCGCGAGCGGGAGGTCGGGCAGCAGCCCCGCCAGCATGCGCAGCAGACCCGCGAAGGCCCCGCCCGCGTCGTCGAGGTCGTCCAGCAGACAGAGCAGCGGGGTCTCACCGGACCGTGCGGCCAGGACGGTGAGCAGCATCGTCAACGCGTCGGTCTGGGAGGAGACGGGGCCCGCGCCGTCCCGGCCTCGGGGAGCACCGAGAAGTTGCTCCAGCAGGCGGGCCGCCGGATCGAGGGCCCCCGCGCTGTGCGCCCCTCCACCGGCGCACCGGATGACCGTGAACCCGCGGGCCGCGGCCTCCCGCGCCGCCTCCGCCAGCAGTCGGCTGCGGCCGGAGCCGGGGGGACCGGACACGATCGCCCAGCTGGTGCGCCCGGCAGCGGCTGCGGCCACGGTCTCCCGCAGCGCCGCCGTCTCGTGCTCCCGTCCCACGAGCGGGAGTTCGCCCGTCGGCGCGCCGGTGGCCGGCGCGGCGGGCACCGGTGCGGGAGCGACGGCAGCGGGGCCGGAGGCAGCGGTGTCAGGGGCAGCGGTGTCAGGGGCGCCGGCGAAGTCGGTGGCAGTGGAAGGCGGGTGGGTCGCGCCCGGCACGCCGCGCGCGAGATCCCCGCGGCCGGGCCGGGGGCCGGCGGCCGCTGCGCCTGTTGCACCGGCGTCCGTGGCCCGGGCGCCGTTGGGCACCT
>NZ_JAAVJD010000422.1 GCF_012033735.1 Streptomyces lonarensis | reverse complement strand
CGGCCGGACCGCCCGCCCCGGCGGACGGCGCCCCGGCGGACGGCGCCCCGGCGGACGGCGCCCCGGCGGCCGGCGCCCCGGAACCGTTGACCCGCTCCAGCATCCGCCGGGCGAAGTCGATCTCCATGCCGACCTGCTTGATCCGCTCCTCCACCACCAGCGAGCCGTGCCCCGCGTCGTAGCGGTACTCCTCGAAGACCGCGTCCCGCGCCCGCAGCCGCGCGACGTAGTTGTCGATCTGCCGGATCGGGCACCGGGGGTCGTTGACCCCCGCCGTGATGTGCAGCGGCGCCGTGACCGCGTCCACGTACGTCAGCGGTGACGACGCCTCCCACCGCTCCGGCACCTCCTCCGGTGAGCCGCCGAACAGCGTGCGGTCCAGCGCCTTCAGCGCCTCCATCTCGTCCTCGTACGCCGCGACGTAGTCCGCCACCGGCACCGCCGCGACGCCCACCGTCCACAGCTCCGGCCGCGTACCGAGCCCGAGCAGCGTCAGGTACCCGCCCCACGACCCGCCGGTCAGCACAATCCTCGCCGGGTCCGCCAGGCCGGTCTCCACCGCCCAGGCGCGCACCGCCTCCACGTCCTCCAGCTCGATCAGCCCCACCCGGTGCTTCAACGCGTCCGTCCAGGCCCGCCCGTAGCCGGTCGACCCCCGGTAGTTGACGCGCACCACCGCGAACCCGTGGTCCACCCAGGCGGCCGGCTGCGCGGCGAACGCGTCGCTGTCGTGCCAGGTCGGCCCGCCGTGGATCTCGAAGACCGTCGGGAACGGTCCCTCACCCGCCGGCCGCTGCACCAGCGCGTGCACCTCGCCCCCGGGCCCCGCCACCCACACATCGGTCACCGGCACCGACGACGGCGCGGTCAGCCCGGGCGGGTCGAGCACGACGCCGCCCCCGGTGGACAGCAGCTGCGGCGGCTCCGCCGCGGACGACCACATGTACTCGACCGTCCCGTCCGGGCGGGCCGTCGCCGCCGACACCGTGCCGGGCGGGGTCTCCACCCGCGTCAACTCGCCGGCCGCCAGGTCGAGCCGCCACAGCTCGCTGCGCGCCCGGTAGGAGTGGACCAGCAGCAGCGCGGAGGCGTCCGGGTACCACTCGGCGTGGACGTCGCCGGGCAGCTCCACCGGCAGGGCGGTGGTGCCGCCCCCGACCGGGTCCCAGACCATCGGCTCCCAGCGGCCCCGACGCTGATGCCCGACGAGCAGCCGCTGGTCGCCCTCGACCGGGGAGAACCCCATGACCGACAGCGACAGCTCCTCGCTGCCGCCCGCGGTGTCGTCCAGCTCGGCGACGAGCGTCCCGTCCAGGCGGACCACGCGCAGCGCGGAGTGCATCGCGTCGCCGTGCTCGGTGTGCTCGATGGCGACGAGCGTGCCGTCGCGCGAGAGGTCCCCCACGTCGGCGGTCTGCCGGTGCCGGTAGATCTCGACCGGCTCGGCACCGGGCGCGGCCACGTGCACCGTGGAACCGTCCTCCTCGGTACTGCGGCCGATCACGGCGGTGCCGTCGTGGCCCAGCGCGAGCCCGCCGGGGTAGGAGGCCGCGAGGCCCGGCACCGCCGGCTCGTCGGCGCCGCCCTCGAAGGGCTGCCGGACCCAGGTGCCGAACTCGTCGCCGTCGGTGTCGCGGAACCACCACAGCCAGGCGCCGTCCGGCGTCAGCGTGCCGTCGGTGGTGCCGTTCGGGCGGCTGGTCGCCTGCCGCTGCTCGCCGGTGGTCCGGTCCCAGGTGTACAGCTCGAAGATGCCGGTCGCGTTGGAGACGAACAGGTTGCGGTGCGGTGCGTCCTCCGCCCAGTCCGGCAGGCTGGTGCGCGGGGCGCGGAACCGCTGCTCCCACTCCGGTGCCGGCGGTGTCGTGCGGTCGGCGCCGGGGGCGGCGGGCGCGTCGCCGGCGCCTGTGCCACTGCCTGTGCCGCTGCGGTTGGGAACGCGGTCGGGGTGTACGCCGTGGTCGGGGTGATCAGCCATGCGCCCATTCTGCTGCCACCGTCGACCGTGGCGGCAGGGGAGCGGAGCTGCGGAGCCCCGCGCAGCGGCGCGTCGGGGCAGGGCACCGACGGCGCGGCCCGTCACGCGCGGCGATACGGAGCTCCGGCGGGGGCGGCGCGCCCGCCGCCCCCGGCGCCGACCGCACGACACCGCCGGCACCGGAGTGGGAGCAGCGGTTCCGCGCCCCGCGCACCAGCCTGCCGGACTGG
>NZ_JAAVJD010000421.1 GCF_012033735.1 Streptomyces lonarensis | reverse complement strand
GGATGCCGGCGCAGGTGGTGAGGTGGTGGGTGAGGCGGTTGGCGGCCTCGTTCAACTCCCGGTAGGTGGTGCGGTGGTCTTCGTGGATGACGGCGGTACGGTCCGGACGGACCCGGGCCTGATGCTCGAAGAGCGTGTTCAGCGTCTCCTCACCGATCGGGACCACCGTGTCGTTCCAGGCGTCGACCACCAACCCCCGCTCCACACCGTCCAGGACCTCGATCGCGCTCAGCGCGGTGTCCGGCTCCCGCAGCGCGTGGTCCAGTACGCGGCCGACCACGGCGACCATGCGCTCCGCCGTTGCGGCGTCGAAGAGGTCCCGGTTGTAGAGCAGCGCCCCGGTCAGGCCGCTCGCCGGCTCGCCCCGCAGCAGGAACTCCAGGTCGAACTTGGCGCCGCCGGTGTCCACCACCGAGGCGGGCGCGGGCGCCGAGCCCGCCAGCCGGACCGTCGGCTCCGGGCCGCCCTCCAGCGCGAGACACACCTGGAACAGCGGGTGCCGTGCCGGTGAGCGGCGGGGCGACACCGCCTCCAGCACCTGGTCGAACGGCGCCTCCTGGTGGGCGAAGGCGTCGAGGTCCGCGGCGCGCACCCGCCGCAGCAGCTCCCGGAAGGACGGGTTGCCGGCGGTGTCGGTCCGCAGCACCAGCGTGTTGACGAAGAAGCCGACCAGCGGCGCCAGGTCGGCGGAGGAGCGCCCCGCGACGGGAACGCCCAGCGGGATGTCGTCGCCCGCGCCGAGCCGGTGCAGCGCCGTGGCCAGCGCCGCCTGCACCACCATGAACGGCGTGGACCGCTCCGCGCGCGCCAGCCGGTCGATCCGCGCGTACAGCTCCGGGCCGAACGCCACCGGTACGGTCGCGCCCCGGTTGCCCGCGACCGAGGGGCGCGGTCGGTCCAGCGGCAGCGGAAGCTCCTCGGGGAGCTCGGCCAACGCCTCCCGCCAGTAGGCGAGATGACGGCCGAGCGCGCTCTCCGGAGCCGCCGGGTCGCCCAGCTCCGCCCGCTGCCGCAGCGCATGGTCGGCGTAGGCCGTCGGCAGCGGTGGCCACTCCGGCTGCCCGCCGGCCGCCCGCGCCGCGTACGCGGTGGCGAGGTCGTCGAAGAGCGGCGCCAGCGACTGGCCGTCGGTGGCGATGTGGTGCAGCAGCACCAGCAGCGTGGCGCTGCCGTCCCCGGCGTCGAAGAGCGTCACCCGCAGCTGGGGTTCGGCCGCCAGGTCGAAGGCGTGGCGGGAGGCTTCGGCCAGCTCCTCCGGAAGCTTCTCCGCGGTGGTCCGGCGGTGCTCGACGAACGGTTCGCGCTCCCCCGGGGGCAGCACCCGCTGCACGGGCTCCCCCTCGTGGGTGGCGTACACCGTCCGGAGCGGCTCGTGCCGTGCCACCACGTCGGCGACGGCGGCACGCAGCACCGCCGCGTCGGGCGCCGGCTCCAACCGCGCCGTCATCGGCACGTTGTAGGCGGTGCCCAGCTCCTCCATCGACGCCAGCAGCCAGAGCCGCTGCTGGGCGAACGACAGCGGCAGCTGCTCGGGCCGCTCGGGCCGCCGGAGCTTCTCCGCGCCGACCGCGCCGGCTCCCGCACCGTCGTCCGGCGCCTGCGGGGTTCGGGGGGTGGTGTGGGTGAGGTGGTGGGCGAGGGTGGCGGGGGTGGGGTTGAGGAAGATGTCGCGGATGGTGAGGTGGGTGCCGGTGTGGGTGTGGATGTGGTTGGTGAGGCGGGCGGCGAGGAGGGAGTGGCCGCCGTGGTCGAAGAAGTTGTCGTCGATGGTGAGGGGGTGGGCGGCGTCGAGGGTGGTGGTGAAGAGCGTGGTGAGGGTGGTCTCCAGCTCGGTGCGCGGCGCCCGCCCCTCGGTCGCCGCCGTGGTGGGTTCGGGGAGTGCGGCGCGGTCCAGCTTCCCGTTGGCGGTCAGCGGCAGCCGGTCCAGCACCGTCACGTAGGACGGCACCATGTGCTCCGGCAGTCGGGTCCGCGCCCAGCCGCGGAGGTCCTGCGGGGTGGGGTCGCAGCCGGGGGCCGGGACGACCCAGGCGGCGAGCCGGGCGGTGCCGTGCCGGTCGCGGTGGGTGTGGACGGCGGCCTGCGCGATCTCCGCGTGCTCCAGCAGCGCCGTCTCCACTTCCGCGGGTTCGATGCGGAAGCCGCGGATTTTGGTTTGGGTGTCGGTGCGGCCGGTGTAGTGGATGGTGCCGTGGGGGGTCCAGTGGGCGAGGTCGCCGGTGCGGTAGAGGCGGGTGCCGG
>NZ_JAAVJD010000420.1 GCF_012033735.1 Streptomyces lonarensis | reverse complement strand
GTCCGCGCCGCCGTCGCCGCAGCCGCTCCGGTGGGGGCGGCGGCGCTGCCGCCACCGCCGAGGCCTGAGCGGTCCGCCGTCCGGCGGCCCCGCCGCCGTGCACACCACGGGCGCCGTCCTCCCCGAACCACGGGGCGGGCGGTGCCCGCTCGTTACAGTGGAGCGGTGAGCAGACCGCCGTATCTCGACAGGCCGCCGCAGGTGACCGACGGGTCGCTGACCACCCGCCGCGGCGCGTTCGCCGTCCTCGACGCCGTGCCGGCCGGACCGCCGCGCGGCACGGTCCTCCTGGTGCCGGGGTTCACCGGCAGCAAGGAGGACTTCATCGCGCTGCTGGCGCCGCTGGCCGAGGCGGGGTACCGCGCGGTGGCGGTGGACGGCCGCGGCCAGTACGAGAGCCACCCGCCCCGGGACCGCGACGGCTACCGGCTCGGCGCGCTGGCGGAGGACGTCCTCGCGCAGAGTGCGGCGCTGCTCTCCGGGGCCCCGGACGCCGGGGGCCGGGCGGTGACCCCCGGGGAGGCCGACAGGCCGCGCGGCGCGGCGGCAGGCGGTGACGCACGGGCCGTCGGCGCGGCCGTCGACGCGCCGCCCGTCCCGGCCCGCGGTCTGCACCTGGTGGGGCACTCGCTCGGGGGCCTCATCTCCCGCGGCGCCGTCCTCCGGGACGCGGCGCCGTTCCTCTCGCTGACCCTGCTCTCCAGCGGGCCCGGCCGGGTCGCGCGGCTGCCCCGCTGGCGCACCCGCGCTTTCGGCGCCGCGTTGCCGCTGTTCGGGCCGGAGCGGATCTGGCGCGCACTGCACCGGCAGGAGGGCACCGACCCGGTGAGCGTCTTCATGCGCAGGCGCTGGCTCACCAACCACGGCGGGCAATTGCGGGCGCTCGGCCGGCAACTGCGGTACGAGCCGGACCGGGTGGCCCGGCTGGCAGCGACCGGTGTCCCCGTGCACGTCGCCTCCGGCGAGCAGGACCACGCGTGGCCGCTGCCGCTGATGGACGACATGGCCGCGCGGCTGGGGGCCCGGCGCACCGTCATCGAGGGTGCCGCCCACTCGCCCAACGCCGAGCGGCCCGGCCCGACTGCGGCGGCCTTCCTGGCGTTCTGGCGCGAGGTGGAGAGCGCCGCGGCGCTGCCCCGGGCCACGGCTGCCGACGCCCGGGGCTGAGACCGCGGGCGGACCGCGGAGCGTCGGGCGTGTGCGGGCCGGTCGGGGCGTGCCGGTCGGAGCGCGCCGGTCGGCGGACGGGGGTCAGGCGGGACCGGTCGCGGGCCGGGCGCCGGTCGCCCGGGCGACGAGCGCCTCGTAGACGGCCGGGTCGGTCGTGCACTCCCCGAGCGCCGCGAGCTTCCTCGAGCCGTGGTAGTCGCTGGACCCGGTCGGCAGCAGCTCCAACTCCTTCGCCAGCGACCGGAGCCGGTCGCGGGTGGCCGGGTCGTGGTCGAGGTGGTCCACCTCCACGCCGTCCAGCCCGGCCTCGGCGAGCGTGGCCAGCTCTTCCTCGGTCACGATGGCACCCCGGGACGCCGCGAACGGGTGGGCGAAGACCGCCACCCCGCCGGCCGCGTGAATCCTGCGCACCGCCTCCACCGCGTCCAACTCGTGCTTGCCGGTGTGCGCCCGGCCGCCGTCGCCGATCCACTCCGGGGTGAAGGCGTCCGAGACCGTCGCGACCACCCCGGCCTCCACCATGGCGGTGGCGATGTGGGGCCGACCGATACTGCCGTCGGGACCCGCGATCTCCCGCACCCTTTCGAAGTCGATCTCCACCCCGTTCTCCCGCAGCAGTTCGACCATTCGGCGGGCACGCGGCACGCGGTCGTCCCGCAGCAGTTCCCGCTCCCGGGCGAGCGCCGGCTCGGTCGGGTCGAAGAGGTAGCCGAGCATGTGGAGACTGACCCCGCCCAGCCGGCACGAGAACTCCGCGCCCGTGACGAGCGTCAACCCGGCGGGCAGGGCGGCCAGCGCGTCGGCGTAGCCCGCCACGGTGTCGTGGTCGGTGAGGGCCACCACGTCCAACCCGGCCGCCGACGCGGCCCGGACGAGGTCGGCGGGGGAGTCCGTGCCGTCGGAAGCGGTGGAATGGGCATGCAGGTCGATGCGCACGTTCGACACTCTCCGTTGCGGTCGTCGGGGGCGGAGATAGACCTCATCCCCTGCGGCGCGCTGTCCCCCAAGCTGCTGTCGCCGAACAGCTGACGCTGTCTCACCGCGGGGGCGCGGGCGCGCGAACGGCCGGGCCCCGACAGCAC
>NZ_JAAVJD010000041.1 GCF_012033735.1 Streptomyces lonarensis | reverse complement strand
GGCGCGGACCCGGGCCTGCTCGCCCTGGGGCCGCCCGGCGGGGGTGCGCGGTGTGGGCTCGTCTGGCAAGTGCACTCCCGGGAGACGATCGGACTGCCATGGTAGCGACCGCGGGGCACGCCCGGCCCGTCCGACGGGGCTGGCCGGGCGCCTGCGCGGGCCGGTTCGCCGCCCGGCGGGACGGCGTGTCGCGCCGGGTGTCCGGGCATGTGCGGGGCGTTCCGGAAGGAGGCGTTCCCGGTCAGCGGCGGGCCGCACGGCGGAGAGAGTGACGGGCCGGTCCGGACGCCCCGCTCCGGACACGCCGAGGGGCGTGCGACCGATCGGTCGCACGCCCCTCGGCGGCTCGCACGGACCGGCGACTGCGCCGGCCCCGGCTCACACGGTGATCAGCGACTCCAGCGGAGTCCCGTCCAGGGTCTCCAGCAGCCGCTCGCGACCGCCGAGGAACCCCAGCTCCAGCAGCACGGTGACGCCCACGACCTCGGCGCCGGTCCGGCGGATCAACCGCACCGACGCCTCGGCGGTGCCGCCGGTCGCCAGCACGTCGTCGATGACGAGCACCCGGTCCCCGGGGCCGGTGGCGTCGGCGTGGAGCTCCACCTCGGCGGTGCCGTACTCCAGCTCGTAGCTCTCCCCCACCGTCTCGCCGGGCAGCTTCCCCGCCTTGCGGACGGGGACGAAGCCGACGCCGGCCCGGAGCGCGGCCGGGGCGGCGAGGATGAACCCTCGCGCCTCCAGCCCCGCGACCGCCGTGGCGCCGTGGCGCGTCACCGCGGCGGCCAACGCGTCGGTGAGCACCGAGAAGGCGCGCGGGTCGGCCAGCAACGGGGTGATGTCCTTGAACACCACGCCCGGCTTGGGGTGGTCCGGGACGTCCCGGATGCCGTTGAGGAGCAGCTCGCGGTCACCGCCGGCCAGCGGAGCCGCTGTCTCCACCCCGCTCATCGGCGCTTCCCCGACGGGCGGCCGCGGTTGCGGCCGCGGGAGACGGGCTGCCGGCGCTCGACGGTGACCTGCCCGGTGGCGGCGGCGTGCGCCGCGGCGTCCGCCTCCTCCTCCGTGCGGTCCTCGCCGCCCTGGCCGGGCAGCCCGCTCTTGGGCTGGCCGGCGGCCGGCGACGGCGCGCTGCCGCCACGCTCCGCGCGCTTGGCCAGGACGTTGCGCTCGTGGCCGCGGATGGCCGGGTCCCGCAGCTTGAAGTCCACCACCACGGGGACGGCGATGAACAGCGAGGAGTAGGTGCCGGCGATCAGGCCGACCAGCAGCGGCAGCGCGATGTCCTTCAGCATGCCGCCACCGAGCAGGCCGGTGCCGATGAACAGCAGCGCCGCCACCGGCAGCGCACCGGTGATGGAGGTGTTCATCGAGCGCACGATCGTCGCGTTGACGGCCTGGTTGCTGAGTTCCCCGTAGGTGAACCGGGACTGCTTCTCCAGGTCCGCCGTCTTCTCCTGCGCCTTGTCGAAGACGACCACGGTGTCGTAGATCGAGTAGCTGAGAATGGTCAGCAGACCGACCACCGTCCCCGGTGTCACTTCGAATCCCGCCAGGGCGTACACCCCGATGGTGATGATCAGGTCGAAGAGCAGGGCGACCATCGCCGCCAACGACATGCGCCACTCGAAGGTGATGGCCAGGTAGACGCAGACCAGGACCATGAAGATGATCATGCCCTGGAATGCCTTCTCGGTCATCTGCTCGCCCCAACTGGGGCCGACCAGCTCCGCGTCCACCTGCTCGACCGGGACGCCCGCGGCGTCGGCGATCGCGGCGCGCGTCACGTCGGACTGCTCGGTCTCCAGGTCGGTCACCTGGATGCGCAGCGCCCCGCTGTCGCCGACGGTCTGCACCCGCGCTTCCTGGTCGACGGTCTCGCGGACGACCTCCCGGGCCTCTTCCACCGTCAGTGAACTGCTGTCCGGTGTGTTGTAGACCGCGCCGCCCTGGAACTCGACGCCGAGGAAGAGTCCGCGCACCCCGAGACCGGTCAGGGAGACGATGACGAGCAGGACGGAGATGGCGTACCAGAACTTCCGCTTGCCGACGAAGTCGTAGGCGGTCTCGCCACGGTACAGCCTGGCGCCGAGCGTGCTCAGCCGTGCCATCTCATGCCTCCTTCGGTTCGGCGGGGACGGTGGTGGGGCGGCGTGTGGAGCGCCGGATGGGCGGACGGGCGCCCAACCGCTTCGGGTCGAGCCCGGACCACTTGTGCCCCTTGGCGAAGAACGGCCGACGCGCGGCGAGCGTGACCAGCGGCTTGGTCAGCAGGAACACGATGATGAGGTCCAGCGCCGTCGTCAGGCCGAGCACGAAGGCGAAGCCCTGCACCGAGCCGACGGAGACGAGGAACAGCACGATCGCGGCCAGGAAGGAGACCACGTCGGAGACGACGATGGTGCGGCGCGCACGGGGCCACGCCCGCTCGATCGCGGCGCGGACCGGCCGGCCCTCGCGCACCTCGTCGCGGATGCGCTCGAAGTAGATGATGAACGAGTCCGCCGTGATACCGATGGCGACGATGGCACCGCAGATGGCGGGCAGGCTCATCGCGAACCCGATGGCCGGACCCAGCAACGTCATGATCGCGTAGGTCAGGTAGGCCATGGCGGCGAGGCTGATGATCGCCACCAGCGAGAGCGCCCGGTAGTAGTACAGCAGGTAGCCGAAGACCAGCAGCAGCCCGATGCCGCCCGCGATCAGACCGGCCTTGAGCTGGTCACCGCCGAGCGAGGCGGAGATGGTGCTGTAGTTCCCCTCCTCGAAGCTGATGGGGAGGGCGCCGAACTTCAGGATGTTGGCGAGCTCCCCGGAGGACTCCTCGTCGAAGGTGCCGGAGATGGTGGCCGAACCGCCCGCGAGCCGCTCGCTGACGCGGGGCGCCGAGACGACCTCGCCGTCCAGCGTGATCGCGAACTGGTTGCGCGGCTGCATCTGGGTACGCAGCTCGTTGGTGATGTCCGCGAACTTCGTCGCGCCCGCGGAGTTGAACTCCATGTTGACGATCCAGCCCTGTCCGGACTGGTTGTCGTAGACGGAGTCGGCGGAGCTGACGTCGGTGCCGGGGACCGCGACCGGACCGAGCTCGTACTTCACCAGGCCCTCGGAGTCACAGGCCACGATGGCTTCCTCGTCGCCCATGGCCGCGTTCTCGTTGCTGCTCGCGAGCCGCGCCTCGACGGTGGTGCAGTCCAGCTCGGCGAGCTGGGCCCCGAGACCACCGGGCTGCTCGGCGCCGTCCTCGGTGGACTCGGCGGGCTCCTCCTCGGTGGACTCCTCGTCGGCGGGCTCCTCGGTGGAGTCGTCCTGGGTGCGGAAGGCCGCCTGGGTGGCGCCGGTCACGGCGCCGGGGGCGGAGAACTCGGGGAGGCTGTTGTCGCTCGACCCGGTGCCGTCGGACCCGGTGCCCTCTTCGGACTCCTCGCCCTCGGGGTCGTCCGAGGGGGTGTCCGCGCCCTCGTCGGTCTCGGCCTCCTCCTCGGCCGGCGGCTCCTCCTCCTCGGGAAGCTCCTCGCCGGGCTGCCCCACCATCTGGGCATCCAGGACGGGACGGAAGCCGAGCTGCGCGGTCGTGCCGACCTGCTCGCGCGCCTGCTGCTCGTCGGTGCCCTGGGGGATGTTGATGATGATGTTGCGGTCGCCCTGCGCCTGCACCTCCACCTCGGAGACACCGAGGCCGTTGACACGGCGCTCGATGATGTCCACGGCGGTGTTGAGGTTGGTCGAGTTGACCGCGCCCTCGTTGCGGGCGTCGGACGTGGCGGTGAGTGTGATGCTCGTGCCACCGGCGAGGTCGATTCCCAGCCGGGGGGACTTCTCCCCGGAAAGCAGCATGCCGCCGGTGAGCATCACGGCGAGCAGCAGGATCAGGAGGAGCGCGCGGCCGGGCTTGGCCTGCGTGGACCTGAATTCCTTCTTCTGGGAAGACCTGAGGCCCTGGTTGGGTCCAGCCACCTTTTCGTCTCTCTCTGTCCAACGGCACCGCGCCCGGTGGTGGCGGCACGGTTCACGGGATGAATGGGCATGACCTACGGCACTGACGCCGGCCCGCGAGCCGGCGTCAGTGTGCGGTCAGGGCTTGGACCCGTTCTCGCCGTCGCGGGCGGACCCCGGGGACTTGGTGTCCTCGGTCCCGGTGGACGGGGCGTCCTGCGAATCGGTGCCCTCGGGCTTCGGGGTGCCCTCGGCGTCGCCGTCCTTCTCGAGGCCGATGCGGCGCTCGTCGGAGGCGTCACGCTCGTCGTCGGTGCCGGTCAGCGAGGAGGCGTCGTCGGGAACCACCGGGGCGTCCTCGGCGTCGTAACCGTCGTCACCGTTGAGGATGCGCTCGTACTCCTCGGGCTCCAGCACCGCGCCGATGGCGTTCTTGGCGAACAGCAGCTGCGAGCCGTCCTCGGACTCCAGCAGGACGGCGTCCTCGCGGACCTCGACGACCATGGCGTAGAGACCGCCGATCGTACGGACACCGGTGCCGGGTTCCATGGAATTGCGCATCTCCATAGCCTGGCGCTGCTTGTTCTTGGCCGATCGGGTCATGAGAAGCATGACACCGATGAGCAGGATGAACGGAAGAAGAAGTTCCACGGCGGAGGACATTCCTTAGCGCGGCCGAGCGTCGAGCGTTCGACCTGGTCTGGGGTGGGATCACCACTCGTCGGGGGTGGCGTCGGCGCAGTCTAAGCGAGGCTTCACCAGGGGAACAACGTCGCGGACACACGCCGGGGTTCCCGAAGCGCGATCGTGTTACCACCGTGGCCGGGAAGTCGCCGGGCCGCGACCTCCGCGGCCGCCACCGCCCGCCCGTCCTCACCGTGCGACGGGCGGGCGCCGCCGCCGGCTCAGCCGCCGAAGAGACCGGGCTGCCCGGCCTGCTGCGCGGGCGGTGTCAGACCGAGATGCGCCCAGGCGGCCGGGGTGGCGACCCGGCCGCGGGGCGTCCGGGCGAGCAGCCCCTCCCGGACGAGGAACGGCTCGGCCACCTCCTCCACCGTCTCGCGCTCCTCCCCCACCGCGACCGCCAGGGTCGACAGCCCGACCGGCCCGCCGCCGAAGAGCTTCAGCAGCGCCTCCAGCACCGCGCGGTCCAACCGGTCCAGCCCGCGCTGGTCCACCTCGTAGACCTCCAGGGCGCGCGAGGCCGTCTCCTGGCCGATGGAGCCGTCCGCCTTGATCTGGGCGTAGTCCCGGACCCGACGCAGCAGCCGGTTGGCGATCCGGGGGGTGCCGCGCGACCGCCCAGCGATCTCGGCGGCTCCGGCCGGGTCCACCTCCACGTCCAGCAGGCCGGCGCTGCGGTGCACGACCCGCTCCAGCTCGGCCGGCGCGTAGAACTCCATGTGCGCCGTGAAGCCGAACCGGTCACGCAGCGGCGGAGGCAGCAGCCCGGCGCGGGTGGTGGCGCCGACGAGGGTGAAGGGCGGCAGCTCCAGCGGGATCGCGGTGGCCCCCGGTCCCTTGCCGACGATGACGTCGACGCGGAAGTCCTCCATCGCGATGTAGAGCATCTCCTCGGCCGGCCGCGACATGCGGTGTATCTCGTCGAGGAAGAGGACCTCTCCCTCCTGGAGCGAGGAGAGGATCGAGGCGAGGTCCCCGGCGTGCTGGATCGCGGGGCCGGAGGTGATCCGGATGGGGGCGCCCATCTCGGCGGCGATGATCATCGAGAGCGTCGTCTTGCCGAGACCGGGCGCCCCCGACAACAGGACGTGGTCGGCGGTGGCGCCGCGCTCCCGCGCGGCCCGCAGCACCAGGTCGAGCTGCTGGCGGACCCGCTCCTGGCCGATGAACTCGCCGAGCTGGCGCGGGCGGAGCGCGGCCTCGACCGCGCGGTCCTCGCTGTCGGCCTCGTGGTCGACGAGCCGCTCCCCGCCGGGTTCCGCGCTCATGCCGGCACCCCCCGGCAGGGGCGGGCGGCCGGTGGGGAGGTGCGGATCATCGGGGTTCCTCGGGGCTCGGCGGTCGGGAGGTGACGGTGGCGGACGGCTGCGGGCGGGGCGCACGGTCGGGCGCCGGGCGCGTCAGCGGGGGCGGCCCAGCGACTGGAGGGCGGCCCGCAGCAGGGCGCCCGTCTCCGGGGTCCGGCCCTCGGCCGCCTCCGCCTCGGCACGGGGGGTGACGGCCGTGACCGCCTCGTCGGCCTCGCGCGGGGCGTAGCCGAGCCCGACCAGCGCGCCGTGCAGCTGCTCCTGCCACGGCGACGGGCCGCGGGCGGCGGCGGGGGCCCGGACGGGGCCGCCGGTGGGGGCGCCCAGGCGGTCGCGGAGTTCGAGCAGCAGCTTCTGCGCCCCCTTCTTGCCGATGCCGGGGACAGCGGTGAGGGCCTTCTCGTCCCCCGCGGCGACCGCGGCGCGCAGCGCGTCCGGGGTGTGGACCGCGAGCATGGCCTGCGCGAGCCGGGGGCCGACCCCGCTGGCGGTCTGCAGCAGCTCGAAGGTCTGCCGCTCGTCATCGTCGGCGAAGCCGTACAGCGTCAGCGACTCCTCCCGCACGACCAGCGAGGTCGCCAGCCGGGCGCTCTCGCCGAGCCGCAGCGAGGCGAGGGTCCCCGGGCCGCACTGGACGCTCACCCCGAAGCCGCCGACCTCGACGACGGCGGCGTCCGGTGCGAGTGCGGCGACGGTGCCCTGGATGGAGGCGATCATGAACGGGCGCCCTTCGGGAGACGGGTTGCGGCGGTCCGGGCCCTGGCGGTCTCGTGGGCGAGGCGGTGCTGGGCGGGTGCCCGCCAGATGTGGCAGATGGCGAGGGCGAGGGCGTCGGCGGCGTCGGCGGGCCGGGGCAGTTCGGTCAGGCGGAGCAGCCGGGTGACCATCGCCCCGACCTGTGCCTTCTCGGCTCGGCCGCTGCCGGTGACGGCGGCCTTGACCTCGCTCGGGGTGTGCAGGGCGACCGGGAGGCCGCGGCGGGCGGCGCAGAGCATCGCCACCGCGCTGGCCTGGGCGGTGCCCATGACGGAGCGGACGTTGTGCTGGCTGAAGACCCGCTCCACGGCGACGCGTTCGGGTCGGTGGGTCTCCAACCACTCCTCCAGGCCGACCTCCAGGAGCCGCAGCCGTTCCGGGACGTCCGCCTCGACGGGCGTGCGGAGCGTTCCGACGCCGACCATCCGTAGCGGTCGGCCGGCCTCGCCCTCGACGACCCCGACACCGCACCTGGTCAGGCCGGGATCGACCCCCAGAACTCGCAACGCGCCTCCTTCTCGGGCCTGTTTGGAGCAGGCTACCGGCCCCCACCGACAGCGAGCGGCAGCGGGCCGGGCCGTGTCACGCGCCGGGCGCGACCGGCGGCGGACGGGCGACCGGCGGGTGCGGACGGGGCGGCGACGGCCGGGCGGCGGACCGGCCCGGACACCACGGACGGGCGGCCCCCGGCGCCGGTCAGGGCGCCGGGCGTGCCGCCCGTGGTCCGCGGGTGCCGCCGGCTTCTCAGGCCTCGACCTTCTCCATGACCTCGTCGGAGACGTCGAAGTTGGCGAAGACGTTCTGCACGTCGTCGCTGTCCTCCAGCGCGTCGACCAGCTTGAAGATCTTGCGCGCGCCGTCCTCGTCGAGCTCCACCTGCATGGTGGGGACGAAGTTCGCCTCGGCGGAGTCGTAGTCGATCCCCGCCTCCTGGAGCGCGGTGCGCACGGCGACGAGGTCGCCGGCCTCGCTGAGCACCTCGAAGGAGTCACCGATGTCGTTGACCTCCTCGACGCCGGCCTCCAGGACCGCGCCGAGGACCTCGTCCTCGCTCAGGCCGCTCTTGGGCACGACGACGACGCCCTTGCGGTTGAAGAGGTAGGAGACCGAGCCCGGGTCGGCCATCGAACCGCCGTTGCGGGTCATGGCGACCCGGACGTCGGAGGCGGCGCGGTTCCGGTTGTCGGTGAGGCACTCGATGAGCACGGCCACGCCGTTGGGGCCGTAGCCCTCGTACATGATCGTCTCGTAGTCGGCGCCGCCGGCCTCGATCCCGGCGCCGCGCTTGACGGCGGAGTCGATGTTCTTGTTGGGCACCGAGCTCTTCTTCGCCTTCTGGATGGCGTCGAAGAGTGTCGGGTTGCCGTCGGGGTCGGCCCCGCCGGTGCGCGCCGCGACCTCGATGTTCTTGATCAGCTTGGCGAAGAGCTTGCCGCGCTTGGCATCGATCACGGCCTTCTTGTGCTTTGTGGTTGCCCACTTAGAGTGGCCGGACACAGCCTCGCTCCTTCACAGTCACCAACAGTACCGGGACCGGAATCCTACCGCCCGGCTCCCGCGGCCTCGCCCGCGACGTCCGGTGCCCCGGCGGCGAGCGCCACCATGTCGGTGAAGAGCCGGTGCACCCGGGTGTCCCCGGTCAGCTCGGGATGGAAGGCGGTGGCGAGCAGCGGACCCTGCCGCACGGCGACCGGGTGGCCCTCGTAGGACGCCAGCACCTCGGCCCCGGCGCCGACCGACTCGACCCAGGGGGCGCGGATGAAGACGCCGTGCACCGGGCCGCCCTCGATGCCGGCGAGAGCGATCTCCGCCTCGAAGGACTCGTTCTGCCGCCCGAAGGCGTTGCGTCGCACGACCATGTCGATGCCGCCGACCGTCTCCTGCCCGGAGCGGGGGTCGAGGATGCCGTCGGCCAGCATGATCATGCCCGCGCACGAGCCGTAGACCGGCAGCCCGGCGCGCACCCGGTCGCGCAGCGGCTCCATCAGCCCGAAGGCCACCGCCAGTTTGGAGATCGTGGTGGACTCGCCGCCCGGGATCACCAGGCCGTCGACGGCGGCCAGTTCCTCGGGGCGTCGGACCGTCGTCGCCCGCGCGCCCGCGGCGGTCAGCGCCGCCAGGTGTTCACGGACGTCGCCCTGGAGGGCGAGCACCCCCACAGCGGGGCGGAGCACGGCATCGGCGGGGTTCGGGATGGTCACGGCTGGCCTTTCGGGAACGGGTGCGGCGGGCGGGGCGTGCCGGGGCACGGCCCGCCCGCCGGGGTCGGTCGCGTCGGGGCCGGCCGCGTCGCCGTCAGCGGGCGGCGCGGCCGGTGGCCGGGGTCACCAGCCGCGGTCGGCGTACCGCTGGCTGTCGGGCAGGTCGTCGCAGTTGATGCCGACCATGGCCTCGCCCAGCGCCCGGGAGGCGTCGGCGATGACCTTCGGGTCGTCGTAGAAGGTGGTGGCCTTCACGATCGCCGCGGCGCGCTTGGCCGGGTCGCCGGACTTGAAGATGCCGGAGCCGACGAAGACGCCCTCGGCACCGAGCTGCCGCATCAGCGCGGCGTCGGCGGGGGTGGCCACGCCGCCGGCGGAGAAGAGCACCACCGGGAGCTTGCCGAGCGCGGCCACCTCGGCGACCAGCTCGTAGGGGGCGCGCAGCTCCTTGGCGGCGGCGTACAGCTCGTTGCGGTCGTAGCCGCGCAGCCGGGCGATCTCGCCGCGGATCTGCCGCATGTGGCGGACCGCCTCGACGACGTTGCCGGTGCCGGCCTCGCCCTTGGAGCGGATCATGGCAGCGCCCTCGGCGATGCGGCGCAGCGCCTCACCCAGGTTGGTGGCGCCGCAGACGAAGGGGGTGGTGAAGGCGAACTTGTCGCTGTGGTTGACCTCGTCGGCCGGGGTCAGCACCTCGGACTCGTCGATGTAGTCGACGCCGAGCGCCTGGAGGATCTGGGCCTCGACGAAGTGGCCGATGCGGGACTTGGCCATGACGGGGATCGAGACGGCCTCGATGATCCCCTCGATCATGTCCGGGTCGGACATGCGGGCGACGCCGCCGTCCTTGCGGATGTCGGCCGGCACCCGCTCCAGCGCCATCACCGCGACCGCGCCGGCGTCCTCGGCGATCTTCGCCTGCTCCGGCGTGACCACGTCCATGATGACGCCGCCCTTGAGCTGCTCGGCCATGCCGCGCTTGACCCGCGCGGTGCCGGTCTCGGCGGCGGTACCGGTGGTGGCGTCGGACGTGCTGGGGGGCGTGGTGGACACGGGGCGACCTCTCGTCGGTTGTCGGGTGCCGGTGGCGCGCCCGCCGGAGTCCGGCCGACGCGTCCCGCGACCGGTGGCCCGCGGTGGCCGCCCACCGGGTGCCGGGGGCGCGGACGGGAACCGGTCCGTCCACGATGAAAGCGGACGCCGACCCCTGCCGCAAAGGGCCAATCCGGGAGCGGTGGACCGCCCGCGAGGGACTTTGGCCCCGGTCAGGCGCCCCGGGCGGCTCCCGGGTCCGCGGCGCGGGCGGCGAGCGCCGCGGGCGGTTCGTCGTCCATCTCGAAGGCCAGGGGGAACGCCGCGTGGCCGGCGAGGCGGAACCAGCGGACCTTGCGGTGGCGGTGCAGCGCCCGCGCGGCACGTACCCCGTCGTTGTGGAACCGCCGTGCCATGGGGACGCGGCGTACCGCGGCGCCCAACTCGGCCACCGCCTCCGCTCCCCCGGGCGCCTCGCGGACCGCCGTGACCTGGCCGGGTTCACCGAAGACCGCCCGCAGCGCCTGGCTCAGCTCGCTCTCGGCGACCTCGCGGTGGTCCGGCTCGGCCTGCCGTGCCGCGTGGGCGGCCTGGTAGAGCACCATCGAGGCGGCCGGGTCGAAGACGCCGGAGGTCGCCAGCTCCTGCGCCACGGAGGCCCGGCGCAGCAGCTGGGCGTCGAGCGCGGCCCGGGCGGCGTCGATCCGGGTGTGGAGCCGGTCGAGGCGGCCCGCGGTCCAGCTGAGGTAGACCCCCGTCAGGAGCAGTACGGCGCAGATGATGATCAGGGTCGTCACGAGGGGACAGGCTACCCGCGCGGGGTGGTGCGCTCGTCGGGTGCGACGGCGACCGCGCCCTCGGTGACGGTCTCGTACACCGCGAGGATGTCGGCGCCCACCGTGGTCCAGTCGAACCGGCGCACGTGGGCGGAGGCGCTCTCCCGCAGCGCGTCCCGGCGGGCCGGGTCCCCCAGCAGCCGGACGGCGGCGCGGGCGAGGGCGTCGGCGTCCTCGTTGGCGAAGAGCTCGCCGGCGGCCCCCTGGTCGAGGACCTGGGCGAAGGCGTCCAGGTCGCTGGCGAGGACGGGCGCCCCGGCGGACATCGCCTCCACCAGGATGATGCCGAAGCTCTCACCGCCGGTGTTGGGTGCCACGTAGAGGTCGACGGAGCGCAGGAAGCGCGCCTTGTCCTCGTCGCTGACCATGCCGAGGAACTCCACGTGGTCGCGGAGACGGGCGGGCAGCGAGGCCACGGCCTGCTCGGCGTCGCCGCGCCCGGCGACCAGGAGCCGGGTGCCCGGGCGCTGCGCCACGATCTCGGGCAGGGCCCGCATCAGGACGGGCAGTCCCTTGCGGGGTTCGTCGATCCGCCCCACGAAGCCGATGGTCGGGGCCTCGGGGGTGCCGGTCCACTCGGGCCGGGTGTCGGCGCGCGCGAAGAAGTCGACGTCGACGCCGTTGGGGATGACGACGGCGTCACCGCCGAGGTGCTCCACGAGGGTGCGGCGGGCGTACTCGCTGACGGCGATCCGCGCGCTGATCTTCTCCAGCGCCGCCTGCAGCATGGAGTAGGCGGCGATCATCGCCCGCGAGCGGGGGTTGGAGGTGTGGAAGGTCGCGACGATCGGTCCCCGCGCCGCCCAGCAGGTCAGCAGCGCCAGCGAGGGCGCCGCCGGCTCGTGGACGTGGAGCACGTCGAAGTCGCCGTCGAGGACCCAGCGGCGGACCCGCGCGGCGGAGAGCGGACCGAAGTTCAGCCGGGCGACCGACCCGTTGTAGGGCACCGGGACGGTGCGCCCGGCGGAGACCAGGTACGCGGGCAGTCCTGACTCGTCGTCGGCCGGGGCGAGCACCGACACCTCGTGGCCGAGGCGGATGAGGTGCTCGGCGAGGTCGCGGACGTGGAACTGGACGCCGCCGGGGACGTCCCAGGCGTAGGGGCAGACGATGCCGATCCTCACGCTGTCCCTCCCCGGGCGAGGTCGCTCAGCCACAGCCGCTGCAGCATGTGCCAGTCCTCGGGGTGGCGCGCGATGCCGGCGGCGAACTCGTCGGCCAGCCGCTGGGTCATCGCGGCGCCGCGCTGCGCGCGGGTCCCCTCGTCCGGGACCTCGACGGGGTCGTGGACACGCACCTGGAGGACGGGGGTGGTGTCGTACCAGAGGGTGACGGGGAAGAGCGCGGCGCCGGTCTGCTGGGCGAGCAGCGCGGGCCCGGCCGGCATGCGGGTCGGTTCGCCGAAGAAGTCGACCTCGACCCCGGACGCGGAGAGGTCGCGGTCGGCGACGAGCGCGACCACGCCGCCGGCGCGGAGCCGGCGGGCGAGGGTGCCGAAGGCGGAGCCGCCGGTGTGCGGCAGCACCTCCATCCCCAGCCCCTCGCGGTAGGCGACGAACCGGTCGTAGAGGGTCTCGGGCCGCAGCCGCTCGGCGACGGTGGTGAAGGGCAGGTCGGCGGCGCCGGCCAGCCAGGCCCCGGCGAGGTCCCAGTTCCCCATGTGGGGCAGCGCCAGGACGACGCCTCGCCCCTGCGCCACCGTGTCGGTGACCCGTGACATCTCGTGGACGTGGACCCCGGTGCGGACCCGGTCCTCGGACCACACGGGCAGCCGGAACGACTCCACCCAGTAGCGGAGGTAGGAGCGCATGCCGGCTCGGGAGAGCTCGCGCAGTTCGTCGGCGGTCGACCCCGGGCGCACCCGTGCCAGGTTGGCCTCCAGCTGCCGCACGCCCCGGCCGCGGCGGCGCCAGGCGGCGTCGGCGGTGGCACGGCCGAGGGCCGCGGCGGCGGGTTCGGGGAGCCGCTTGACCGAGGACCAACCGAGGCCGTACAGCGTGTCCGCCAGCTGTTCCCTCATCGCTGCTCACCGCCGTCGGCGCCGCGGGGGTCCTCGGCCGGGTCGGTGGGGCGGGCGTTGCCGGCCGCTGCCGCCTCCTGTGCCGCGGCCTCCAGTCGGGCCGCCTCGGCGGCGTCGGCCTCGGCCGACTCCCGGCGGACGGTCACCACGCGCTGGACGAGAGTGACGAGGCTGCCCACGGCGACCACCCACAGGGCCACCGGCAGCAGCACCTGGATGTGCGGCACGCCGAAGAGGGTGAAGCCGGAGAGGCCGGTGAGGACCAGGGTGATGACCAGCCGCTCGGAGCGCTCCACCAGCCCGTTGACGCTGACCGGCAGGCCGATCGACTCGCCGCGCGCCTTGGTGTAGCTGACCACCTGGCCGGAGGCGAGACAGAACATGGCGACGCCGCAGAGGAGGAGGTCGTCGCCGCGCCCGGCGTACCAGAGCGCCAGCCCGGCGAAGATCGCCGAGTCGGCGAGCCGGTCGAGCGTCGAGTCCAGGAACGCGCCCCAGCGGCTGGAACGGCCCAGTTGCCGCGCCATGTTGCCGTCGATCAGGTCCGAGAACACGAAGAGGGTGATGACGACGGTGCCCCAGAAGAACTCGCCGCGCGGGTAGAAGACCAGGGCCCCCGCCATCACTCCGCCGGTGCCCACCAGGGTGACCACGTCCGGGCTGACGCGCAGCCGGATCAGCAGCGCGGCGAGGGGGGTGAAGACACGCGTGAAGAAGGCACGCGCGTACTTGTTGAGCATGGTCTTCCCAACAGCTCGGGGCGGGCCGGGTGGTCGTTCGGCCACCGGCGGCCCCATCGTAGCCAGCGGACGGACGGGCGGGGTCGCCGGGCGCTCACCGGGCGGGCGGCGGAACAGGGGCGAGGAAGGGGCCGGGGAGCGGGCGGCAGGGGCGGCGCAGCCCGCGAGGGGGCGGAGCGGGGGCGGGTTCCGGTCGGTTCCGGACGGGCTTCGTGCGATCAGCCCGGCGCGCGGCCCGCCGCGGCTACCCTGGTCTGGTGCCGTGCCCGGTTCGTCGGGGCCGGCGGCCGACCCCCGTTCGCGCGGGGGCCGTTGGGGCCGACCGGACGCGGACGTGAACCGATCCCGAGCTGGGGGTGTACCGATGGCGGGCCTGGAGGAGCTCAAACGCTCGGTGGGGGTGGACTTCGACTTCAGCCCCGGCGCGCAGGTGCCGTTGTCGGGTGCCGGCCACGGCCAGACCGCGGCGGGCTCGGCGCTGGCCGCGACCGCCTACCGGGACGGCGAGGCCAAGTCGATCAAGGACCCGAACGGCAAGGCCGCGGTCAGCGATCCGAAGATCTCGCTGCTGGAACCGAACCTGGGTGAGGCTTTCACCCGTGCGGTGGAGACACGGATGCTCGCCTCCGACCGCAAGCCGCTGATCCAGTCCTTCGGTGTGGAGCCCCACACCGTGGTGGAGCACGCGATCGCCGCCAAGCGGATTCGGACGCAGCGCGACAACCGGCTGACGTTGATCATGCTGGTGTGCGGCGTCCTCTTCCTGCCCGGCGTCCTGGTCTGGCTGGGCCTGTTCCAGGCCCGCCGGACGCTGGCCGGCTCGAAAGACAAGCGCGCGGGGGCGATCGGGACGGCGGCGCTCATCGCGCTCGCCGTGCTGGCGGTCCTGCTGGTGGTGACACTGCCGGTGAACGGCCTGCTGCAGCTGTACGTGTGGCTGGTGCTGCCCGCGCCGATCATCGGCTGGCTGTGGGCCAAGCGCATCAGCGAGCAGGCGGCGCAGAACCTGCGGGCCCACTGGGCCAACCTCGCCGGCGGCGGCGGCGCGGGGGCGAAGATCCCCGAGGCGGTCCCGCAGAACCCGAACGACGCGGAGGCCGAGCGGCTGCGGCTGGGGCTGGCGAAGATCGCCGCGGAGCAGGAGTCCAACGTCGCGTACTACGCGGGCCCCGAGGGCATCCTCGGCATGGGCGTGCGCTGGGGCAGCTGGCAGCTGGCGGAGGATCTGGTGCCGGCCGAGGCGGGCAAGGACATCGACCCGTTCCGGAGCTGGGACGTCGTGCGCGCCATGCAGGACCAGCTCCGCATGCTGGAGCGGACCCCGGTGCACACCGGCGGCTTCAAGTCGCCGCCGGAGATCAAGCACTGGGTGGTGCGGCACGTCGGGGAGGGCGCGGGCGCGGTCTCGCGTCCCGACGGCCCGAACGTCGAGGCCTACAGCATCAACGCCATCGAGGTGCAGCGGATCTGCAACGAGCAGCAGTTCGACAGCAACGACCGGCACTACCTCGGGGTGCAGTTCGTGCTGTGGGACGGCGGGCTGGTCATCACCATGCTGATCAGCGTGACGGTGCTGCACCGGACGCTGCGGATCGAGGTCAACGGCCACGCGCTGGGCCCGACCCACCCGTGGTTCTACGGCAAGCCGGCGGGCAAGAGCCGCAGCTACCGCAACCCGGTCAAGCCGTGGACGAAGATCTCGCAGAGCCTGCCGCTGGTGGACGCCAAGGAGACGGTGCGGTTGGCGGCCCGGGCCCCGCTGGCCCGTTTCAACCCGAAGAAGCTCGACGAGCTGGGCGGGAAGATGAGCCTGCCCGAGCCGTTCGGCGTCCGGCACGTCTGGGCCACCAAGCCGTGGCGGCACCGGTTCATGGCGGACGACGCGCTCCGGGTGGCGACGCCCGTACTGCGCGTCGCCCATCAGGCCGCCATCAAGGTGCTGGCCGAGAACAACGTGGACGTCTCGCAGTTCAAGGCCCGTGCCTCGGGGCTGAGCGGCGCGGTGCAGGCGGTGGAGCCGCGCAAGGCGGACGAGTACGGCATGTGAGACCGACCGTACGAGAGGGACGGCCGGTGGCCGCGGGGGCAGCCCCCGGGCCGCCGGCCGTCTCGGTCTCTCCCCCGGCACGCCGGGGCCGCGGGGCGGTCGCCTCAGGCCGGCCAGGCGGCGGCGATCGCCGCGCGGCTGTCGGCGAGCAGTTGCGGGAGCACCTTGGTCTGCCCCACCACCGGCATGAAGTTGGCGTCGCCGCCCCAGCGGGGCACCACGTGCTGGTGGAGGTGGGCCGCGATACCGGCGCCCGCGACGTCGCCCTGGTTGAGGCCGATGTTGAATCCCTGCGGGCCGGCCGAGGCACGGATCGCCCGCATCGCGCGCTTGGTGAACTCCGCCAGTTCGGCGGTCTCCGGGCCGGTCAGGTCGGTGTAGTCGGCGACGTGGCGGTACGGCACGGTGAGCAGGTGCCCGGAGTTGTAGGGGTAGAGGTTGAGGACGGCGTAGACGTGCTCGCCGCGGGCGACGACCAGCCCCTCCTCGTCACCCAGTCCGGGGATCGCACAGAACGGGCAACCGTCGCCCGCCCCGGGCCCGGTGGGCTTTCCCTCGCCCTGGATGTAGGCCATCCGGTGGGGCGTCCAGAGGCGTTGGTAGCCGTCCGGTTCCCCGGCGCCGGTCTGCTGCTCGGGCTCACGCGTCATGCCGGCCAGCATAGGACGGGCGGCCGGCTCGGGACCGTTCGGGTCCCGAGCCGGCCGCCTACTCCGCGGTCAGATCTGGGCGCGGGTCCGCACGAGTTCGCGGAGTTCGGCCAGTGCCTCCTCGCGGGGCACCCCGTTGCGCTGGGTGCCGTCGCGGTACCGGAAGGAGACCGCGCCGGCGGCGACGTCCTCGTCACCCGCGATGATCATGAGCGGGGTCTTCTGCTTCTGCGCGTTGCGGATCTTCTTCTGCATCCGGTCCGACGAGGCGTCGACCTCGACGCGCAGCCCGCTCGCCTTCGCCTCGGCGGCGAACTCCTGGAGGTAGGGCACGTGGGCGTCGCCGATCGGGATGCCGACCGCCTGCACCGGGGCCAGCCAGGGCGGGAAGACGCCCGCGTAGTGCTCCAGCAGCACCGCGAAGAACCGCTCGATCGACCCGAAGAGGGCCCGGTGGATGACGACCGGGCGCTGCCGGCTGCCGTCGGCGGCGGTGTACTCCAGCTCGAACCGCTCGGGCATGTTGAAGTCGACCTGGATGGTGGACATCTGCCAGGTGCGGCCGATGGCGTCCTTGGCCTGCACGGAGATCTTGGGCCCGTAGAACGCGGCGCCGGCCGGGTCCATGACCAGCTCCAGCCCCTGCTTCTCCGCCGCCTGGCGCAGCGCCGCGGTGGACTCCTCCCAGACCTCGTCGGAGCCGACGAACTTCTCCGGGTCCTTGGTGGAGAGCTCCAGGTAGAAGTCGTCCAGGCCGTAGTCCCGCAGCAGGTTGAGCACGAAGGTGAGGAGCGAGTCGAGCTCGTCCGCCATCTGCTCGCGGGTGCAGTAGATGTGCGAGTCGTCCTGGGTGAAGCCCCGGGCCCGGGTCAGGCCGTGGACCACGCCGGACTTCTCGTAGCGGTAGACGGTGCCGAACTCGAACAGTCGCAGCGGGAGTTCGCGGTAGGAACGGCCGCGCGCGTCGAAGATCAGGTGGTGCATCGGGCAGTTCATGGGCTTCAGGTAGTAGTCCTGTCCCCCGTCGAGCTGCATGGGCGGGTACATGCCGTCGGCGTACCAGTCGAGGTGGCCCGACTTCTCGAAGAGGGTGCCCTTGGTGGCGTGCGGGGTGTAGACGAACTCGTAGCCGGACTCCTCGTGGCGGCGGCGGGAGTAGTCCTCCATGACGCGCCGGACGACGCCGCCGCGAGGGTGGAAGACGGCCAGTCCGGAGCCGATCTCCTCGGGGATGGAGAAGAGGTCCAGCTCGGCGCCGAGCTTGCGGTGGTCGCGCTTCTCGGCCTCGGCGAGGAACTCCAGGTGCGCCTTGAGTTCGTCGCGGCTCGGCCAGGCGGTGCCGTAGATCCGCTGCAGCTGCGGGTTCTTCTCGCTGCCGCGCCAGTAGGCGGCTGCGGAGCGCATCAGCTTCACGGCCGGGATGAGCCGGGTGGTGGGCAGGTGCGGACCGCGGCAGAGGTCCTTCCAGCACAGCTCGCCGGTCTTGGCGTCGACGTTGTCGTAGATGGTCAGCTCACCGGCGCCGACCTCTGCCGACGCACCCTCGGCGGCCTCGGCGGCGGAGCCCTTGAGCCCGATCAGCTCCAGCTTGAAGGGCTCGGCGGCGAGTTCCTCCCGGGCCTCGTCGTCGCTGACGACGCGCCGCTCGAAGCGCTGACCGCGCTTGATGATCTCCTGCATCTTCTTCTCGACGCGCTTGAGGTCGTCGGGATTGAACGGGTCCTCGACGTCGAAGTCGTAGTAGAAGCCGTCGCGGATGGGCGGGCCGATACCGAGGCGGGCGGAGGGGAACAGCTCCTGGACCGCCTGGGCCATCACGTGGGCCGCGGAGTGCCGCAGGATGTCGAGGCCGTCGGCGGAGCCGATCTCGACGGGCTCCACCTCGTCGCCCTCACCCAGCTCGTGGGCCAGGTCGCGCAGCTCACCGCCGACGCGTGCGGCGACGATCGAGCGCTCACCCTCGAACAGGGCGGCCGCGGTAGTGCCCGTGGTCACCACACGCTCTTCCCGCTCGGAATCGCGATGGATGGTCACACGGACGTCCGACACCGGTCTCTCCTCAACACAGGCCCAGCCGCCGCGGCGGTCGCCGCGGCCGCGTGAATCGTACCGAGGGCGGTGGTCACGGGGCGAAACGCTTTCCGGGCCCCGGGTGGCCCCGCGTCGCACCCGGCGCGAGCACGCGAAAGCCGGTCCGTCTGCGGACGGACCGGCTTTCGCAGGGGTGGGCGATACTGGGTTCGAACCAGTGACCTCTTCGGTGTGAACGAAGCGCTCTTCCGCTGAGCTAATCGCCCCTCGCGTCGGTGCCCTGCGGCACGTGAGAACCATACAGGTCGGTCACCGTCCGTCCAAACCTGCACCCCTGCCGGGCCCTCACGGCCCCCGCCGCGGGCGACGCCGGCGGGTCGGGCGCACCCCGGTCGGCCGACCGGGCGGAAACACGGAAACACCGAGGGGCCGGAGCACGAAGCTCCGACCCCTCGGCCGTTGCGGTGGGCGATACTGGGTTCGAACCAGTGACCTCTTCGGTGTGAACGAAGCGCTCTTCCACTGAGCTAATCGCCCGCTGCGGTGATCACAGACTACCCCACCCGACGTCGTGCCCCCGCACCCCTCACCCACCCACCCCGCAGGACCCCCCTCACCCACAAGAGACCATGTTCGAACATTTGTCGCAATCACCCACGCGGGCGAGCCGACCCCCCACAGACTGCGCCATTCGAATGACTTCAAACCTCGCAAATGGCACAGAAGGGTTTACAACCCACCAGTACGTGGCACATCGATCTCGCCGACGTGCGAAGCCCCGAGCGCACACTGAGCGAAAGGCATTGGCGCCTATGAACACCACGGTCAGCTGCGAGCTGCACCTGCGCCTCGTCGTATCGAGCGAGTCGTCACTGCCCGTACCCGCAGGACTGCGGTATGACACCGGCGATCCGTACGCCGTGCATGCCACCTTCCACACCGGAGCGGAGGAGACCGTCGAGTGGGTCTTCGCCCGCGACCTGCTGGCCGAGGGGCTCCACCGGCCCACCGGCACCGGTGACGTCCGGGTGTGGCCGTCACGCAGCCACGGTCAGGGGGTGGTCTGCATCGCCCTCAGCTCGCCCGAGGGCGAGGCCTTGCTGGAGGCTCCCGCCCGAGCTCTGGAGTCCTTCCTCAAGCGGACCGACGCGGCGGTGCCGCCCGGTACCGAACACCGCCACTTCGACCTCGACACCGAGCTCTCCCACATCCTCGCGGAGAGCTGAGGCCGTCGGCCCCGCCGTCCGAACTCGGGGCGACGGCGGGGCCGGGCAACGGCCCGCGCGTGCCGGGTACCGCCGCACCACCACGCGGCGGTACCCGGCACGCGCGTTAGAGTTTCCCGGTTACTCGCCGCGCCCTCGGACCGGGAGACCCACCAGGTGCTCATCAACCACGACACGCGGTGCGCGCTGGACCACGTGGTCGAGCTCCTCAACACCGCCCCCGCCGCCGGGGAGGGCGAACGCCTCACCGACGTCGCCGCCCTCCGCACGTTCGTCGGCACCCTCACCGTCAGCGGCATCGTGCTCGCGGACCTCACCGAGGCCGACCTCGACGGCGTGCTCCGCACCCGTGAGCGGTTCGAGCGCGTCCTGGCCGCCGACTCGGGACGGGAGGTCGCCGGGCTGCTCAACGAGATGGTGGCCTCGGCCGGCACCACCCCGCAGCTGACCGACCACGACGGGTACGACTGGCACGTCCACTACTTCGCCCCCGGGGCCTCCCTCGCCGACCACCTCGCGGCCGACTGCGGCATGGCGCTGGGGTTCCTGCTGGTTGCGGGGGAGCTGGAACGGCTGCGGCACTGCGAGGCACCGGACTGCGGCCGTGCCTTCGTCGACCTCTCCCGCAACCGCTCGCGCCGCTACTGCGACAGCCGCACCTGCGGCAACCGGCTGCACGTCGCCGCCTACCGGGCGCGGCAGCGCCAGGCGGACGCCGCCCGCTGAGGGCGGGCGGCGGGGACCAGCAGGCCTCACAGCGGGAGCATCACAACAGGAACAGGTCGTGCACCGCCGCGACGGTCAACAAGGTCCCGATCACCGCAAGGAAGATGATGAGCGGGAGTTGGGCAAGGGCGAAGAGGCAGCCGCGCTGCTGTTCTTCGGCCCGCCGCCCGGGAAGCGGCGGGCGGTCGGTCGTGAGCGGGGAGATCGCTCCCCGTGTTCTGTACGCCATCTCCCGGCGATCATGGCGCAGATCAGACCCCCGTCGAGCCCAAAGGGCCCCCAGGGGCTGCTAATTCGTCAGATCCCGTGTTTTTTGAGGATCGCTTCGATGTCCGAGAAGTCCTCCGTCCCGGTGCCCCCCGCCTGCTTCTTGGCGGGCGCCTCACGGCGCGGGGCGGACGGGAGCTCCCCGCCGGCCGCCGCGGCCGGGACGGCCGACGGCTCCTGCCCCGGGGTCGGGCCGGAGCCCCCGTCCGGGACACCCCGGGCATCCAGCGCACGGGCCACCATGAACAGCACCACCGCGAGGCCGACCAGTGCGACACCGGCCCACGCGAGCGGATTGAAGGTCATGTTGAGAACGAACCGCACCACACCCGTCATGGCCAGGCCCATCGGCAGCAGCGCCACCGAGGCGGTGCGCAGCCCCGTCGCGTAGCGGCGGCGCCGGAACGAGCGGTAGGCGAACCAGAGCCCTCCTGCGGTGAGCGTGCCGCAGACGGCGTAAATCAGCATCCCAAGCATGGTTCCATCCTGCCGCGCCACGCCCGGATCAGCCATCCTCCGGCCGAATGTCAGGGACATTTCGGGGTGAGCCGCATCCGCCGCCGCAGCAAGGCCGCGACCGGGGCGCCGCCGCCCGCCGGAGGGGAGGGAGAATACGGCCATGAACGATTCTCCCGGAGCCGCCGTCCTCGACGTGTGGTGCGACCTCCAGTGCCCGGACTGCCACCTCGCGCAGAGCGACCTCGCCGCGTTGCGGGAGCGGTTCGGCGAGACCCTGACCATCCGGCTGCGGCACTTTCCCCTCCCCCGCCACCCGCACGCGCTCGCGGCGGCCCAGGCCGCCGAGGAGGCCTACGCCCAGGGCCGCGGTGACGCGTTCGTCGCCGCTCTCCTGGCGCGCACCGGGGAGCTGGGGAAGCGCGGCCAGCCGGTGCTGCTGGAGCTCGCGGCCGAACTGGGTCTCGACGCCGAGGAGATGGACACCGCGCTGATCGACGGCCGCCACATGCTCATGGTCGACGCGGACCAGGCCGAGGGCGCGGCCCTCGGCGTCACGGGGACCCCGACCTATCTGATCGATGGGCAGCGGCTCGACGGCGGGGCGAGCCAGGAGGGGCTGCGCGAGCGGATCACCGGGATCGCCGAGTCGCTGCTCAGCCGATCGGCTTGACGGTGTTCACCGTGACCGTGCGGTACCCCAGAGCGTCGTAGAGCCGTCGGGCCGGGGTGTTGTCGGCGAAGACGTGCAGCCCGAGCAGGCGCAGGCCGGCGGCGGCGCAGACCCGCTCCGCCTCGACCATCAGGGCGCGGCCCAGCCCCCGGCCCCGCTGCTCCGGCGCGACGGCCACCGAGTAGACGTAGGACTCGGCGCCGTCGGGAAGCTCCCCGCCGTTGCGGAGCCACAGCGCCCCGGCGCGCCCGCCCCCGATCTCCAGCACCCGCAGGATGGTCCCCGGGGTCACCGGGCCCTCGGCCAGCAGCCGGGTGTACGCGCTGTCCGCGCGGCGGGCCGCGGCGGCCGGCGGGAGACCGCGGTCGGTCCAGGCGCGGACGTAGTCCTCCCGCTCGGCAGCCAGCCACTCCGGGTACTCCGCCGCGCTCATCTCCCGCAGCGCCACCCCGGCCGGCAGCTCGGGCCCGCCGGCGTCGGGAGCGACCTCCTTGACCATGTTCCGGCTCCGCTCCACCCAGCCCAGCTGCTCGGCGAGGCGGAGCGCGGCGCTGCCGTCGGCGTCGAGACGGAGCTCGACGGCGCCGCACCCCCAACCCCGCAGCACCTCCTCGGCGGCGAGGGCCGCCACCGTCCCTCGCCCGCGGCGGCGGTCGGCGGGGTCCACCACCAGCTCGTGGATTCTGCCCACCGGGGCGTCCCCGGGGTCCGCGGCCAGATGGACCCGGCCGGCGGGGCGGCCGTTGACGGAGATGGTGTAGCGGCGGGAGCGGCCGCCCGCGGCGTCGCGCTCCTCGGGGCCGGTGGGTCGCAGTGTGGTCGTCACCTCAGCATCCTCGCGCACGTCCGCCGCCACCGACCAGCCCCCGCCGGGATCGGGACCCGCCGGAGACCGGCGCCGGGGGGGGCGGCGCCGGCCGTCAGGGGTCGACGTCGGCGGCGGCGCGCTCGGCGAAGACCCGCATCGCCTCGGCGGTCACCGGGCCGGGCGCGGCGGGCAGGTCGCGGCCGTCGAGCCGGGCGACGGCCTGCACGTCGCGGGTGGTGGAGGTGAGGAAGACCTCCTCGGCGCGCTCCAGCGCGTCCATCGGCAGCTCGGCCTCCTGCGCGTCGGTCCACTCCAGCACCAGCGCACGCGTGACCCCCGCCAGCGCCCCCGAGGAGAGCGGCGGGGTCCAGGCGCGGCTGCCCAGCACGACGAAGACGTTGGTGCCGGTGCCCTCGCAGAGCGCGCCGGTGGTGTTGGGGAAGATCGCCTCGGTGGCGGCGCGCGCCCGTGCCGCGGCCAGCGCCACGACGTTCTCGCCGTAGGAGGTGGTCTTCAGCCCGCTGAGGGCGCCGCGCTCGTTCCTCGTCCACCGCACGGTGACGGCGGCGGTGGTGTCGGGGCGGCGGGTGATCGGGAAGTGGGCGGCGAGCACGGTGGGGGTGACCGTCTCCGCGCGGTCGGAGCCCATCGGGGCGCTGCCGCCGGTGTACGTCAGGCGGAGCCGTCCCAGGGGGTGGGGCGAGGCGGCGACCGTCTCGTGGCAGGCGCGGCGCAGCTCGGCGAGGTCGGGGGCGGGGAGGCCGAGCCCGGCGGCCGACCGGGCGAGCCGGTCGAGGTGGCGGGTGAGGGCGAACGGCGCGCCGTCCACGGTCTTCATCGTCTCGAAGACGCCGTCCCCCACGGTCAGCCCGTGGTCGAAGACGGAGACGCCCGCCTCCTGCTCGGTCCGCAGGGTGCCGTTGAGCCAGATCCGCATGTGTCCCTCGCCTCGCCGCTGTCGGTCGGCGGCCCGGTGGGCGCACGGCTGGGCCGGGCACGGGGCCGCGGCCTCCAGCCTAGGGCGGAGTGCCGCGGTCCGCGTCGGACGCGCCCCGCGGCCGGCCGCACCGGCCGGGGTTCAGCCGGCCGCGACGGTGAGCAGGCGGGCCGCCTTGAGCTCGGTCTCGCGCCACTCGTGGTCGGGGTCGGAGCCCCAGGTGATCCCGGCGCCGGTTCCGAACCGCAGCAGTGGGGGCCCGTCCGCGGGCCGGTCGATCCAGAAGGTGCGGATGGCGACCGCGAGGGTCCCGGTGCCGCGGTCGGCGTCCACCCAGCCGACCCCGCCGCAGTAGGGGCCGCGCGGCGCCGTCTCCAGGGCCTCGATGACGGCCAGGGCGCTGGACTTGGGGGCTCCGGTGACGGAGCCCGGGGGGAAGGTGTGCTCCAGCAGCTCGGGCCAGCCGGCGCCCGGGGCGAGGCGGCCGCGCACCGTGGAGACGAGGTGCACCAGCCCGGGGTGGGTCTCGGTGACGCACAGCTCGGGCACGGTGACGGTGCCCGGGGCGCAGACCCGGCCGAGGTCGTTGCGGACCAGGTCCACGATCATGACGTTCTCGGCGTGGTCCTTGGGGAGCAGTTCCCCGGCGGTGGGGGCGGTGCCCTTGATCGGTCCGGACTCCACGGTGTCGCCGGTCCGCCGCAGGTACAGCTCGGGGGAGGCCGTGGCGATCTCCACGCCGTGGCGCGGCAGTCGGATCGTCCCTGCGTGGGGCGCGGGGTTGCCGGCCGCCAGGTGCGCGGTGAGGGCGTCGATGTCGGCGCCGGGTTCCACGGCGGCCGAGAGCACGCGGCAGAGGTTGGCCTGGTAGACCTCGCCGGCGGCTATGTGGGCGCGGATGCGGCGCACCCCGGCGGTGTAGGCCTCCCGGTCGAGCGAGCTGTGCCAGCCGTCGGTGGCGGGGCCGCGCCACCGGCCGGGCGGGGGGACCGGCGCGGGACGCACGTCGCCGAACCGGGCGCAGACCAACCCGCCGTCGTACCGTGCCGCCACCGCCCACCAGCCGCTGGACGACAGGGCCCGCGGATCGTCGGTCACGTCGCGCAGGTCGGTGGCGAGCAGGCCGCCGAAGCGGGCCATGGGGGCGAGTTCGTGCACGTGAGCGAGTCTAGGACGGGGGTCCGCATCCGGACCCCCGGGCCGGTCCGCCGCACACCCCGTGGGGAACCGAGTTTGAGCTGTCACCGGAATCGGATAGAGTTCACCACGTCGCCGGGACGCGTGAGCGGACCGGAACGGCAATGCGGACGTAGCTCAGTTGGTAGAGCACCACCTTGCCAAGGTGGATGTCGCGAGTTCGAGTCTCGTCGTCCGCTCTCGAGGGCCTGTCCCTCGTGGTGGAGTGGCCGAGAGGCGAGGCAACGGCCTGCAAAGCCGTCTACACGGGTTCAAATCCCGTCTCCACCTCGGACGATTAGCTCAGCGGGAGAGCGCTTCCCTGACACGGAAGAGGTCACTGGTTCAATCCCAGTATCGTCCACCACGCCCCCTCGGGGGTTGCCCGCGCGATTAGCTCAGCGGGAGAGCGCTTCCCTGACACGGAAGAGGTCACTGGTTCAATCCCAGTATCGCGCACGGGTGCTTCGGCACCGTCCTCCCGGACGATTAGCTCAGCGGGAGAGCGCTTCCCTGACACGGAAGAGGTCACTGGTTCAATCCCAGTATCGTCCACCACCGGCAGCGGCCGGGGAACCACGGTTCCTCGGCCGCTGTGCTGTCTCCTGCCGGCTGTGCGGGGTCGCCCGTGCGGGTGGTCCGCGCCGGGGAATGACGGTGGCCGGGGACCTGTTCCGTCCCCGGCCACCGTGCCGTCCGACACCCCCGTCCCCACGGGGCCGTCATCCGGTGCGAGCAGGCCCGGCCGCTCTTCCGGGCCCGGGTGTCACCACCCGATCGCACCGGCCACGGACGACACCTGTGTCACGACCGCCTCCACCCCGCCGAACAGCACGGCGAGCGCGAGGGCGAACGGAAGCACCATGGCGAGCGCGACGAGGGGATGGCGGCGGCCGTTCGCCTGGCCGTACTCCAGCGGCCGGTCCTTCACCGGTGCCGCCGACGGTGCCGCCTGGGCCATTCCCGCCACCTCCTGCTCGCCGTCCCGTCGTCTCCCCCGCCCGCCGACCGGGGCCGGGGCGAGGGGAGTTGTCACGTGGTCGCGGCGGGCGGTCGGCCTCGGGGGGCGAGTACCGCTGACTGCCCGCCGCTGGTTCCCACGCTAGGGCGCGGGCCGGGCCGCCGTCGTCCCCCCGCCGTACCGTCCGGGCGCATCCGGGAGGATGACGGCGCGCGGCCGGTGTCGTCCTGAAGGTGGACTCCCCCTCCCCCGTCTCAGGGTTGTCCCCCAAGGGCGCGTCGGCTGCGCGGCCTGTCGGCGCCCAGGGCCCTCAGTCCGTAAGCTGTCGGCGACAGTGCAACGGGCCGGCGACGGGGATGGACATGGCGATGATGCGGCTGCGGCGCGAGGACCCCCGGGTCGTCGGCTCGTTCCGGCTGCACCGGCGCCTGGGGGCCGGCGGCATGGGAGTGGTCTACCTCGGCTCCGACCGGCGCGGCCAGCGCGTCGCGCTGAAGGTGATCCGCCCGGACCTCGCGGAGGACCCGGAGTTCCGGTCCCGGTTCGCGCGGGAGGTCTCCGCGGCGCGCCGCATCCGCGGCGGGTGCACCGCACGGCTGGTGGCGGCCGACCTCGACGCGGCGAAGCCGTGGTTCGCGACCCAGTACGTGCCGGGCCCCTCGCTCCACGACCGGGTGGCCTCGGACGGGCCGCTGCCGGCGGCGGAGACCGCCGCGATCGGCGCGGCGCTGGCGGAGGGGTTGGTCGCCGTCCACGAGGCGGGCGTCGTCCACCGCGATCTCAAGCCCTCCAACATCCTGCTGTCGCCCAAGGGTCCGCGCATCATCGACTTCGGCATCGCGTGGGCGACGGGCGCCTCCACCCTGACGCACGTCGGGACCGCGGTGGGCTCCCCCGGCTTCCTCGCGCCGGAGCAGGTCCGGGGCGTGGCCGTCACCCCGGCGACCGACGTCTTCTCGCTGGGGGCGACCCTCGCCCATGCCGCGCTCGGCGAGTCGCCGTTCGGCGAGGGCAGTTCGGAGGTCCTGCTCTACCGGGTGGTGCACGAGGAGGCCCAACTGCGGGGCGTGCCCGCCGCGCTGGGCCCGCTGCTGCGCGCCTGCCTGGCCAAGCAGCCCGAGGAGCGCCCGACCACCCTGCAACTCTCCATGCGGCTGAAGGAGATCGCGACCCGCGAGGCGCGGGGCGCCGGTCTCGGGATGCAGCGGCAGGCCGCGGCGGTGGCGCCGCGCGAGACCCCGGCGCCGCCCGCGCCGCGCAGGTCCACCGCGCCGGCCCGTCCCGCCCAGCGCCCGGACCGTCCGGCGCGCGGTGGGCGGCCGCGCGCGCCGGAGCGCCGCCGGCCTGCTGCCGGGCGGCGGCGCTGGGACACCCGGTTGCTGCGGCAGCGGGTGGTGGTCTTCGTGACGGTGACCTTCCTGGTCGCGCTCGGCATCGCGGCGGCACAGGGCCAGAGCCCGTTGTGACGTAGGACGCCTCACGGCGCCCACCGAGCCGGCCGGCGCGGATGAGACGATGGCGCCCATGCTGATCAGGGAAGCGACCGACCGGGACTGGTCGGCGATCTGGCCGTTCTTCCATCGGATCGTGGCGGCGGGTGACACCTTCTGCTACGACACCGGCACCACCGAGCAGCAGGGGCGCGCGCTGTGGATGCTGCCGCCGCCGGCGCGCGTGACGGTGGCGGTCGACGACGGCGGTGCGGTGCTGGGCAGCGCCAAGATGTACCCGAACCAGGGCGGCAACGGCGCGCACGTGGCGAGCGCCAGCTACATGGTCGACCCGGGTGCCGGAGGTCGCGGCGCGGGGCGGGCGCTGGTGGAGGAGAGCCTGAGCTGGGCGCGGGGCGCCGGGTACCGCGCGATGCAGTACAACGCGGTGGTGGAGACCAACGTGCACGCCGTGCGGCTCTACCGCACTCTCGGCTTCTCGGTCGTGGGCACCGTGCCGGAGGCGTTCCTGCACCCCGCCGAGGGGTACGTCGGCCTCCACGTGATGCGGGCGCCGCTCGCGCCGGCCGGCGGTGACGCCTCGGGCTGACCGCGCTCGGCGGGGGTCAGGGCCGGGTCGCGTAGAACGCCACCGCGGAGGCCGCGGCGACGTTGAGGGAGTCGACCCCCGCCGTCATCGGGATTCGCACCCGCAGGTCGCTGCCGCGCAGCGCGTGCGGCGACAGCCCCTCCCCCTCGGTGCCCAGCAGCAGCGCCAGCCGGTCCGGTCGCCGGGCGGCCAGCTCGTCGAGGGTCACGGAGTCGTCGGCCAGGCAGAGTGCCGCCGTGGTGTAGCCGTGCTCCCCGAGGAGGGCGAGGTCCCGGGGGTAGGACTGGAACCGGGTCCACGGCAGCTGCAGCACCGCGCCCATCGACACCTTGACCGCACGACGGTACAGCGGGTCCGCGCAGCGGGGCGACAGCAGGACGGCGTCCACCCCGAGCGCGGCGGCGTTCCGGAAGGCGGCGCCGACGTTGGCGTGGTCGACGATGTCCTCCAAGACCGCCACCCGGCGGGGTGCGCCCGCCTCCGCACCGGTCAACAGGCCGCCGACGGCCGGCAGTACGGGCCGGTGCAGCGCGGCGAGCGCCCCACGGTGGACGTGGTAGCCGGTCACCTCTCGGGCGACCTCGGGCTCCACGACGTAGACCGGCGCGGCGAGGTTCTCCCAGACCTCCCGCATCTGCTCCGCCCACCGGGGCGTCAGCAGCAGCGACCGCGCGGCGTGGCCCGCGAGCAGCGCGCGGCGGATGACCTTCTCCCCCTCGGCCATGAAGAGGCCCTCGGCGGGCTCGCGGCGGCTGCGGAGCGCCACGTCGGTGAGGTCGGTGTAGTCGGCCAGCCGTGGGTCCGCCGGGTCGGCGACGTGCACGGGGCCGGGGTGGGGGCCGGGGGTGGTCATCCCGCGCTCCCCGCCGCGCCGGAGGCGTCGTCCGGCGTCGCCGCATCCCCGGTGCCGCACCGGGCCGCCGGCGCGGCGAGCGTGGCCGGTTCCGCCGCGGCGACGACCTCGCCCACCACGATGACGGCCGGCGGCCGCAGTGCGTGGGCGGTGATCGTCGTGGCCAGGTCGGCGAGGGTGGCGTCGACCCGCCGCTGTGCGGCGGTGGTGCCCTCCTGGATGACCGCGACCGGGGTGTCGGCGGCGCGACCGTGCCGCACCAGCACCTCGGCGATGGCGCCGGCACGCTCCACCGCCATCAGCAGCACGAGGGTGCCGCGCAGCCGGGCGAGCGCCGGCCAGTCCACCAGGGACCGCGGGTCGTCGGGAGCGAGGTGGCCGCTGACGACCGTGAACTCGTGGGCGACGCCGCGGTGGGTCACCGGGATGCCGGCGGCGGCCGGCACGCTGACCGCCGAGGTGATCCCGGGGACCACGGTGACGGGGAACCCGGCGCGCGCGACCGCGTTGGCCTCCTCCATCCCGCGGCCGAAGACGTAGGGGTCGCCGCCCTTCAGACGCACCACGTTCAGCCCGGCGCGGGCGTGCTCGACGAGCGCCTCGTTGATCGCCTCCTGGGCCATGGCGCGGCCGTACGGGATCTTCGCCGCGTCCACCACCCGGGTGTGGGCCGGGAGTTCGTCCAGCAGGTCGCGCGGGCCCAGGCGGTCGGCGACCACCACGTCCGCCTCGGCCAGCAGTCGGCGGCCCCGCACCGTGATGAGGTCCGGGTCTCCCGGGCCGCCACCGACGATCGCGACGCCGGGGGTGCGGGCGCGGTGGCGGGGCGCGGCGAGCGAGCCGTCGCGCAGTCCCTCGACCACGGCGTCCCGCACCGCGGCGGAGCGCCGGGGGTCGCGGCCGGTGAGGACGGCGACGGTGACGCCGTCGGTGCGGCCGGTGGCCGGGGTCCAGGCGGTGGCCGCCGCGGCGTCGTCGCTGCGGACGCACCAGATCCGGCGCTCCTCCGCCTCGGCGGAGGCCGCGTGGTTGACCTCGGGGTCGTCGGTGGCGATCAACGCGTACCAGGCGCCGTCGAGGTCGCCGGGGCGGTAGCCGCGGCGCTCCCAGCGGATCTCCCCGGCGGTCGCCATGGCCTCGACGG
This sequence comes from Streptomyces lonarensis, assembly GCF_012033735.1. Lineage (GTDB taxonomy): Bacteria > Actinomycetota > Actinomycetes > Streptomycetales > Streptomycetaceae > Streptomyces > Streptomyces lonarensis. The sequence goes on along the minus strand of NZ_JAAVJD010000041.1, from coordinate 2,133 downwards.
TGGGAGTGGCCTCGGGCGAGACCAGCAGCACGTCCGCGCCTGCGGCGACGAGCGCGGGGAGCCGGCGCCGCGCGACGGCCCCGCCGCCGAGGACCAGTACACGGCGGCCTGCCAGGCGCAGCCCGACGGGGTAGGCGGGCGGTCCCGGCGGAGGTGGGGAGGAGGACATGGTGCGGCTGCCTCTCTGGGGCGTGCTCAGCGGTGCGGCGGCAGGCGGCGCGCCGCCCTCACCCTAGTCGCCGGGCGCGGCGGGCCGCCGTGCGGTCCGGCCGCCGGGACGGCCCGCACGGCGGGTGCGTTCGGCGGTGCGGGCCGGTGGTGCGCCCGGTGGTGCGGCGCGGGTCAGCGGCCGGCGACGCCCGTGCTGTCGAAGGTGGCGACCTCGCGCAGGGCCCGCGCGGCCGCCTGCACCACCGGCAGCGCCAGCAGCGCGCCGGTGCCCTCGCCCATCCGCAGGTCGAGGTCGACCAGCGGCCGCAGCCCCAGGGCGGTGAGTGCCGCGAGGTGCCCCGGGTCGGCGCCCCGGTGGCCCGCGACGCACGCGGAGACCGACTCGGGCGCGATCGCGCGGGCGACCAGCGCGGCGGCGCCGGCGGTGACGCCGTCGAGGATCACCGGGACCCGCATCGAGGCACCGCCGAGGATCAGACCGGTGAGCGCCGCGTGCTCCAGTCCGCCGACCGCGGCCAGGACGGCGATCGGGTCGGCGGGGTCCGGCCGGTGCAGATCGAGCGCGGCCCGCACGACGGCCACCTTCCGCGCGTGGGTGTCGTCGTCGACCCCCGAGCCGCGGCCGGTGACCTCGGCGGCGTCGGCACCGGTGAAGACGGCGGTCAGCGCGGCGGAGACGGTCGTGTTGGCCACGCCCATCTCCCCCGTGAGCAGCGCCCGGTTCCCGGCGGCGACGAGGTCGCGCGCCGTCTCCACGCCGACCTCCAGCGCCCGCAGCACCTCGGCCCGGGTCAGGGCCGGGCCGCCGGTGAAGTCACCGGTGCCGGCGCGCACCTTGCGTGGCATCAGTCCGGGCATCGCCGGCAGCTCGCCGCGGACCCCCACGTCGATGACGCAGACCTCGGCGCCGACCTGCGCGGCGAAGGCGTTGCAGACCGCTCCCCCGCCGAGGAAGTTGGCGACCATCTGGGCGGTCACCTCCTGCGGCCAGGAGCTCACGCCCTGGGCGTGGACGCCGTGGTCCCCGGCGAAGACGGCGAGCGCGGCGGGCTCGGGGACGGGCGGCGGGCAGCTGCGTGTCAGCCCGCACAGCTGGGCGGAGATGACCTCCAGCGCGCCGAGCGCCCCGGGCGGCTTGGTCATGCGGCGCTGCCGCTCCCACGCCTCGGCCAGGGACTGGGCGTCCAGCGGCCGGATGGCGGCCAGCGTCTCACCGAGCAGGTCGTGCGGGGCCGCGCCGGGCAGGGCGCGCCGGCCGTACGACTCCTCGTGCACCACCCAGGAGAGCGGACGGCCGGTGGCCGGGTCGGTCTCCGGGCCCGCCTCGCGCGGCGCGGCGTCGACATGCCCGACGCAGAGGTAGGCGACGATCTCCAGGTGCTCGGGCAGCCCGAGGACGGCGCCGAGTTCACGGTCGTCGTGGAAGCCGATCCAGCCGACGCCCAGCCCTTCGGCGCGCGCCGCGAGCATGAGGTTCTCCACGGCGAGGGCGGCGGAGTACGGCGCGGCGTCCGGGCCGCCGAGCGGGCCGAGCGCGGGGCGGCCGCCCCGCGTGCCGTCGGCGGTGACGACGATCGTGACCGGCGCCTCCAGGACGGCGCGGGCGGCGGGTTCCGGCAGTTGCCGCGCGCGGGCGCGCGGCAGCGACTTGGCGTACTCCTCGTGCTGACGGCGCACCAGGTCGTGGACGGCGGTGCGGGTCTCCTGGGAGCGGATGACGAGGAAGTCCCAGGGCTGCGCCGGGCCGACGGCGGGCGCGGTGTGGGCGGCCTCCAGGAGCCGCAGCAGCTGGTCGTGCTCGACCGGCTCGGGCAGGAAGCCGTGCTGGATGTCGCGGCGGTCCCGCATCAGCCGATGGATGGTGTCCCGCTCGCCCTCGTCGTACCCGGCGGCGACAGGGTCGGCAACGGGGTGCGTCAGGGCGGTGGCGACGGCGGGCCCCGGAGGGGCCGCCGTCGGGCC
>NZ_JAAVJD010000419.1 GCF_012033735.1 Streptomyces lonarensis | reverse complement strand
GGACCGCCGCGCCGGCCGGGTCGCCCGCCGCCTCGCACGCGAGCCGGACGACCTCGGCCGCCGCGGCGGTGTCGTCACCGGTCGGCTGCGGCGCGAACCCGTGGTCGGCGGCGAGCGCCAGGACGGACGCAGCGCTGGTCAGCGCGTGGAGGCCGCCGGCGCAGTCGTCATGGGCGGGGAGGGCGCCGGTGCCGGGCACGGGCAGGAAGCCGATCTCGCCGGCGCCGCCGGAGGCGCCGCGGCGCAGCGCGCCGTCCAGGACCAGGGCGGCGCCGGTGCCGCCGCCCAGCCACAGCAGCACGAAGGTGTCGCGGTCCCGGGCGGCGCCCTGCCGGAGTTCGGCGATGGCCGCCAGGTTGACCTCGTTCTCCACCCGCACGCGGGCCCCGGTGCGGGTGGGCAGGCCCCGGACCAGTTCGGCGTGCCAGGCGGGGAGCCCGCCGCCGGCGCGGTTGAGCGTGCCGGTGGCGGGGTCGACCAGGCCGGGGGCGCCGACCACCACCGTGTGCAGCTCCCCCACGGCCGCCCGGGTCAGCGCGGTGTCGAGCGCCCGCAGGACGGCTTCGGCGGTGGCGGCGTCGGCGCCCGCGGCGTCCCCCTCGGGGGCGGTGGGCGGGAACGGCAGCGCGGTGCGGGCGACCGTCCGCCCTGCCAGGTCGGCGACGACCGCCGTGGCGCTGTCGAGTCGGACGTCGAGCGCGGCGACGTGGGCCCGTTCGGCGACCAGGCCGTACAGCCGCGCGTTGGGACCGCGGCGGGCGCTGCCCGCTTCCCCCACCACGGTCACGAGCCCGTTCTCCTGGAGGCGGCCGACGAGGTCGGCGACGGAGGGGCGCGACAGTCCGGTGGCGTCCCGCAGCTGGGTGGCGGTCAGCGGCCCGTGCTCGACGAGGAGGTCGAGCGCGATGCGGTCGTTGATGGCCCGTGCGGTACGGGGGGTCGCGGTGCGGGCGGGTGTCATGGCGGTGATCCTCGCAGATCGACCGGGACCGCCCCGGGGCGCCGGAGCGCGGGGCGGCGACGGCTTTATTTACAGGCAACCTTCCTGATAGTTTACGCCCATGCAGCCCTCCCCCGTGCGGCGCGCCCGCCGCTCGACCTCCGCCGTGTTCGCTGTGCACGGCGCCGCCGCCGGTGCGTTCGCCACCCGCATCCCCTGGATTCATGAGCACCACGGACTGAGCACCGGACAGCTCGGTCTCCTGCTCGCCTTCCCGGCGATCGGGGCGGCGCTCGCGATGCCGCTCGCCGGCGGCGTGCTCCACCGGTTCGGGGCGCGGGCGGCGGTGCGGGGACTGCTCACCCTCTGGTGCCTCGCTGTCGCCCTCCCGGCGCTGGCGCCGCACCCGGCCGCCGTCGCCCTGCTGCTCGCCGTCTTCGGCGCGAGCGCCGGCATGGCGGACGTGGTGATGAACGCCCAGGGTGTCGAGGTGGAGCAGCGGCACGGCCGGTCGATCATGTCGGGCCTGCACGGCCTGTGGAGCGTCGGCACCCTGCTCGGCTCGGCCGGCGGTGTGCTCGCCGTGCACCTGGGGATCGACGCCCGGCCGCACCTGGTGGCCACGGCGGTGCTGCTGGTTCTCCTGGCGCAGCCCGCCTGCCGGGGCCTGCTCGACATCCGCCCCTCCCCCGACGAGGAGCCGCCGCCGCGCTTCAGCCGGCCGCCCCGCTCGGCGGTCCTGATCGGCGCGGTCGCCATGGGCGCCGTGCTAGCCGAGGGTGCCTCGATGGACTGGTCCGGCGTCTACCTGCGCGACGTCGCCGGCGGCACCGAGACGCTCGCGGCGGTCAGCTACACCGCGTTCGCCTGCACCATGGCGGCGGCGCGGCTGTGCGGGGACGCCGTGGTCCGCCGGATCGGCGCGGTCCGGGCGGTCCGGGCGAGCGGCGCGCTCGCCACCCTGGGAGCGGCCACGGTGGCGCTGGCCCCCGGGCCGGTCCTCGGCATCACCGGGTTCGCGCTGGTCGGCGTCGGCATCGCGGTGGTGGTGCCGCTGGCGTTCGCGGCCGCGGGCCGCAGCGGCCCGCGCCCCGGTCAGGCCATCGCCGGTGTCGCCACCATCACCTACACCACCGGGCTGGTGGCACCGACACTGATCGGCATGATCGGCCAGGTCGGCTCGTTGCGGCTGTCGTTCGTGTTCGTCGCGGTGACGACCCTGCTGATGGTGCTGGGCGCCGGTGTGCTGGGCGACCGGCGCGGGCGCCGCGTGGCCGGCGCCCCCGGCGCCGCGTCGGCCGTACCGGCGGCGGGCGCCGTTCCGCC
>NZ_JAAVJD010000418.1 GCF_012033735.1 Streptomyces lonarensis | reverse complement strand
GGGCCGCCCCGCCCCACCGCCCGGAGGCGCGAGGGCGGACCGCCCCGAGCCGCTGCCCCCGGTGACCACGACCGGGGAGGTGTGCTCCGACGGGCTCGACGCGACCGCGAGCTACCTGCCGTCCACCGAGGCCGGGGAGGCGGTGCGCCGCATCCAACGCCGCGGTGAACTGGTCGTCGGCGTGGACCAGGGCAGCTACCTGTGGGGGTTCCGCACCCCGGAGGGCGACATCGCCGGTTTCGACATCGACCTCGCGACGGCCCTCGCCGAGGACCTCCTCGGCCCCGACCCGAAGGTGGTCCTCCGCGCGATCCCCACCGACGCCCGCCAACGGCTTCTCGCCGAGGGCGAGATCGACATGGTGGTGCGCGCCATGTCGGTCACCTGCGACCGGTGGCGCGACGTGGCCTTCTCCAACGGCTACTTCGAGACCGGTCAGCGCGTCATCGTGCCGCGCGGCTCTCAGATCACCGGTTTCGACGAGAGCCTCGCCGGGCGCCGGGTGTGCAGCGGTGAGACCACCACCGCGCGTGCCCTGCTGGAGGAGCGCGGGCCGGAGCTGGAACTGGAACCGGTCCGCGCGCCCGGCCACATCGACTGCCTCGTCCTGCTGCAGCTCGGCGAGGCCGACGCCCTGATCACCGACGGCGCGCTCGCCGCCGGTCACGCCGCGCAGGACCCGGCCGTGCAGGCGGTCGGCGAGGAGCTGACCCGCGAGGTCTACGGGGTGGCGATGAGACGGCAGGATGTCGACCTGGTGCGGCGGGTCAACGCGGTCCTCGCCGAGTACACCGCGGGCGGCGAGCACAGCGCCTGGCGGCGCTCGCACGACCGCTGGCTCGCCGACCACACCGACGAGACGTCGCCGGCGCCGCCGGCCCCCCGGTACCGGGACGGAGAGGGGACGAGGTGATGGAGGCCGTGGAGGCGGAGACCAGGCTGGCCCGGCTGGACGCCGAACTGTCCGCGATCGAGACCTCACTGCTGGCGCTCCGCGACCATCCCGGACGGCGGCTGCTCGCCGGCGCCGAGTTGACCGGCGACACCCGGGCACGCTGGGAGGACGCCGACCGCACGTTGGCCCGGCTGTGGGGGTGGCACTGCACCGCCCGCGCGACCCTGGAGCGCGCCCATGCGGTCCGGCCGCTGCGACGCGCCCCGGGCACGGCCGAGTTGGTCGAACTGGCGGAACTCCTCACCGGCGACTGCCTGACGGTGGAGGAACCGGGCACGGCGCCGGAACGGCTCAGCTGGGAGCAGCTGGTGTCGCGCACCACCGACGGGTACGCCGAGGTGCTGGAGGTCGTCCTGGCCGTCGACGCCGTGTGGTCCGCGCTGCCGGCCCGCGTGGAGCTGCTCACCGCCGAACTCCGGCGGTTGACGGAGCTCGCCCGGTCGGTGGGGGCGGTCCGGGGCGAGCACCCCGCGGCCGACGTCCTGGCGGGTGTCGGTGCCGAGTTGGCGGAGCTGCGGGCGCGTGCGGCGGGCGACCCCCTCACGCTGTGGCGGCCGGTGGGCGGCAGCAGCGAACCGGGCCGCGGGCGCGTCGACACCTCCGGGTTCGACCGCGCCGAGCGCGCGGTCGAGGACGCGCGACGGGAGGTGGAGGACGTCATCGCGGTCCACCGGGACGCCGACGAGCGACTGTCCCGCGTCCGCGACGTCCTCTCCCGCGCGGACCGCACACTGGCGGAGGCCCGCACCGCGCGCGGCGAGGTGCTGGCGAAGATCGCCGCGTGGGACGTCCCGCCCGTGGAGGGGTCGGTCGGCGTGCTCCAGGAGCGGCTGGCCGCCGCGGTCGCGCACCGGCGGACCCGCCGCTGGGCGCGGCTGGCTCCGCTGCTCGCCGATCTGGAACGTCGCGCGGATGAGGAACTCTCCCTGGCCCGGGAGGCGTTGAGCGCGGTGACAGCACCGTTGGCGGTGCGCGCCGAGCTCCGTGGCCGGCTCGACGCCTACCGCGCCAAGGCAGCACGCCTCGGCCTCGGCGACGCGGCCCCGCTGTACGACGCGGCCCGCCGCACCCTCTGGAGCGCGCCGTGCAACCTGCGGACGGCCGAGCAGTTGGTGCGCACCTACCAGGAGGCGACACTGCGGGGACCGGCGGCGGAACGGGACACCGGGGTGGCGGGGGGCGAGGCGGGATGAGCGAGGCGGCGATACCCGGCGGGCGCTGCCCGCACGACGCCTGCCCGGGCGACTCCCCGGCCGGCGGCAGCGGCGGTGCCGGTGCCGACCGCTGCCCGGGGTGCGGCCGGTCCCCCGGCGGCCGGTCGGACGCCGCC
>NZ_JAAVJD010000417.1 GCF_012033735.1 Streptomyces lonarensis | reverse complement strand
GATGCCGGCGGTGCGCCGGGGGCCGGGGTGCGGGGTGCGCCCGAGGCGGGGGTGTGCTGCGCGTCGGGCCGGGGGTGGTGCGGCCCGCCCGGGGCGTGCGGCTGGTGGTGCTGTTCGGCGGGGGCGTGGGTCGCGCCCGGGGCGCCCCAGCCGCCGGGGGCTGCCTGGCCGTACGGCGGCGGCGCCCAGGAGCCCGCCGGGGGCCCGTACACCGGGCCGGGCGAGCCGTAGCCGGTCCCGGGCTGCGGGTGGTGGCCCGGCGCCGGATACCCGTATCCGTGGGCCACGGCCCGGAGGTGGTCGTCGCGCCGGGGCGGCAGCGGCAGGTCGGCGAGGCAGGCGTGGACGACGGCGCCCGGCACCAGGGCGAGCAGCAGCAGCGCGAACGACGCGTTCTGCGCGACCGACCAGTCGGTGGTCTCCTGCGGCGTGGAGCCGATCACGGCGACGTAGGCGACGGTGAGGACGGCGGCCGCGGCGGCGAACGCCCGGTCGAGCGCACGACGGCGGACGATGGCGATCCGCAGCGCCGGCACCCAGCCGAGCAGGCCGAGCGACCAGACCGGGATCGTCGCGAAGAAGACCCGGACCGCGATCGCCAGGGCACGCGAACGCCTCATGGCTTCCCCCCTCGGACGCGCACAACATCGCCGCAAGACCTGTACGAGCGCTCAGGATATCGGTTCACACCGGCGGGAGTGTGCCGTCCGCGAGGCCGTCCACGGTCCCCTGCACGAACTGCCTGCCCAGCGTCGCCGCGTGCTCCAGCGCGACCTCGAACTCCGCGAGGTCGCGGAACCGCTCCCCGTAGCGCCGCTGTTCGTCGAGCGGGATGCGCGGGACCCGCAGTCGCCGGATGTCGATGCGGGTGGCGCGGGAGGCGTAGCTGCTGGCCTGCCGGGTGTTGCCGCTGCCGCGCAGGAACCCGGCGAGGAACCACGGGTCCAGGGCGAGCGGGTCGGGGCGCAGCAGGGCGGCGCGCCCTTCGACGCGGGGTCGGCTGCCGGCGGTGGTGACGACCCGCGGCGGGCCGGCCGCCTCCGGGGAGAGCAGCGGGACGAAGACGTCGCCGGGAAGGGCGGCGGGCAGTTCGGCGCCGGCGGTCTGCGCGGTGTGCAGTTCGACGGCGCCGGCGCGGGCCAGCTCGCCGATGGTGACGGTGGCCCAGTGCGCGGCGCCGGGGTTGCCCTGCTGCGGGGTGCGGAGGGCGGCGGCGGGCGGCGGCTCGGGGGCGTCGCCGAGCGGCGGCAGCAGCCGGGTGGAGCGCCCGAGGGTGTCGCGGAGTTCGCGTTCGAGGCGGGTGAGCGCCCGACCGCCCGGGACGGCGGGCCGCAGGTGGCGGGCGGGGGTGAGGTCGGTCTCCTCGTCCATCAGGTCGATGGCGGGGACGACCCGGCGCAGCCCGGGGAGTTCGGTGCACTCCCCCGGCTCGGCAAAGGCCCGCCAGGCGTCGGTGACGGCGGCGCGCAGCGCGGGCCAGTCCAGTCCGCCGCGGTCGTCGGCGGCGTACTCGGCGACGGTGTCGACCAGCAGGACCAGGGGCGCGGGGGCGGCTGCCGCGTCCGGTCGGGTCAGCACCCAGAGGTGGAGGGGCAGGCCGTGGGGCGGGGCGACTCCCGCCGGTAGGGCGACCACCGCGCGCAGCGCGCCGCTGCGCAGCAGTGCCGAGCGGACCCGGCGTCCGGCGCGGCGGGAGGCGACGGCGGGCGGCAGCAGCAGCACGGCGGTGCCGCCGGGCCGGAGCCGGGCGAGGGCGTGCTGCACCCAGGCCAGTTCGGACTCGCCGCGGGCGGGCAGGCCGTACTCCCAGCGGGCGTCGTAGGCCAGGTCGTCGTGGCCCCAGTGCCGTTCGTTGGCGGGCGGGTGGCAGAGCACGGCGTCGACACGGGCGGTGGGGTGGCGGTCGGCGAGGAGGCTGTCGCCGTGGTCCACGTGGACCGCGTGGGCGCCGTGCATCGCCAGCCGGAGCCCGGCGAGGCGGGCGAGGTCCGGGTCCTTCTCCTGGCCGCGGAGTTCCCGCGGCGAGCCGCCGCGGGGGCCGCGGGCGGCGGCGAGCAGAGTGCCCGCGCCGCAGGCGGGGTCGAGCACGCTGCGGACGGGCCCGGCGATCTCGGCCATGAGGGCGGCGGTCTCGGCGGGGGTGGTGACGACGGTCAGCGCGGTGAGGTGGCGCCGCAGCAGGTCACGGAAGGCGTCCGCGGTGCCCCGCTCCGCGGCGAGCGCCGCGACCGCTTCGCGCAGTGGGCGCCCCAGGCGGCGGGCGGCAGATCGGGGCGGCGCTCCGGCGGGAGCTGCTGCGCGAGGGGCAGGTCTTCTACATCCACAACCGGG
>NZ_JAAVJD010000416.1 GCF_012033735.1 Streptomyces lonarensis | reverse complement strand
TCGCTGCCCGGCTCGGCGGCGCGGGCGGCTGACCGGGGCTCGCCCGGGGTGCCGTCCTGCGGTCGCCGCGGCGCCGGTGAACCGCCGGGCGGCGTCTCCCCGGAGGTCTCCGGGACGTCGTCCGGGCTGCGGAGCGCGCCGCTGACACCGTCCCGGTCCTTGCGCGCCGCCTGGTGGCGGGCGCGGGCGCTGCCCGGCTCGGGCAGGGTCAGGGTGAAGGTCGAGCCCTGCCCCTCCGCGCTCCACACGTTGACGGACCCGCCGTGCGAGGCGGCGACGTGCTTGACGATTGCCAGGCCGAGTCCGGTGCCGCCGGTGGCGCGCGAGCGTGCCGGGTCCACCCGGTAGAACCGCTCGAAGATCCGCTCGCGGTCGGACTCGGAGATCCCTATCCCCTGGTCCGTCACGGAGATCTCGATCTGCCGCTGCTGCCTGCCGGCGGCGGTGCCGCCGGGGCGCGGCACCGGCAGGTGGCTGACGGCTATGGCGACCCGGGTGGAGGGCGGGCTGTAGTTCACGGCGTTCTCGACCAGGTTGCCGAGCGCGGCGGCGAGCTGGCCGCGGTTGCCCCACACCCGCAGGCCCGTGGTGCCGCCGCTGGCCATGGTGATGTCCTTGGTGGTCGCCGGCTGGCGGCAGCGGTCCATCGCCTCGGTGACGAGTTCGTCGACGCTGACCAGCTCCGCGTTGGTGAGCGGGTCGTTGTCCTGGACGCGGGAGAGGTCTATCAACTCCTGCACCAGGCTGGTCAGCCGGGTCGCCTCCACCTGCATGCGGCCGCCGAAGCGGCGCACCGTCTCCGGGTCGTCACAGGCGTCGACGACCGCCTCGGAGAGCAGCGAGAGCGCGCCGGCCGGGGTCTTCAGCTCGTGGCTGACGTTGGCGACGAAGTCGCGGCGGACCGCCTCGATGCGGCGGGCCTCGGTGCGGTCCTCCACCAGCAGCAGCACCAGCCGGGAGCCCAGCGGGGCGGAGCGGGCCGAGACGGCGAGGACGTCGCTGCGGGAGTGGCCGCGCGGCGGCAGCTCCAGTTCGCGCTGCCGGATCTCGCCGTCGCGCCGGGTGGAGCGGGCCATCTGGAGCATGGGCTCCACGGAGAGCCGACCGCCGCGGACCAGCCCGAGGGCGTAGGCGGCGGAGCTGGCCTTGACGACGCTGTCCGCCTCGTCGAGCACCACGGCCGAGGAGCGGAGCACCGAGAGCACGGTGTCCACGCCGGCCGGCAGGGTGGTGGGCTCGGGCACCTGCGCGGCGTCCCGGTGCGGGCGGTGCGGACGGGTCCGCTCGCGCTCGCTGATCCGGAAGGCGAGCATCGCGACGACACCCGTGCACAGCCCGACGAGCGCTGCCATCGCCGCGACCGCCACGTTCAAGTCCATGTCATCAGGTTATGCGGGTGGTGCACGGCGGCCACAGCACTGCGCGACGATGCTCGTCCGCAGGCCGGAAGATGTTCACCTTCGGGAAAGTCCCGGTTCACCTGGAGCGGCGGGACGCGACTCCTTGGGGGCGGAGCGTGGAACCGCAACGGGCGGGTACCGGTTTCATTGCCGGACACCGCGGCCCCCGACACAGGTGACTCGGCGGCTCGTAGAGTGGTTGGGACCGGCTAGGAAGGTACACAGATGCGTGACGCTTATCACGAGGAACTGGACGCCATCAGCGACAGCCTCGTGGAGATGGCCCGGTTCGTCGGCTCCGCCATGGGGCGGGCGACCACGGCGATGCTCGACGCCGACCTCAAGCTCGCCGAGAGCGTGATCGAGGCGGACAGCAAGGTCGACCAGATGCACCGCGACCTGGAGAACAACGCCATCGCCCTGCTGGCGCGCCAGCAGCCGGTCGCCACCGACCTGCGGATCGTCGTGACCTCGCTGCGAATGAGCGCCGACCTGGAGCGCTCCGGCGACCTGGCGGAGCACGTCGCCAAGGTGGCCCGGCTGCGGTTCCCCGAGTCCGCGGTCCCCCGCGACCTGCAGGCGACCATCCTGGAGATGGGGCAGCTGGCGCAGCGCCTGATGGCGAAGGCCGCCGAGGTCCTCATCACCAAGGACGTCGAGCTGGCGATGCAGCTGGAGCAGGACGACGACGAGATGGACACGCTGCACCGCACGCTGTTCCGGCACCTCATGGACGACCGCTGGAAGCACGGCGTCGAGACGGCCGTGGACGTGACCCTGCTGGGCCGCTACTACGAGCGGTTCGCGGACCACGCGGTCTCCGTCGCCCGCCGCATGGTCTACCTGGTGACGGGTGAGCACGCGGACGAGTTCGAGCCGGAGTCGCTGACGCAGGCGGTCGCCGCGGAGAAGAAGACCGAGGGCTGACCCGGGCGCGACCGGCCGACGGTCGCCCCGGCCCTGGCGCCGCCGTCCCTCCGGGGGCGGCGG
>NZ_JAAVJD010000415.1 GCF_012033735.1 Streptomyces lonarensis | reverse complement strand
CTGCACCCGGCGGCCCTCGCCCGTGCCCGCCCCGGCCCTCCGGGGGCGGGGGCGGCCCGCCGGCGGGGGGTCGGCGCGGGCGCGGCGAAGAACTCCGCGGCGGGCCGCTCGCCCTTCTCCACGGCGCGTACCGCGGCCATCAGCTCCTCGGGCTTCGCCCCGGGCCGCTGCCCGTCGTCCGCCGCCGGGCTGCCATCGGTCACAGCGTGCTCCAGTCCTGGTCGGGGTAGTGGTGCACCGGCGCCGACACATCGTCCAGCGCGCGGCGGATCTCCTCGGGAAGCGTAAGGTCCGCCACCGACAACGCCGCCTCCAACTGCGCGCTGGTCCGCGCGCCGACCAGCGGTGCGACCACCCCGGGGCGGTCGCGCACCCACGCCAGCGCCACCTGGAGCGGGGTCGCCCCCAGGCCGTCGGCTGCGGTGCGGACCGCGTCCACCACCCGCCCCGCCTTCTGGTCCAGGTAGGGCGCCACGAACGCGGACAGCTGGTCGGAGACGGCGCGCGAACCGGCCGGGCGCGCTCCCCCGCGGTACTTCGCCGTCAGTACGCCCCGCCCGAGCGGCGAGGACGGCAGCAGCCCGATCCCCAGGTCCAGCGCGGCGGGCACGACCTCCCGCTCGACGCCGCGCTGCAGCAGGGAGTACTCCATCTGAGTGGTGCTCAGCCGGCAGCGCCGCCCCGCGTCGGCCAGCTGCCAGGTGCCCGCCTTCGCCAGCTGCCAGCCGCAGTAGCCGGTGACCCCGGCGTACCGCACGCGGCCGCTGCGGACCGCGTCGTCGACCGCCTGCAGGGTCTCCTCCAGCGGGGTCGCGGTGTCGTAGGCGTGGAGCTGCCAGAGGTCCACGTAGTCGGTCCCCAGCCGTGCCAGCGAGGCGTCCAGCGAGTCGAGGAGGTGGCCGCGCGAGCCGTCGACGCGGCGGTGCGGGTCGGCGACGCTGCCCGCCTTGGTGGCGATGACCAGATCGCGCCGGGGGACGAAGCCGCCGAGCATCCGGCCCAGCATGTACTCCGCGCCGCCGTCCGCGTAGACGTCGGCGGTGTCCACCAGGCTGCCGCCGGCGCGCCAGAAGGTGCGCAGCAGTTCCGCGGCGTCGCGTTCGCCGACCTCGCGCCCCCAGGTCAGCGTCCCGAGGCCCAACGGGGGAACGCGCAGGCCGGTGCGGCCCAAATGCCGTGGCTCCATGGGCGTTGAGCGTACTTGCGGGACAGGCTACAGTCCGGAGTGCCTACAGGTTACCCACCGGTAGCACCGGGGGAGGCCGCCCACCGCGACGAAGGAGTACGGATGCGCCTCGGTATCAACCTCGGCTACTGGGGAGCCGGGATGGACGCGGACAACCTCGCGGTGGCCCGCGAGGCGGACCGCCTCGGGTACGCGGTCTGTTGGGCCGCCGAGGCGTACGGCTCGGACGTCCCGACCGTGCTCTCCTGGGTCGCCGCCCACACCGAACGGATCGACGTCGGCTCCGCCATCCTCCAGATCCCCGCACGGGCCCCCGCGATGACGGCGATGACCGCCGCGACCCTCGACTCGCTCTCCGGCGGCCGCTTCCGGCTCGGGCTCGGCGTCTCCGGCCCCCAGGTCTCCGAGGGCTGGTACGGCGTCCGCTTCGACAAGCCGCTGGGCCGCACCCGCGAGTACGTCGAGATCGTGCGGACGGCGATGGCCCGCGAGCGGCTCAGCCACCAGGGCGAGCACTGGACCCTCCCGCTGCCCGACGGGCCGGGCAAGCCGCTCAAGCTCACCGTCCACCCGGTCCGGGAGCACATCCCGCTCTACATCGCCGCGATCGGCCCGAAGAACCTGGAGCAGACCGGCGAGATCGCCGACGGCGCGCTCCTCGTCTTCTTCGCCCCGGAGCACGCGGAGCAGACCACGCTCGCGCCGCTGCGGGCCGGTCGTGCCACCGCCGGGCAGACCCTGGACGGGTTCGACATCGTGCCTTCCGTCCCGATGGCGGTCGGCGACGACACGGCGGCCCTCGCCGACGGGTTCCGCTCCTACACCGCGCTCTACGTCGGCGGCATGGGCAGCCGCAAGCAGAACTTCTACAACCGCCTCGCCCAGCGGATGGGGTACGAGAAGGCCGCCGCGGAGATCCAGGAGCGCTACCTCGCCGGCGACAAGGAGGGCGCCGCCGCCGCGGTGCCGCACGACCTCATCGACTCCACCACGCTGCTCGGGCCCATGGAGCGGATCGCGGACCGCATGCAGGCCTACGCGGACGCCGGGGTGACCACGCTCTCGCTGGTGCCCGCGGGCCACGCGCTGGAGGACCGGCTGCAGGCACTGCGCACGGGCGTCGCCGCGTTGGAACGAGCCGGCCTGGCCTGAGCCGGACGCCGGCCGGAGCACACCGGCCGGAGCACGACACCGCGCCGGGGCCACCGCCGTCCGGTGCGCCCGGGTCGCCGGCGAAG
>NZ_JAAVJD010000414.1 GCF_012033735.1 Streptomyces lonarensis | reverse complement strand
GCGGCGGCCGGGCTGCTGGAGTAGTAGCTCTCGTAGCTGCCGCCCTCCCGGGTCATCTCCCGCAGCGCCTCGGGGGCGGTCGGCATCGCGACGGTGCCGGGCGCCGGGGCCGACCAGCGGATGCCGGTGGTCGCCGCCGGGCCCCGGTCCCCGAACGCCCGCTGCGCGTCGCGGCGTTGACGCTCGCCGGCGACGGCCGCCAGATAGGCCGAGGGGTGCATGCCCTCGGGGGGCGGGGTACCCACCAGCGCCGAGAGGTCCTCGGCCAACCGGACCGACATCGACCAGGCCACCCGCTGTTCGAGCTTGGGAAGTCGTACGAGCAGCTGCCGCACCGCCAGCCACAGCTCCTCCGGCACCCGGGAGAGGTCCAGCTCGGCGAAGCGACCGGCGAGCTCGGGCGGGGGCGGCGGCAGCAGGGACGCCCGCGAGACCGGGATGCGCTCCCGCACCACGACGGTCCCCGCGAAGACATCGCCCAGCCGCCGGCCCTGCGGGGACACCAGCGAGGACGCCATCGCCACGAACCCCATCGTCACGAACAGCTCGACGAAGCCGACGAGGCCGCGGACGAACGCGTGTCGGAACCGCACGGGGCCGCCGTCGTCGCGGACCACCCGCAGGCCGAGGGCGAGCTTGCCCAGGGACCGGCCCCGGGTCAGGGTCTCCACCGCCACCGGCACCCCGATGAGCATCAGCACCAGGGTGGCGATCTCCACGGCGGAGAGCACCGCCTCGCCCATGCCCAGCGCCGACCAGGACAGCAGCAGCGACATCAGCACGTAGACGCCGACGACCAGCACCACGTCGATCGCGATCGCCATGGCTCGGCTCGGCAGCCGTGCCGGCCGCAACCCCAGCACCACGGCGTCGCCGGTCACCAGACCACTCATGCGCCTCCGTCCCCATCCGCTCACCGCGCGCCCTCGGGCGGGCCCGGTCGGACCCCGCCGTGGCCCGCTCCGCCACGTCGCCCCAGTCTGCCGTGTCCCGGGGGGCGGTGCCCCTCCACCCCGACACCCTCGTCTGAGAAGGTCGTCCCATGGACCTGGATGTGTTCGTCGCCGCCCATCGTGCCGAGTGGGACCGTCTCGACCAACTGCTCGGCCGGGGCCGCCGGCTCACCGGCGCCGAGGCGGACGAGCTGGTGGCGCTGTACCAGCGCGCCGCCACCCACCTCTCGCAGCTGCAGAGCTCGGCCCCCGACCCGGTGGTCACCAACCGGCTGACCACCCTGGTCGCCCGGGCGCGGAGCGTGGTCATCGGCAGCAGGAAGGCGACCTGGCGGGACGCCGTCCACTTCTTCGCCGCGGGATTCCCGGCCGCCTGCTACCGCACCCGGCACTGGTGGATCTGGACGGGCGTGCTGTTCACGGTCGTCACGGCCGTCATCGCGACCTGGCTCGCGAACAGCCCCGAGGCCGTCGCCACCATCGCCGCCCCCGAGGCGCTGCGGGAGATGACCCGGGAGGGCGGCAGCTACGAGAGCTACTACTCCAGCAGCCCGGCCGCCGCGTTCTCCGCCCAGGTGTGGACCAACAACGCCTGGATCGCGGCCATCTGCCTCGCCTTCGGGGTGCTGCTCGGCATCCCGGTGATCTACGTGCTGGCGATGAACGCCGTCAACGTCGGCCTGGGCATCGGCCTGATGGCCTCCGCCGGCCGGTTGGACGTCTTCCTCGGTCTGCTCATCCCGCACGGCCTGTTGGAGCTGACGGCGGTCTTCGTCGCAGCGGGTGTGGGACTCCGTCTGGGATGGACGGTCATCGACCCCGGCCGCCGCACCCGGACCACGGCGCTGGCCGAGGAGGGGCGTGCCGCGATCGGCATGGCGGTGGGGCTGGCGGTGGTGCTGCTGGTCTCCGGCGTGGTGGAAGGGTTCGTCACCCCCTCCGGCCTCCCCACCTGGGCCCGCATCGCCATCGGCGTCCTCGTCTGGGTGGCGTTCCTGGTCTACGTCTTCGTGCCCGGGCGACGGGCCGCGCTCGCCGGCGAGACCGGTGACCTGGCGCGTGAGGACCGCTCGGACCAGCAGCCCGTCGCTGTCTGAGCGAGGGGGTTGACGCCGGGGCGCCGCACGCGTAGTGTTCTCCGAGCTGCCACGGAGCCCGTCGGCTTCCCAAGCGACGCCAAGCGTCCCAGGTCCGGCAGCACACACTGCCGAAGTGCATGAACCCTGACGGGTCTGTTTTGGCGTCCCTGTGCTCGTATGACACGTCACGGTTCGGCGATGCAGCAGTGCAGAGTTCCTTCCGCTGATTTGAAAGCGGTCGGGGAAATGCTCTAACGTGGTGGACACGCCGGAGGGCGAAAAGCTCGAAAAGCCCCGCCGGCCGGGGGGCAGAAACACGAAAGTGGGTCTGATAGAGTCGGAGACACCGAAGGGGAAACCCGGAGGGAAAGGCCGAAAGGCCGAGAGATTGTCCCCGCCGACCGGGGGTCAGGATCACGGAAGTGAGTCT
>NZ_JAAVJD010000413.1 GCF_012033735.1 Streptomyces lonarensis | reverse complement strand
GCCTTCTTCACGCGTGTCTTCACCCCCCTCGCCGCGCTGCTGATCCGGCTGCGCGTCGCCCCGCTGATCCGCCGCTGGGGGCGGCTGTGACCGCCCCGGCGCCCGCCGGAGGGCCCCGCCGCACCGCCGGCCGCCCCGAGCGCCGCCGCGCACCCGCCACCACCACCGACACGAACGGGACGTCCCCACCCATGACCACCGTGCTCGCCGTGATCCCCGCCCGCGGGGGTTCCAAGGGAGTGCCCGGCAAGAACCTCGCGCCGGTCGGCGACGTGCCCCTGGTGGCGCGCGCCGTCCGCGAGTGCCTCGGCGCCCGCAACACCGGCGCCGTCGTCGTCACCACCGACGACCCCGGCATAGCCGCCGCCGCCCGCGCCGCCGGCGCCGAGTCCGTCGAACGCCCCGCCGAGATCTCCGGCGACGCCGCGACCAGCGAGGCCGCGCTGCTCCAC
Source organism: Streptomyces lonarensis (assembly GCF_012033735.1). Lineage (GTDB taxonomy): Bacteria > Actinomycetota > Actinomycetes > Streptomycetales > Streptomycetaceae > Streptomyces > Streptomyces lonarensis. Next base: position 2,017 of record NZ_JAAVJD010000413.1, on the reverse strand, counting down.
GCGCTCGACACCTACGAGGAGCGCCACGAGACCACCGTCGACGTGGTGCTGCTGGTGCAGTGCACCAGCCCGTTCCTCACCCGCGACGACATCGACAAGGTCGCCGGGGCCGTCCTGGACGGCGCCGACACCGCGCTGACGGTCGCCCCGTTCCACGGCTTCCTCTGGCGCGACACCGCCGGCGCCCCGCGCGGCGGCGCGGGCGGCCACGGCGTCAACCACGACAAGGCGTACCGCCCCCGCCGCCAGGACCGGCCCGAGGACCTGCTGGAGACCGGCGCCGCCTACGCCATGCGCGCCGACGGCTTCCGCACCGAGCGCCACCGCTTCTTCGGCCGCACCGAACTGGTGCGCACCGACCCCGCGCGCGTCCTGGAGATCGACGACCCGCACGACCTCGCGCGGGCCCGCGCCCTCGCGCCGCTGCTGGACGGCATCCCCGGCAGCCCCCCACCGCCGTTCGCCCAGGGGCCGCTGCCCCGGCGCGACGACATCGACGCGGTGGTCATCGACTTCGACGGCACCCAGACCGACGACCGGGTGCTGATCGACTCCGAAGGAAGGGAGCTGGTCGCCGTGCACCGCGGCGACGGCCTCGGTATTGCCGCGCTCCGCCGCGCCGGCCTGCCGCTGCTCATCCTCTCCACGGAACAGAACCCGGTCGTCGCCGCCCGGGCGCGCAAGCTGCGCGTCCCCGTGCTGCACGGCATCGACCGGAAGGACCTCGCCCTCAAGCAGTGGTGCGAGGAGAACGGCGTGGCGCCCGAACGGGTGCTCTACGTCGGGAACGACGTCAACGACCTGCCCTGCTTCGGACTGGTCGGCTGGCCCGTCGCCGTCGCGGGCGCGCACGACGTCGTCCGCGCCGCAGCCCGTGCGGTCACCTCCACGCCCGGAGGGGCCGGCGCGATCCGCGAGATCGCCTCGTGGATCCTCGGAAAGGAACTCACGTCCTCATGAACGCACCGACCCAGCAGACCGCCGCCGGCGTCCGTCTCCGCCACCTCGGTGACCGCCCGGTCGGTCCCGGCCGCCCGGTCTACGTCACCGGCGAGATCGGCATCAACCACAACGGCGACCTCGACAACGCCTTCGCGCTGATCGACGCCGCCGCCGACGCAGGCTGCGACGCCGTCAAGTTCCAGAAGCGGACCCCCGAGATCTGCACCCCCCGCGACCAGTGGGACATCGAGCGGGACACCCCCTGGGGCCGGATGACCTACATCGACTACCGCCACCGCGTGGAGTTCGACGAGGAGCAGTACCGCGCCATCGACGCCTACTGCCGCAAGCGGAACATCCACTGGTTCGCCTCCCCCTGGGACGTCGAGGCCGTCGAGTTCCTGGAGAAGTTCGACCTGCCCGCCCACAAGGTGGCCTCCGCGTCGCTGACCGACGACGAGCTGCTGCGCGCCCTGCGCGCCACCGGCCGGACGATCATCCTCTCCACCGGCATGTCCACCCCGCAGCAGATCCGCCACGCGGTGGAGGTGCTGGGCAGCGAGAACATCGTGCTGCTCCACGCCACCTCGACCTACCCGGCCAAGGCCGAGGAGCTCAACCTGCGGGCGATCCACACCCTGCAGGCCGAGTACCCCAACGTGCCGATCGGCTACTCCGGCCACGAGACCGGTCTCCAGACCACCCTCGCCGCCGTCGCCCTCGGCGCCGTGTTCGTCGAGCGCCACATCACCCTGGACCGCGCCATGTGGGGTTCGGACCAGGCCGCGTCGGTCGAGCCGCAGGGCTTGGACCGCCTCGTCCGCGACATCCGCACCATCGAGGAGTCCCTCGGTGACGGCGTGAAGCGGGTCTACGAGGGCGAGCTGGCCCCGATGAAGAAGCTGCGCCGCGTCAAGGGCGTCGTGGCCGAGCGCGCCGAGCGCGAGCCGGCGCAGGTCTGACCTGTGCCCGGAACGTACGCGCTGGTCGAGAGCCCGGTCCAGTTGCTGAACGTGCTGGAGTGGGCCCACGCCCGGACCGCCGGGGGCACCGCCCCCGGCGGGACCCCGCCCCC
>NZ_JAAVJD010000412.1 GCF_012033735.1 Streptomyces lonarensis | reverse complement strand
CATCCGACGCCGGCGAGCCCGACGCCGGCGAGCCCGACGCCGGCGAGCCCGACGCCGCCGAGCCCGGTCCGTCGGCCCGAACGGCGCCGCAGCCGATCGCGGCCGTCTCCCCGTGCGCGGTCGGCAGGGCCGTGCCGACCGAAGCCACCGCCCAGGCCGACGCCACCGCCCCGGTCGGTGGAACCGAGCCGGTCGGCCCGCGTGCGGACGGCGGGTCCCCGCTCGCGCCGGGCCTCGACGACGAGTTGGCCCTGCGACGGCTGCTGCGCGACTCCGTGCGCGGTATCGAGCCCTCCGCCGAGTCCCTGGCCGCCCTGCAACGCGCCGTGCCCGCGCGGCGGCGACGCCGCCGCCGGCTGATGACGGCCGCGACCACGGTCGCGGTCCTGGCGGTGGGCGCGCCGGTGACCCTCCACGCGGCATCCGTCGTGGACACCAACACGCGCACCGTCGGCGCCGGCAGCGACCGGGCCGCCGAGGGCGCCACCCTGGAACCCACCGAGATCGGCGACGGCCCCGGCTCGCCCGCAGGCGGCGGCGCCACGCGCGACGAGGAGTCGGCCGGCGAGGAGACCGCCGGGCCCGGCACCGACCCGGAGACGGGCGAACCGATCGAGCCGGGCCAGGCCGACAGCGCCGGGCCCGACGAGAGCGCCGGCACCGCCGGCTCCTACCCCCGGTGCGACCGCGACCAGCTCGGCGACGCCGTGACCGCACTCGCCGACCCGGACTCCGACGGCGTGATCTACGGCTCGATCCTGGTCTCCAACGTCTCTGCCTCCACCTGCCGGGTGCGCGGCACCGACGAACTGACCGCCACCGCCGTCCGCAACACGGCGGCCGCGAGCACGGTCTCGCCCCAGGTGGTGCTCCGCACCTCCGGTGACCGCGCCGTCGGGCTCCCGCTGCCCGACCGCTGGGTGGAGGAGCTGGTGCTGCCGCCCGGCGAGGCCTACGAGGTCCGGTTCGCGTGGGTGCCGAGCCGCAGCGCCCCCGACGGCGGCTGCTCCGTGCCGGACCCGGAACCGCTCCCCACCGACATCGGCAGCGGCGGCGGCTCCGCCACCGGCGGGGCGAGCGGCGGCTCCGGCAGCTCCGACGAGGACGAGACCGGCCTCGCCGCCGTCGACGATCACCCCGGTGGCGGCTCCGGCGAGGACCTGCAGGCACCGGACGACGGCGGCTCGACGGGCGGCGGCGGGTCGGGCTCCGGCGGTTCCACCGACGGCCCCGGCGGCAGCGCGGGTGGTTCAGGGGGCCCGGGCGGGTCCGGCAGCTCCGGCAACGACACCGGCGCGGGCCCCGGAGGCCCCGGCGGCGCGGAGGCCGAAGGGGTTCTCGTCCGCTACACCCCGGCCTCGGGCACTCCGCGTGCCGCCCAGATCGAGTTGGTCGGCGTCTGCGCCGGCAGTCTGCACCGCACCGGGGTCCTCGTCCCGACCGTCTGACCCGCGCCCCTCCGCCCGCCGCTCTGCCGCGCCGTCGGGACCCGGGACCCGCTGCTGCGACCCGCGGTCCGACACCCCGCCCCGGTGGCTGCCGCCCGGCTCCGGCCGGAGGGCGGCGGCAGGGGCGCGAGGGGCGCCCCGGTACCGTGGGATCGTGTACCGGTTTCTGCTGACCCCGCGCTGGTGGGCGATCAACGTCTTCGTCGCGCTCGCGATCCCGTTCTGCCTGTACATGGGCAGCTGGCAGCTGGGGCGGTTCGAGGACCGGGTCGAGGGCCACCGGGACAACCAGCAGCAGGTCGAGGCCGCGCGCATCGCCGAGGCGGTGCCGCTGGCCCAGCTGCTGCCCCCGACCACCGAGACCGTCGGCGAGGCGGCCGTCGTCACCGGAACCTACGACGCGGAGCACGAACTGCTCGTTCCCGGGCGGACGCTCGACGGCGAGCCCGGCTTCTACGTCCTCACGCCGCTGGAGCCGTCCGACGGGAGCCGCGCCGTCCCCGTGGTGCGCGGTTGGCTGCCCGGCGCCCCGGACGCCGCGGCGGTGCCCCCCGCGCCGGAGGGGGAGACCGGCGTCGAGGGCATCCTCCAGGCCGCCGAGTCGCCGCGCGCCGTCAGCGCACCGACCGGTCTGCCCAGCGGCCAGATCGGCGTCATCGGCGCTGCCTCGCTGATCAACCTGCTGCCGTACGAGGTCGAGAACGCCTGGTTGACCGTCCGGGAGGCCGAGGAGCCGATGGCGGCCGTGCCGCCGGTCGCCCCCTCGGGCACCGGCCTCGACATCAAGGCGTTCCAGAACCTCGGGTACACCGCCGAATGGTTCGTCTTCGCGGCGTTCACCGCGTTCATGTGGTTCCGGCTGTTCCGCCGCGAGGTGGAGACCATCCGCGACGCCGAACTCGGCATCCACCCCGACGGCCCGCCCCCGGCCGCCGGTGACACCCGGCCCGCGGCCGACGAGCCCGACGCCCCGACCGGCCCCGCCGACGCCGGGAGCGCGACCGGCGGTGACGCGACCGGCGGTGAGG
>NZ_JAAVJD010000411.1 GCF_012033735.1 Streptomyces lonarensis | reverse complement strand
CGTCGCCGTCGCGCAGCGCCGCCAGCAGCTCGGGGGCCGGTTCCGGTTCGGGGACGGGGGTGTCCCCGCGCAGCCGGTCGCACTCGCCGTAGACCTTCGGGGTGGACAGCCCTCCGCCCGCCGCACTACCCTGGGACCCCTCATGGCCACACCCACGAAGAACCTCGTCAACCTGGAATCGGTCCACAAGGTCTACGGCACACGGGCCCTGCTGGACGACATCTCGCTCGGAGTCGGTGAGGGGGACCGCATCGGCGTCGTCGGCCGCAACGGCGACGGCAAGACCACCCTCATCCGGGTGCTGACCCGGCTGGAGGAGCCGGACGCCGGCCGCGTCACCCACGCCGGCGGGCTGCGGGTCGGCGTGCTGACCCAGCACGACTCGCTCGACCCCGACGCGACGATCCGGCACGAGGTGATCGGTGACCGCGCCGACCACGAGTGGGCGGGCGACGCCAAGGTCCGCGACGTCCTCACCGGCCTGTTCGGCGGGCTGGACCTGCCCGGCTTCGCCGACGGCCTCGACACCCGCATCGGCCCGCTCTCCGGTGGTGAGCGCCGCCGCATCGCGCTCGCGCAGCTGCTCATCGCCGAGCAGGAGCTGCTGGTCCTCGACGAGCCGACCAACCACCTCGACGTCGAGGGCATCTCCTGGCTCGCCCGCCACCTGCGCGACCGCCGGTCCGCGCTGGTCTGCGTCACCCACGACCGGTGGTTCCTGGACCAGGTCTGCACCCGGGTCTGGGACGTGCAGCGCGGCACCGTCCACGGCTACGAGGGCGGGTACAGCGACTACGTCTTCGCCCGCGCCGAGCGGGAGCGGATCGCCGCCACCGAGGAGTCCAAGCGGCAGAACCTCATGCGGAAGGAGCTGGCCTGGCTGCGCCGGGGCGCGCCCGCCCGCACCAGCAAGCCCCGTTTCCGGATCGAGGCCGCCAACGCGCTGATCGCCGACGTGCCGCCGCCGCGCGACGGCGCGGAGCTGATGAAGTTCGCGACCGCCCGGCTGGGCCGCACCGTCTTCGACCTGGTGAACGTGACGCTGAAGGTCGGCGCGCAGCCGGACGGTTCGGGCGGCCGGGAGCTGCTGCACCAGCTCACCTGGCAGCTCGGTCCGGGCGACCGGATCGGCCTGGTCGGCGTCAACGGCGCGGGCAAGACGTCGCTGCTGCGGGCGCTCGCCGAGACGGCGGCCGACGGCGGCGAGGGCGTCTCGACGCTGGTGACGGGCGGTCGCATCAAGGTCGGGCGCACGGTCCGACTCGCCTACCTCTCGCAGGAGGTGGCCGAGCTCGACCCCGAACTGCGGGTGCTCCAGGCGGTGGAGCAGATCCGTGGCCGGGTCGACCTGGGCAAGGGCCGGGAGATGACCGCCGGCCAGCTCTGCGAGAAGTTCGGCTTCGTCAAGGAGCGGCAGTGGACCCCGGTCGGGGACCTCTCCGGCGGGGAGCGGCGCCGCCTGCAGATCCTGCGGCTGCTGATGGACGAGCCGAACGTGCTCTTCCTCGACGAGCCCACCAACGACCTGGACATCGAGACGCTGACCCAGCTGGAGGACCTCCTCGACGGTTGGCCCGGTTCCCTCGTCGTGATCAGCCACGACCGGTTCTTCCTGGAGCGGACCACCGACCGGGTGTTCGCCCTGCTCGGTGACGCCACTCTGCGGATGATGCCGCGCGGCATCGAGGAGTACCTGGAGCGTCGGGCCGCCCGGCGTGAGGACGCCTCCCGGACCGCGGCCGGTTCGCCGGCGTCGGGCGCCGGCGCGGGGTCGGCCGCCGCCGCCCCGGCCGCCAAGCCGGCGCAGCTGTCGCGGGCCGCGCAGAAGGAGACCCAGAAGATCGAGCGGCAGCTGGACCGGATCTCCGAGAAGGAGACGGCGCTGCACGCCGAGATGGCGGCGAGCGCGACCGACTTCGGGCGGGTGGCCGAATTGGACACCCAGCTCAGGGAGCTGTCCGCCCAGCGCGACGAGCTGGAGACCCGCTGGCTGGAGCTGGCCGAGGACGCCTGAGCGGCGGGGCGGGCCCGGTGGCCCCCCCCGCCCCTGGGCGGGGAAGTACGGATCGTTCGGGAACCGCCGGGGGTCGTTCAGCTGTCCGGTGGTAGAAAGAGCGTTGCGTACTTTCAGCCGACCAGTACCCCGGAGCGGGCCCGCACGACAGCCTGATTCCGGTCATTGGGGGAAACATGTCTCAGCCGCCGCCTCCGCCCGGCCCGCCGCCGGGCGGGCCGTCCGAGCAGCCGGACGAGCCTTCGGACGAGCAGTCCGGCACCGCGGGCGACAGCGCGTCGTCCGCGGCCGGCGGCCCGCCCGCCGGCCCGCCGGCGACGCCGCCCGCGGTGGAGTACGCCCCCACGGAACTGGCGATGCCCGCCGCCACGCCCCCGCCGCCCGGCCCGCCGCCGGAGCCGTCGTCGCCCTCACCGTCCCCGCCCTCGTCACCGCCGGGGGCCGGGTTCTCGTCGTCGGCCGGGG
>NZ_JAAVJD010000410.1 GCF_012033735.1 Streptomyces lonarensis | reverse complement strand
GCCGTCCGCGCGGGGAGCGTGCCCCCGCGCGACGTCCCCCGGCGCCCTTACCGGCCGCCGCCCCCGGTGACAGACTCGTGGCGCTGGACCGACGCGAGGAGCCGAGAGATGCCGGTGGACCGGAAGAGTGGACCCATGGACGACCAGGGAGGGGTCCGCGAGCGGCTGGCCCGCCACGGGGTCCTGCCGCTGCGGCTCTTCCTCGGGGTCACGTTCCTGTACGCCGGGCTCGACAAGTTCCTCACCGGCGGCCCGTTCTCCTCGGTGGACCGCGACGCGATGCGGTCCATGCTGGAGTTCGGCCGGGACGGGTCGGCAGCGCCGTGGCTGGTGGACCTGGCACTGGAGAACGCCGGGCCGGCGCTCACCGGGGTCGCGGTGGCCGAGATCGCGGTCGGTGTGCTCCTCCTGCTCGGCGTCCTCACCCGCCCCGCCGCGCTGGTCGGCGCGGCGCTGGCGCTGGGCTTCTGGCTCACCGTCTCCTGGGGGACGAGCCCCTACTACTTCGGGAACGACCTGCCCTACGCGGTGGGGTTCCTGACGCTGGCGCTCACCGGGGCGGGCGCGTTCTCGGTGGACGCCGCCCGCGCGACCCGCCGCGCCGCGTCACGCTGACGCCCGGCGCCGGGCCCGCGGTGGTGAACAGCGGGGCGCGGGGCCGGACGACGCGGCCTCGCAGCGGGCAGCGGCAGGGCCGGGGTGCGCAGCGGGCCTCAGCCCCGGGGCCCGCCGTCGGCGCACGATCCGGCCCGGTCCCGACCGCGCCGGACGGCGTAGGTGACGACGGAGACCACGGCGGTCAGCACCAGCGCGGCGGGCACGGCCCCCGCGAGGTAACGGAGCTGGATGTCGACCACGCCGGCCGTGCGCGCCGCGAACCCGGCGGCGATCGCCAGCAGGCACAGCCCCAGCAGCAGCCGGGCCGGCTCGAAGTGGGTCCGCCGTTCGTTGCGCTCCGGGCTCATCGTGCCTCCACCTCCGTCGGGGCCGGACCGGCGGCGAGGGCCCTTCCGGTGGCGGCCGCGGCGGCCTCCACCGGCACCTCGTCCTCCGTCCGCTGGTCGTCGTCCGCCGGGTGCGGGTCGGTCTCGACACCGGCCACCCGCTCGATCTCGACGTGCCCGAGCCCGACCGACAGCCGGAGCTCGAGGACGCCGGTGGGCTCGGTGCCCGGCGGCGGGCCGTAGGTCCCCGACCAGTCGGCCCGGAAACCGCCGCCCTGCACGCGCCCGTTGGGGCCCCGGTCCGAGTCCTCCTGGTCGCCGAAGGTGTAGCCGCCGAGCCAGATGTCGGCAGTGACCTCGACGGTGACGTCGCGGGGTACGTACACCCGCAGCTGACCGCCGCCGGCGGTCATTTCCGTGGCGAGGCGTTCCCCGTCGGACAGCTCCAGCTGCGAGAGGTCCAGGGTGGCGCGGCCGCTGCCCAGCTCGTACGAGGGCTCGACCGCCGCGGGAGTGCCGGGTGTCCAGCGTTCGTCGGTCCACTGCGTCGTCATCGAGGGCGGCAGGGTGGACGCCCCCACGACCAGCGCCGCGGTGAGGACGGCCGCGAGGATGGTGCCGGTGCCGATCCGCCCCCAGAACGCGCCCACCCCCATGCCGAGGCCGAAGACCGTCAGCGCGGCGGTACCGGCGTAGACCAGCGCCGTCGCCAGCGGCTGGTCCCAGGTCAGCGCGCCGACCACCGTCGCCGCCGCAACCGCCAGCAGCATCACCGGGCCACCGAGCCAGAAGGCGTTGCGGCTCTCCGCAGGCTGTCCCTCGTCGCGCCAGGTGGGAGGCGGCGCGAAGGGTCCGCCGCCGTCGCCGTCCTTGCTCAGGTCGACCGCGGGCCCGGTGCCCGGCGCTGCCGCGCCGGCCGGTCCCCACAGGTAGCTCTCCTGCGGGCCGCCGCCGTCGCGCCACCAGGAGGCCGACACGGGCGACGGCGGCGCCTGCACCTCCGGCGGGGCGCTGGCCACGGCCTGCGCGGTCGCCGGGTCCGGCGCGGTGTCGGCTCCGGAGCCGTCCAGGCCTCGCTGGTGCCGGGACCAGAACCCCACCCCGATGAGACCGACCAGCAGCAGCATGGAGAAGGACTGCGAGCGGCCCGGCAGCGACGCCAGCAGCAGCCCGAAGCCCACGACCACCATCAGCAGCGCGGTCAGCCCGGGGCCGTCCACCCGGCCCGACAGCATCCGGCGGCCCTCGTTCTCGCTGTAGTCGTCGAACGGCAGCAGCAGCCAGGCGACGCCGTAGGCGATGAGCCCCACGCCGCCGATGAGGGAGAGCACCGCGAGGCAGACGCGGAAGATGACCGGGTCGAGGTCGAAGTAGCGCCCCAGACCGCCGCAGACGCCGCCGATGACCTTGTGGCGGCGGCTGCGCACCAGCCGCGGCCCGTCCGGGTGCGCGCCCGGGCCACCGGTCCACCCGGCGCCCCAGCCGGAGCCGGTGCCGTCGGCACCACCCCGGCCTGCGGCGCCCCCGCCGCCTGGGCCGTCGC
>NZ_JAAVJD010000040.1 GCF_012033735.1 Streptomyces lonarensis | reverse complement strand
GGGCGGGAGCGCCCGCCCGTGGCGCCGACCGCGCCGGAACCTGACCGGCGACCGGGCCCGGCCGACTGACCGCCGCGGGCAGCCGACTGTCGGCGGGCGTCGCCCCCCGGGGCGCGCCGGGGCGGCGCGCGCCGCTCACAGCTACCGGCGTCCCCACTCGGTCAGCAGCAGCCCGAGGGCGGCGCCGCCGCGCCCGAAGGCGGCGTGATAGCGCCGCAGAACCGCGTTCTCGCGGGCCAGTTCGACGGCGGGCAGCCCGGCTGTCCGGCGCTGCGCCGCCAACGCACGGGCGGCGTCGGTCCGCAGGCGGACCAGGTCGATGACGGCCTCGTCGAGCGCCTCGATGCGCGACTGCAGTGCCGCCGCCGTCTCGCCCGGGGGTGGCGCCGGGACAGCCTCCGTGAGCGGTACGTGCGCGAGGCGGTCGCCGCGCGCCCGGCGGTCCGCGCGGACGGCGGCAGGGGCTGGGCCGCGGCCGGTCTCCCGGTTCAACGGACGCCGGTGACCAGCAGCGCCGGGTGCACCAGGTAGTAGCCCGGTTCGTCCACGACGTACTCCGGCCCGCCGGGTCGCAGCAGCGCCTCGACCCGTGCCAGGTCGTCGTCGCTCATGCCCGCTTCCCGTCCTCTGGAGCGCGCCGCGGCCAGCAGCTCCGGCCAGACGATCCTCTCCAGGTAGGGGCGGACGGTGGGGTCGTCATCGACCGGGAAGCCGATCCGGGGCAGGACGTGGAGCCGCACGTCGGTCAGGCCCGCCGCGCGCATCCAGTGCACGTGCCGGGCATAGTGGTCCGGCCCGTCTGCGGGGATGCCCCAGTTGAGTTCGGATGCGGTCAGCAGCCGGCGTTCCAGTTGTGCGTGGCCGGGCAGGAACGTGGCGTTGTAGTAGTTGCTGGTGAAGAGGGCGAGCACGCCGCCCGGAGCCAACGAGTCCGCCAGTTCGGCGACGGCCCGTCCGGGATCGGGGACGTTGCCGGGCCAGATGACGTCGCCGGCCCAGATCGCATCGAACCGGTCGCCCGCGGCCGCTCGGGCAGCGACCCGCATGAGATCCGCCGGCTCGAAATGCACGCGCTCGAGGACGCCTTCCGCCTCGGCGTGGCCGCGTGCAAGCGCGAGGGCGTCCTCGTTGCGGTCGACGGCCAGGACCCGGCCCTCCGGGCCCGTGGCACGGGCGAGCGCGACGAGGCCTCCTCCCGCCCCGGTGCCGACGTCGAGGACGCGTCGTCGCTCTTCCAGTCCCAGCCGGGCGACGGCCTGCTCGACCACGGGGGCCATGAAAGCCCTGTTGACCTGCAAGTACGTGATGATTCCGACCTCTTCGCCATGAGCCATGGACGGCAGAGTATCTGAACATCGTTTTCAAGTAAACCGTATTGAAAACGATTATGGTTTGCATATGATGGCCGGTGAGATGGCGAACCGGCCGGTGACCGCCGTCGCGTCGCCGCGCTACCCGTCCGCCCGTGGGCGCCCCGGCGCAGCGTCGCCCCCCGGGGTTCGTGCCCCTTCGGCTTCCTCACCGAGAAGCCCGTACCGCCCACAGCAGCAAGGAACCACCGTGAGTGAACTGTCCCGTAGAGGCTTTCTGGGGATCGGAGCCGTGGCCGCGGTCGGCCTGTCCGGTCTGCTGGCGGCCTGCTCGGCCAAGCCCGACGCTCCTGCCGGGAGCAGCGCCGCAACCACGCTCCGCGCCGCGTTCGCCGGCGGTGGATCGGCCGAAACGCTCAACTACTTCGTGGGCCCCACCGCGCTCGACTTCGTGCGCGCCCGCCTCGTCCACGCACCGCTGGGCGCCATCGACCCGGCGCAGCCGGACGGCGTCAGCCTCGGAGCCCTGGAGTCGATCGAGGTCGACGACGACCTGACCTCCTACACCCTGCGGCTGCGGGATGACATCAGCTTCTCGGACGGCTCCCCGGTCACCTCCGACGACCTGCTGTACTCCCTCCGCGCCCCCGACGCCCTGCAGGGGCTGCCGTTCACCCGGCTCGTCGGACGCGGCTTCGACCTCGCCGCCGCGGAGACCACCGACGCCCGCACCCTGCGGCTGCCCACCGTCACCCCCATTGCCGACGGACGGCTGCTGCTCTGCCAGAGCATGCTGGTCATCAAGGACGGCACGACCGAGTTCACTCCCGCCACCCCCTCCTGCGGCCCCTACCTCATCGAGGGCTTCGAGCCCGGACGGCAAACCGTCCTGCGCCGCAACCCGGATTGGTTCGGGGAAGAGAACGGACCCGACGAGATACACCTGCTCTCCGTCAACGACGCCGAAGCCCGCGTCAACGCCCTGCGGAGTGACGGCGCCGACTTCGTCAGCGGGGTGTCGCCGTACAGCGCCCAGCTACTCGCCGAGGAGAACGGATTCACGGTCAGCGCGGGCGAGGCGCCCTACCTCTCCAACCTGCGCTTCGAGATGAACCTGGAGCACGAGCCCTTCCGCGACGAGCGGGTGCGCCGCGCGTTCCGCCTCGCGGTCGACCGTCAGGCCATCGTCGACACGGTCTACTTCGGACGGGCCGCGATCGGCAACGACGTGCCCGCCATCGGCTTCCCGAGCTACGACTCCTCGTTGGAGCAGCGTTCCCACGACCCGGACGAGGCGCGGCGGTTGCTGCGCGCGGCCGGTCACGACGGCATGTCCGTCGAACTGACCGCCGGGCCGGAACTCCCCGGCATGGTCGAGACGGCCACCCTCGTCGTCGAGAACCTGCGCGAGATCGGCGTGCGGGCGACCCTGGTGGAGCTGCCCGCGGGGCAGCTCTACGCGGACTACGAGGCGTACCAGCAGCTCCCCTTCGCCGCCGGCTACAACCCGCCCGCCCCCTTCGAGGCCAACCACACACCGGGCGCCCTCCCGGAGGTCGACACGCTGGTGGCGACGGCTCGCAGCGCACCTGACGCGGCGCAGCGCACCGATGCCTCGCATCGCGCCCAGCGGTTGCTGTGGGAGCAGGGCAACCAGATCATCCCCGTGTTCGTCCCCACGGTGGACGCCCACACCGACCGGCTCAGCGGCGTGCGCCACCTCCAGTTCCCCGACCTCTCCGCCGCGCGTCTCGCTTCGGCGTGACCCGCTTCCTCCTGGCGCGTCTCGGCACCGCGCTGGCGACCATGGCAGTGCTCTCGGCCGCCCTGTTCCTGGCCACCGACGCGCTGCCCGGAGACGCGGCGGGCGCGGCAGCGGGCGCGGACGCCACCGCCGAGGAGCGGGCCGAACTCCGCGAGAGGCTGGGCCTGGACCGGCCCGTCGTCGAGCGGTACCTGGCATGGTTGGGGGCCTCGCTCACCGGCGACCTGGGTCGGTCCGCCGCGGCCGGGCGGCCGGTGGGTGAGATGCTCGCCTCCCGGTTCGGGAGCTCGGTACTGCTGGTGGCGACCGCAGTCGTGTGCATCGCCGTGGCCGCGACGATGCTCGGAATGCCGGCAGGTCTGCGGTCGGGGCGGCCGGTGGACCGCCTGGTGTCGTCGGGGACCGTGACTCTCCTGGCACTGCCGGAGTTTCTGCTGGCGACCGTCCTGCTGGCCGTGTTCGCCCACGGCGCCGGGCTGCTTCCCGCGGTGTCGCTGATCCCGCTGGGTGACAGCCCGTGGCAGCATCCGCAGGCGCTGGTCCTGCCCGTAGCGAGCCTGTTCCTTGCGGGAGTGGGGATCGCCACGCGACTGCTGCGGGCCGCGGTGGCGACCGCGGCGGAGAGCCCCGCGGTGGAGCAGGCCCGGCTCTCCGGCGAGAGGGGGCTTCGCCTCGCCTGGTCCTACGTGCTGCCGGCCGCGGCCGCCCCCGCCGTCCAGGGGCTCGCGGTCACCACCGCCGGTCTGCTGGGCGGCAGTCTGGTGGTGGAGACCCTGTTCGACTACCCCGGGGTCGGCAGTGAGCTGGCGCGGGCCGTCGCCTATCGGGACACCGCCGTCGTGCAGGGGTTCGGCCTGGCACTCGCCGGGACCGCCCTGCTGGTGCTCCTTCTCGGTGACCTCGTGTCCGGCCTGCTCGACGTGCGGTCACGTTCCGCGGCCGTGACCGGCGGCCGCGGCGAGCGGCGGCTCCGGTGACCCGCGCCGGGCCGCGGCTGCTGCTGCTCGTGCCCCTGGTCCTCGTCACCGCACTGGCGCTGGTCGGGCCATGGCTGCCGTTGTCCTCCCCGACGGAACGGATCGCCGCGCCCTTTCAGCCTCCGGGGGCCGGCCACCTGCTGGGCACGGACTTTCTGGGGCGGGACGTCCTCGCGAGGACGGCACACGGAGGGCGCACCCTGCTGCTGCAGGCACTGGCGGCGACCGCGCTCGGCAGCGCCGTGGGGCTGCTGATCGGAACCCTCGCCGGCCTGGCCCGCCGCGGCCCCCTCACCTGGCTGCTGCGGCTGGTCGACGGCGTCGCGGCCGTCCCGGGCCTGCTGGTCGTGCTGCTGATAGCCGCAGGCAGCCCCGGCAGCGACCTCGCCGTGCTCATCGCGGTGACCCTGGTCAGCCTCCCGTTCTCGGTGCGCGTCATCGGCGCGGCCACCGCACGGCTCACCGAACTCGGGTACGTGCGGACGTCGCTGGCGCGCGGCGACGGCAGACTCGACGTGGCCCGGCGCGACATCCTGCCCAACATCGCCCGCGAGGCGTGGGCCGAGGCGGGGCTGCGCTTCATCGCGGCCACCCAACTCTGCGCCACCGCGGGATTCCTCGGGCTCGGTGCCCCCGCCCCCGAGGCCAACTGGGGCCGGCTGGTCCGGGAGAACGCGGCGGGTGCCGCCGCCCAGCCATGGGCCGCGCTCACCCCGGCGCTCCTGCTGGTGCTGCTGGCACTCGGCACCACGCTGCTCGCCGACCGCCTCACCGCACCCGCCCGTCCGCAGCCCTCCCAGCAAAGGACAGTCCTGTGAGCCTCGTCGATGTCACGCGGCTGGAGTTGACCTCCGCCGACCGCTCGGTGCTCGCCGACTGCTCGTTGACGATCCGCCCGGGCGAACGGGTCGGCCTGGTGGGCCGCTCCGGGTCCGGCAAGACTGCCCTGGCTCACGCCCTGTTCGGACACACCCGGACGGGTATCGCCCGCACTGGAGGTTCGGTGCGGGTGGCAGGCCACGATCCCTTCACCGCCGCCGGCGCGCGCCGGGTCCGGGGCCGCGCCGCCGCCTACGTGCCGCAGGACTGCGCGAGCGCCCTGCCCGCCGAACGAAGGATCGGGTGGCTCCTGGACCGGGCGGCGCGCCGGGCGGGTGTGCCGAGGGCGGGACTGGCACCTGCCCGTGACGCGGTCATGGGCAGCCTCGGGCTCGACCCCGGCCTCGCGCGGGCCTTCCCGCACCAGGTCTCGGGAGGGCAGGCGCAGCGAGTCGCGCTGGCCACCGCCCTGCTCGCCGGGGCGGAACTGCTCGTGCTCGACGAACCCACGAGCGGCCTGGACCCCCGCGCCGCGGCTGACCTCGTCCGACTGCTGCGTCGGGGGACCGGCGCAGTGGCGATGCTCTTGATCAGCCACGATCACGACATCGTCGCCGAGGTGACGACCCGCCGGCTCGCCATGGAGAAGGGAGGCCTCGCCGTCGGACCGTCGGACCGCCCCGCCCGGCCCTTCTCACCGCCGGCTCCGGCGCCTGCCGCCTCTCCCCGCCGGTCTGCCGAACCGCCCCGCCCAGGTGGTGCCGCGCTGCTGCGTGCGGAGGGGATCACCGCCGGACACGGGGCCGAGCCGGTGCTGCGGGGGACCGACCTGGAACTGCGTGCGGGGGAGTGCGTGGCCGTCATGGGGCCGTCCGGAGTGGGGAAGACGACGCTGGCGCGGGTGCTCGCGGGCGGCCTGGCGCCGGACGCCGGTCGGCTGTGGCTGCGGGAGGAGCCGTGCCCGTGGCCCGTCACCCGCCGACGCGGGGGTGACAGGCTGCTGGTGGCCCACGTCGACCAGGACAGCCGCGGTGCGCTCAACCCGCGGGAGACCGTCGCCGTCGCGCTGCGCCGGGCGCGCCGCGCCGCTCTGCGGCGCGGTCTCGTTCCGGAGCCCGCGGCTGAGCTGCTGCGGGCCGTCGCGCTACCGGCCGCGTCTGCCGGGCGAGTGCCCGGCGAACTCAGCGGCGGGGAACGGCAGCGGGTGAACCTGGCGCGCGCCCTCGCGGCGGCACCGCAGGTGCTGCTCTGCGACGAGGTGACCGCCTCGCTCGACCCCGACACCGAGCGGCGGGTGCTGGCGCTGCTGGCGGAACTGCGGACCGAGCGGGACCTCGCCGTTCTGCTCATCACCCACAGCGCGGCGGTCGCCGCCACCGCCGACCGGGTGCTGGAGCTGCGGCACGGCCTGCTGGTGCCGGCCGTCCGCCACCGGGACCGAGAGCGTGTTTGAGACCCCACGCCGGGCCGCGACGCCGGCTACGGCCATCTGCTGCGTTGTCGGGAACGCCCGAATACAACCCGGTATGAGGGCGCCCCTCCGGCGTGCAGCTGACGCATCCGTCGCCGCGAGCTGATCCGACGCGGGGTCTCAAACACGCTCTGAGCGGCGCGGGTCGCCGGCGGGCACGGCCGGGCCGCGGGGTGTCCGGACGGCGGCCCGCATCACCGGCGCGGCGCGCTCCTACGCCGGGGGCCCGTCGCCGAGTGCGGGGCCGCGGTCGCCCGACAGCCCGATGGCCCGGGCGGGGCAGCGGTCCACCGCGTCGCGGACGTCGTCCAGTTCGCCCGGACCCGGGGCGGGCGTGAGCACCACCACCAGGCCGTCCTCGGTGCTCTGGTCGAAGACGGACTCCGCGGCCAGCACGCACTGGCCCGAGCCGACGCAGGCGGTGCGGTCCACGAGGACACGCGCGGCGGCCCCCGCCGGCGGGGCGGACGACGGCTCCGGGGTCACGGCTTCCGCCCCGGCCCGCCACCGGCGGCGTCGGGGGTGCCGTTCTCCTGCAGCCGCTGCCGCAGCGCGTTCTTGTCGATCTTCCCCACCGGGGTGAGGGGAAGCTCGGTGACCTCGTGCACCCGGTCCGGGGCCTTGTAGGCGGCCAGTCCGCGGTCGCGCAGGAAGCGGGCCAGTTCCCGCACCGAGGGGGCCGGACCGTTGCACACCAGGAACGCCGCCGATCGCTCGCCGAGCTCGGTGTCGGCCACGGCCACCAGGGCCGCCGCCTCCACCGCGGTATGGGCCAGCAGGTGGCCCTCCACCTCGGTGGCGTCGATCTTCTCCCCGCCCCGGTTGATCTGGTCCTTGGCCCGGCCCACCACGCTCAGGTGTCCGGTGGGCAGTCTGCGCACCAGGTCGCCGGTGCGGTAGAAGCCGTCCGGGGTGAAGTGGCTGCCGGCGAGTTCCGGTGATCGGTAGTAGCCGCGCAGCGTGTAGGGGCCGCGGGTCAGCAGTTCTCCGGTCCGTCCCTCGGCCACGGGTGTTCCGTCACCGTCGACCAGCAGCACCTCGTCACCGGGGGAGACCGGTCGCCCCTGCGTGGTGCAGACGATCTCGTCCGGGTCGTCGAGGCCGGTGAGGTTGAGAAGCCCCTCCGCCATACCGAAGACCTGCTGCAGCCGGCAGCCGAGCGAGGGGCCGACCCGGCGGGCGAGGTCGTCGGCCAACCGCGCGGCACCCACCTGGAGAACAGCGAGGGAGGACAGGTCGTGTCCGCCCACCTGTGCCTCACGCAGCCAGTGCGGCACCAGCGGCGGGTTGACGGCCGTGATGGTCACGCCCTCCCGGTCGACCAGCGCCAGCGCGGTGGCGGGGTCCGGACTCGGACAGACCACGACGGTGCCCCCGGCCTGCAGGGTGCCCAGGATTCCGGGGCAGCTCATCGTGAAGTTGAAAGCGATCGGCAGGACCGCGAGGTACACCGAGGCGGGCCCCAGCCGGCAGACGTCGGCTGCCGCGCGGGCGTTGTAGCCGTAGTCCTGGTGGGTGCGCGGGATGAGTTTCGGTGTTCCCGTCGTCCCGCCCGACAACAGCAGCAGCGCGAGGTCGTCGGCGGCCACCGGCGCCTCCGCTGGCACGGGGCGGGGCGCCTCACCGCCCAGCAGGCTTGCGAACGGCACCATGCCGACGTGGCCGCCCGGGTCGCCCACGACGACGGTGTGCTTCAGCGCCGGGTGGGCGGCGGCGAGTTCGGCCGCCGGCCGGCGGTGGTCGTACCGGGCGTGCCGCTCGGGGAAGACGTAGCCGACCGCCCCGGTCACGCGGGCCAGGTGGGTCAGCTCCTGCCGGCGGTGTCCGGGCAGCGCGTGGACGGGCACCGCACCGAGCCTCTGGAGCGCGAACCAGAGCAGGACGAACTCGGCCTGGTTGGGCAACTGGACGATGACGCGGTCGCCGCGGCGCAGCCCGAGCCGGTACAGGGAGCCGTGCAGTTCGGCCACGTCCGCCGCCAGCCGCGCGTAGGTCCAGCGGCGGGGGCCGTCGACCAGCGCGATCGCGTCCGGCCGCAGGGCGGCTTGGCGCGCCGGAATGTCGCCGAGCAACTCGTCTCGCCAGTACCCGGCGGCGCGGTATCGCTCCCCGGTCTCCGCGGGCCAGCCGGGCCAGTCGGGGGAGGGCGGCCGATGCTGTCCCTCGGGTGAGTCCGGTGTCGTCGCTGGGGTCGTGGTCATGCGTCCTCTCCGCGGTCGGTGCGGCGGGTGTGGTGAGCGTCGGTGGCATCCCTCGGCATCGTGTGACTAGGTTAAGGTACTTGAACATGATTGTCATTTGAAATACTGTCGGCTGGGCGAGGGAGGACTGGAAACTCGTGAACGACGTACCTGCACCCGACCGTGTACGACCGGGTGAGTCGGAGGTGCTCGCGGCAGTGGCCGCGGCGTTGGGAATCCCTCCAGAGGAACTGGCACCGGAAGCAGACCCGTTCGACCTGGGCATCGACTCCCTGGCGCTGATCCGCCTCACTGCGGCCTGGCGGCGCCAGGGCGTCGCCGTCGGGTACGAGGAACTGGCCGAGGCGGCGACGCTCCGCGACTGGGTGTCCGTCCTCGCCCAGGCACCCGCAGCGCCGGCAACGCAGTCGGACCACGCTGCGGCGCTTGTACCCGCCGAGGAGCCGGCGCGGGCCCGCCCGGAGGAACCGGCCGAGGACACGGACGCCTTCCCGCTCGCCGCCATGCAGCACGCCTACTGGATCGGGCGCCAGGACGACCAGCCGCTGGGCGGTGTGGGCGCGCACTTCTACGTCGAACTCGACGGCTCCGGGGTCGACCCCGACCGGCTCGCGACGGCGGTCACCGCACTGCGCCGCCGCCACGACATGCTCCGGGTGACCGTCCTCGACGACGGGCGGCAGCACACCCGAGCCGCACCGGCGCAGCCCGCCGTCACCGTCCACGACCTCACGGCCCGCACCGCCGCGGAGCGCGAGCGCGAACTCATCCGGCTGCGGGACCACGGGACCCACCGGCGCATGGACCCCGAACAGGGCGAAGTCTTCGACGTGGCCCTCACCCTGCTCCCCGCGGGCCGCACCCGGCTGCACCTCGACCTCGACATGGTCGGGGCCGACGCGGCCAGCATGCGCGTCCTCCTCGCGGACCTCCGCCACCTCTACGAACAGCCGGAGGTGCCGCTGCCCGAACCGGGCACCACCTACCGCGACTACCTCCGGGAAACCCGAGAGCGCCGCCGGGACGACGTCGCTTCGGCACGGCAATGGTGGCGCGGCCGGCTGGACGGTCTCAGCGCACCGCCCCGCCTCCCCATCGTGGCCGACCCGCTGGACCCGGCCGCCCGCGACCCGCACCACCACCGCACGGTGCGCCACCACCACCACCTGTCCGCCGAGCGGAAGCAGCTGCTGCTCGACCACGCCAGGCGACACCGGCTCACGCCCACCGCGGTGCTGGCCACCGCCTTCGCCGAGACCCTCGCCGCCTGGAGCGCCGAACCCCGCTTCCTCCTCAACCTGCCGCTCTTCCACCGCGACCTCGCGCACCCCGGCACTGAACTCCTCGTCGGCGACTTCAGCAGCTCCGTCCTGCTGGACATCGACCTGACCCGCCCGCAGCCGTTCGCGGATACAGCCCGCACCGTCCAGGCCGAACTCCGCCGCACCATCGCGCGCGGCGCGTACTCCGGCGTCGACGTCCTGCGCGACCTCTCCCGCGCGTCCGGCGGCGCCCCCGTGCTCGCCCCCGTCGTGTACACCAGTGCCCTCGGCATGGGAGAGGTCTACGACCGCCCGGTCCGCGAGACGTTCGGCGAGCCGTCGTGGATCATCTCCCAGGGCCCGCAGGTCTGGCTGGACGCCCAGGTCACCGAACTCGACGACGGCATCCTGCTGAACTGGGACGTCAGGGAGAACCTGTTCGCGCCCGGTGTCCCCGCCGCCGCGTTCGACGCCTACCGCTCACTGGTCGAAGGACTCCTCGACGACGAGCACGCCTGGACGCGGCCCGTCGGCTCCCGACTGCCCGCCGAGCAGGCCGCGGTCCGCGACCGGGCCAACGCCACCGACACGGTCGTCGCGCCCCGACTGCTGCACGAGGGCTTCCACCGGGCCGCCGACGCACAGCCCCGGGCTGTCGCGGTGATCGACGAGACCGGGCACCCCCACAGCTACGGGGAACTGCGGGACCGCGCCGGCCGCGTCACCGCGCTCCTCCTCGCCTCCGGGGTGCGACCGGGCGACTCGGTCGCCGTCCGCCTTCCCCGCGGCGTCGGCCAGGTCGCCGCCGTGCTGGGCGTCCTCGGCGCCGGCGGCTGCTACGTGCCCGTCGGCACCCACCAACCCGCCGACCGGGCCACCCGCGTCCTGCGCGCCGCGAAGGTCACGGCCGAGCTGACCGACGGCCCTGCGGCGGTACCGGTCGACGGCTCCCACCGCGTCCTCTCCCTCGCGGAAGCCGACGTGCACGCGCCCGCGGCGCCCCTGCTCGACCACCCCGGCACCGCCACCGCCTACACCATCTACACCTCGGGCTCCACCGGCGTGCCCAAGGGGGTCGACGTCTCCCACGGAGCGGCGATGAACACCCTCACCGCCCTCAACGACCGGTTCGCCGTCGGCGCGGAGGACCGCGGGCTGGCGCTCGCGGAGCTCGACTTCGACATGGCGGTCTACGACCTGTTCGGCCCGCTCTCGGCCGGCGGCTCGGTCGTCCTGGTGGACGAGGCCGCACACCGCGACCCGCAGCACTGGGCGAGGCTGATCCGCGAGCACGGCGTCACACTCGTCAACTGCGTGCCGGCGCTGCTGGACATGACCCTCACCGCCGCCGAGGCCGACCCCGCGGGCATCGGCGGGAGCCTCCGGCTGGTCCTGCTGGGCGGCGACCGGGTCGGGCCCGACCTCTTCGGGCGACTGCGCGCACTCGTCCCCGCGGCCAGGTTCGTCGCCCTCGGCGGGATGACCGAGGCGGCGGTGCACTCCACCGTCCACGAGGTCGACCACGCCCTGCCCGACGGCGTGCCGGTCCCCTGGGGCGTCCCGCTGCCGAACATGCGGGCCCGGGTGGTGGACGCCCGCGGCCGGGACTGCCCCGACTGGGTCCCGGGCGAACTGTGGCTCAGCGGCGCCGGGCTCGCCGACGGCTACCGCGACGACCCGGAGCGCACCGCCCGTGCCTTCGTCCACCACGCCGGCAGGCGCTGGTACCGCACGGGGGACCGCGCCCGCTACCACGGCGACGGGACACTGGAGTTCCTCGGCCGCGTCGACCACCAGGTCAAACTCCGAGGCCATCGCATCGAGTTGGGTGAGGTGGAGGCGGCGGTGACCGGTCGGCCGGACGTCTCCGGCGCGGTCGCGCTGCTGACCGCCGGCCCGGTCCAGCTCGCGCTGGTCGTCGGGGGCGTCCCCGACACGCCCCCGCCCGCCGTGGACGCGTTGCGGGAGGAGCTGACCCGAACGCTGCCGGGATACATGGTTCCCACCCGCATCGAGGTCGTCCCCCTCCTGCCGCTGACCGCCAACGGGAAGCCCGACCGGCGACGGGCAGCGCAACTCCTCGCTGCTTCCGCTCCCGCCCCCGCCGTGACCCACCAACCCCCCGTGGGCTGGGCCGAGACGACACTCGCCGAGGTCTGGTCCCAGCTGCTGGGTGCCGCCTCGGTGGGGCGCGACGACGACTTCTTCACCCTCGGCGGCGACTCACTGCTCGCCACCCGCACCATCGCGGCTCTCCGTGAACGGGGCGCCGGCGGGGCCCGGGTCGCGCGCCTGTTCGCCCTGCCCCGGCTCGCGGACTTCGCGGCGACCCTCACCCGCGGTGAGAACCGTGAACAGTCCCTCGGCGCCGGCGACACCGCCCGCCGCCACGAGCCGTTCCCGCCGACCGACGTGCAACGTGCCTTCTGGATCGGCCGCGACGACCGGCTGCCGCTCGGCGGTGTGGGGACCTACCACTACAGCGAGTTCGACGGGGCCGATGTCGACCTGTCGCGGGTGGAGCACGCCTGGCAGCTCCTGGTCGCGCGTCACGAGATGCTCCGCGCCGTCTTCGACGACGAGGGCCGCCAGCGCATTCTTCCCGACGTCCCGCGCCACACCATCGCCGTGACCGAGGTCGACCCCGGCACCGACCCCACCGCGGCGCTGGACGCGCTGCGCCACGAGTCGTCCCACCGGCGCCTCGACCCCACCCACTGGCCCCTGTTCGACCTGCGTGCCGTCCGCTACCACCGCGACGGGCAGACCCGCACCCGCCTTGCCGTCGGACTCGACTACCTGGTGCTCGACGGAGCGTCCATCATGGCGCTCTACGCCGAACTCGACGCGCTCCACACCGACCCGGCGGCCCAGCTGCCGCCCGTCGACATCTCCTTCCGCGACTACGTCCTCGACGTCGTCCCGGAACGCGCGGCCGTCGAGCGGGCACGCGCCTACTGGCTGCGCCGGCTCGACGACCTGCCCCCCGCCCCCGAACTCCCGCTCGCGGGCGACCCGGGAGCCGTCACCCGGCCCCGGTTCACCCGCCGCGACCGGCCCCTCGCCGCCGACCGCTGGCAGGCGATCCGCGACCGCGCACGCACCGAGGGACTCACCCCGTCGGTCATCCTGCTGCTCTGCTACGTCGAGGTGCTCGCCGCCTGGAGCGACCAGGACGGCGTCACCGTCAACCTCACCCTCTTCAACCGGCTGCCGGTCCACCCCCACATCGACCGCCTGGTCGGCGACTTCACCTCGGTCTCCCTCATCGGCCACCGGCCGCGGCCCGGCGAGAGCTGGCTCAAGGCGGCGCACCGGCTGCAGAGCGTGATGGGCGAGGACCTGGACCACCGGGAGGCCTCCGCCATCTGGCTCATGCAGGAACTCGCCCGGCGCACCGGCACGGTGGAGGCCGCGATGCCCGTCGTCTTCAGCAGCACCGTCGGCGTCGGCGACCGGGCGACCAAGGACCTCAGCGGATCGTTCCCCGCCAAGGTCTTCGGCATCACCCAGACGCCCCAGGTCATGCTCGACAACCAGGTGACCGAGTCCGCCGGCGGCATCATGGTCAGCTGGGACGCCGTGGAGGAGCTGTTCCGCCCCGGCGTGCTCGACGCCATGTTCGACGCCTACTGCCGCATGCTCCACCGGCTCGCGGACGAGCCCTGGAGCGACGGCCCCCTCCCCGCAGTCCTGCCGCCCCGGCACCCCGCGGCAGGCGAACCGGCGGCAGCCGACCGGCCCACCGCCGTCCCGCTCCACCTCGACGTCCTGCGCCACGCCGGGACCGACCCGGAGCGGGCCGCGCTCATCACCTCCGAGGGCAGCACCGTCGGCTACGGGGAGCTCGCCCACCGCGTCTCCCTCATCACCGGCGGGCTGCTGCGGCACGGTGTCCGCCCCGGCGACACCGTCGCCCTCCGGCTCCCCGTCGGCGTCGACCAGGTGACGGCAGTCCTGGGCATCCTCGGCGCGGGGGCCGCGTGCCTCCCCCTGCCGTACGCGTCGGAGGAGGCCGTCGAGCCGCCGTCCGGCGTCGGCCTCGTCGTCACCGACCTCCCTTCCGGTTCACCGTCCGGACCCGCACACCTCCGTCCGGACGAGCTGACGCACGGGGCGGACCCCGCCCCGCCCCTCGCGCCGGACGCCGACGCCCCGGCCTGGGTCCGGCTCACCCCGGACGGACCGCTCGTCTTCGGGCACGCGGCCGTGGCCGACGCCTTGGCCGAGCTGCGCGACCTCCTCGCGCTCAGCTCCGACGACCGCGGCCTCGCCCTCTCGCCACCCGACACCGCCGGCGCCGTCCTCGACCTCTTCGGTCTGCTGGGCTCCGGCGCCTCCCTGATCCTGCCGAACGCCGCGGAGCAGGACGACCCCGCGGCGGCGGCCCTGCTCGGCGCCCGGCACCGAGCCACCGTCTGGAACGGGACGCCGCTGCAACTGGACCGCCTGCTCGCGCACTCCGGCGCCGACCCGGCCGTGCGCATCGCGGCGCTCTCCGGCAGCAGGGTCGGCCACGACCTCCCCGCCCGCCTCCGCGCACGGTTCGGCCCCGCCTTCCGGACCGTCACCCTCGCCCCCGTGCCCGGCACGCCGCTGTGGGGCCTCGCCCACGAACCGCCGGCCACGCAGCCCGACGGCAGGGTCCCGGCCACCGCGGGCCGCCCGCTGGGCGGCGTACGGTACCGGGTCGCCGACCCGGCAGGCCGGGACCGCCCCGACTGGGTGTCGGGCGAGCTGTGGCTGGCGTGGCCCGCACACGGCACTCCGCAGGGCGCACCGCCCGAACGGCTCACGACGACCGACGGCACCCGCTGGTACCGCACCGGCACCCGGGCGCGCCACCGCCCCGACGGCACGCTGGAACTGCGCGCCGTCCACGGGCCGCTCCCGAGCGCCGGCCGCGCTGTTGACCCGGCCGACGTCGAGACCCTGCTGGAGAGCCATCCCGCGGTCGACCACGCCGTCCTCGTCGCCACCGGACCCGCCGCCGACCCACGCATCCACGCGGTGGTCGTGCCGGGCGGCGTCCGGACGGCGGAACTGGCGGGACACCTGGAGGCGCACCTCCCCGCACACGCCGTCCCCTCCCGGATCACGAGTCTCGACTCGCCGGACCACCTGCCCGCCACACCCGGCGGCGAGATCGACCGCGCCGCACTCACCGACCTGCTGAACGCGGACCAGGACACCGGTGGCCCGCCGAGGACCCCCACCGAGAGCCGCGTCGCGGAGCTCTGGGCCCGCCTCCTCGCCACCGCACCACCCGACCGCGACACCAACTTCTTCGCGGCGGGCGGCGACAGCCTCACCGCGCTGCGGCTGGTGGGTGCCGCCAACGAGGAGTTCGGCACCGACATCCCCGTCCGGGCCTTCCTCGCGGCGGCAACCCCCGCCGAGCTCGCGGCCCGGATCAACGACATGCAGACCGACCACACGGCAGACGAAGAAAGCGGAGAGATATGAGAGCGCAGGAGATCGTCGCGGAGTTCGAGCGACACGGCATCCGGCTCTGGGAGGAGGACGGGAAGCTGCGGTTCCGGGCCCCCCAGGGCGCCCTGACCGACGACCGGCGCGCGCTGCTGCGCACACGCCGCCAGGAGGTGCTCGACCACCTCGTCGAGCGGGCCCGCGCCACCGAACTCGTGCCCGACCCGGCCGCCGCCCACGAGCCGTTCCCGTTGACCGACATCCAGGCCGCCTACCTGGTGGGCCGCGGCAGCGCTTACGGCTACGGCGGCGTCGCCTGCCACGTGTACACCGAACTCGCCTACCCGGCCGACACCGACCCCGCCCGGCTGAACGACGCCTGGTGGGCGACGGTCGCCCGCCACGACATGCTGCGGGCCGTCGTGCATCCCGACGGCTCCCAGGAAGTGCTGCCGAGCATCCCCGAGACCTCCGTCCCCGTCCGCGACCTGCGCGGAGCCGCATCCGCGGCCGTCGAGCGCCGGGTGGAGGAGGTCCGGGAGGAACTCGCCTCGCGCGTCCCGCCGACCGACCGCCCGCCGCTCTTCGAACTCCGCATGACGCAGTGCGACGACGCCCTGCTGCTGCACCTCTCCGTCGACCAACTCATCGTCGACTACGCCAGCCTGCTGGTGGTGCTCGCCGAACTCGAGGACGCCTACCACGGCCGGGCGCTGCCCCCGCTCACCCTGGGCTTCCGCGACTACGTCCTGGCGCGCCGCCGCCAGACCCTCACCACCGAGTACAACCGTCACCGCGACTACTGGATGCGCCGACTGCCGGACCTGCCGGGCGCCCCTGAACTCCCCATGGCGTCCGACGGCACCGGCGACCCCGTACAGCCGGGGCCGTTCCGCCGCTACGAGACGGTGATGGGCGCAGACCAGCGGGCTGCTTTCGAGGCACGTGCCGCGGAGCTGCGGCTCCCGCTCTCCACCGCCGCGCTGACCGCCTTCGCCGAGGTCGTGGGCCGGTGGAGCCGAAACACCGCCTTCACCCTCAACCTGCCGACCTTCACCCGGCTCCCGCTGCACGAGGACGTCGATCGCCTCGTCGGCGACTTCACCGCCGTCGAACTCCTCGCGGTCGACCTCGGCACGGAGCTGGCCTTCGCCGACCGCGTCCGGGAGCTCAGCGCCGACCTGCTGGAGGACCTCGCGCACTCCCTGTTCACGGGCAGCCAGGTCATGGGCGAGATGGCGCGCCTCCGCGGGGCGCAGACCCTGCTGATGCCGATCGTGTTCACCAGCACCCTCGGCTCCGCGACCATGCGGCAGCCGGAGGCGACGGTCCGCCACGCCCAGACCCAGACCCCGCAGGTCTGGATCGACTGCCAGGTGATGGAACGAGGGGACGGCCTGGCCCTCAGCTGGGACGTGCGTGAGGGCATTCTCGCTCCCGGCGTCGCCGACGACCTGTTCGACGCCTTCACCACTCTCATGTGCCGCCTGGCCGACGACGCCGACGCCTGGTCCGCGCCCGTGCGCGTCGACCTCCCCGAGCGCACCCGCGCCGTCCGCGCCCGCGTCAACGACACCGCCGCGCCGCTGCCCGACGGCCTCCTCCACGAGCCCGTCCTCGCCGCCGCGCACCGCACCCCGGAGCGCACCGCCGTCCTGGACCAGGGACGCGAGGTCTCCTACCGGGAGCTCGTCGCCCGCGCCAACGGCGTGGCACGCGCCCTGACGGCCACGGGTGTCACCCCCGGCCAGGTCGTCGCCGTGACCATGGACAAGGGATGGGAGCAGGCCGCGGGCGTGCTCGGTGTGCTGCTGGCCGGCGCCGCCTACCTGCCGCTGGACACCACCCAACCGCCGCGCCGCCGCGCCGCGATCCTCGCCGACGCCGACGCCCGCGCCGTCCTGACCCAGTCCTGGCTCCTCGACGAGGCCGCGATCGGCCACACCGTCCCGACGCTCCCCGTCGACGCGGTCCCCTCCCACGACGCCGAGATGCCGGCACCCGACCGTCACCCCGACGACCTGGCCTACGTGATCTACACCTCCGGCTCCACCGGTGCGCCCAAGGGGGTGATGATCTCTCACGCCGCCGCCCTCAACACCGTCCAGGACATCAACCGGCGCTTCGCGGTCACGGAGGAGGACCGCGTCCTGGCACTGGCACAGCTCGGCTTCGACCTCTCCGTCTACGACCTGTTCGGCCCGCTGTCGCGCGGCGCCGCGGTCGTCATGCCCGACCCGGAACGCCGGGGCGACCCCTCCAGCTGGGCCGAGACGGTGCGCCGGGCCGGGGTGACCGTCTGGAACTCCGTCCCCGGGCAGCTCCAGATGCTCCACGACTACCTCCGGGCCGACGACCCGCCGATGCCCACGCTCCGCCTCATGCTGCTCTCGGGCGACTGGATCCCCGTCACCCTCCCCGAGGCCGTCCGCCGCTGGGCCCCCGCCGCAGCCGTCCAGAGCCTCGGCGGCGCCACCGAGGCGTCGATCTGGTCGATCCACCACCCGGTGACCGCCGCCGACGCCGCGCGGCGCAGCATCCCCTACGGCACCCCGCTGGCCAACCAGACGTTCCACGTGCTGGACGCCGCGCTCCGTGCCCGCCCCGACCTCGTCACCGGGGACCTCTACATCGGCGGAGCGGGTCTGGCACAGGGCTACCTCGGCGACCCCGAGCGCACCGCCGCCGCCTTCATCGAGCACCCCGTCACGGGCGAACGGCTGTACCGCACCGGGGACCTCGGCCGCTACCACCCCGACGGCCGGATCGAGTTCCAGGGGCGGGCCGACACCCAGGTGAAGATCCGCGGCTACCGCATCGAACTCGGCGAGATCCAGGCGACCGTCGAATCGCTTGCCGGTGTGGGGGCCGCTGCCGTGGTCGTCACCGGCGGGCAGGCCGACGGCGGAACACCGGTGCCGCGTTCGCTGACCGCCTACGTGGAGCCCGCGCACTTGCCGCAGACACCCCCGGTCCCGCAGGAGTTCGCAGCCGCCGTGGCGCGGACGTCCGGCACCGCCGTCGGCGCCGTCGACCTCGCGGCGCTCACCGCGTTCCGCTCCGCCACCGACGAGGCCGCGCTGTCCGCCATGATCGAGGCCCTGGCCCCCGCCTTCACCGACGGAGAGCCGCGAACGGCCGCCGAGGTGTGCGAGCGCCTCGCGGTCCTCCCCGAACACCACCGGCTCGTCCGCCGGTGGCTGCGGGGCCTGGTCGCCGCCGGCCGCCTCGTCAGGGACCCGGACGGCGGCCACCGGGAGCCGGTCGTGCCCGCGGCGGGCGCAACCGAGCAGCTCTGGGAGACCGCCGCCGCCCGTGAACGCGAAGCGCGGTGGAGCACCGAGCTGTTCGCGATGGTCCGCGGCTGCGCGGGTGTGCTGCCCGACCTGCTCACCGGCCGTGCCGACCCGGCGGCCCTGCCGTTCGCCGGCGCCTCGGCCGAGGCGCTGCACGCCGCCTACACCGCCAACCCCGCAGCCCGCGCCCTGCACCAGGTGCTGGTCGCGGGCGTCACCGAGCTGGCCCGCGGGCGGTCCGCGGGTTCGCCGCTGCGGTTGATGGAGGTCGGCCTCCGCGGCGGCGGCGCCGTCACGGAGCTCCTCCCCGCGCTCGGCGACGCCCCGGTCGACTACCTCGCCACCGACTCGTCCGCCCGTCACCGGGCGCCGGTGGAGCAGCGCCACGCGGACGACCCCCGCGTGCGCTGCGCGGCGTTCGACCCCGCGCTCGATCCCGCCGAGCAGGGCCTCGAACCCCACTCCGTGGACGTGCTGATCTGCGTCGGGGTGCTGGACAACCTGCCGGACGTCCCCGCGGCGCTGGCACGCCTGCGCACCCTGGTGGCTCCGGACGGCTGGCTGGTGCTGCTCCAGAACTCCGCCGACGACGACCAGGCCCTGCGGGTCTCCACCGAGTTCCTTCCCGAGCACGCCGGTCCGTTCACCGACGTCCGCGCCGACGGCGAGCAGTCCTTCCTCACCGCGGACCAGTGGACCGCGCTCCTCTCCGCCGGGGGAGGCAGGGTCGCCGCCGAGGTCCCCGCCGCCCCGGATGCGGCAGCCGCTCTCGGCCGGCGCCTGTACTTCGTCCAGCCCACCCCGGCGCGCGCCCGCGTCGAGTCGGCGCTCCTCGCCCGCGACTGCGCGGAGCTGCTCCCGGAGTACTCCGTCCCCAGTCGGTGGCAGCTGGTCGACGCCCTGCCGCGTACCGCCAACGGCAAGCTCGACCGGGCACTGCTGCAGGCCCGCGCCGATCGCGAGGACCGGCAGCCCGAGGCTCGTCAGGACGGCCGACCGCGCGACGCCCTGGAGACCGCCGTCGCGGCGCTCTGGGCCGAACTGCTCGACGTCCCGGAGGTCGGACGGGACGACGACCTCTTCGACCTCGGCGGCGACTCACTCCTCGTCGCCCGCATCGTCGGCCGTCTCCGCGACGGCCTGGACGGACTCGACGGCACCGAATGGGACCTCGAATGGGAGGTCGTCCTGCGCCACCTGCTGCGCCGACCCACCGTCGCCGGGCTCGCCGGGTACCTCCGCGAGGTCTCGGCCGACCAGCAGGGTGCGGCGGCGGAGACCTCACCGGTCGTCGACCTGATCACGCCGCCGTCCGACGCACCGGTCACCGTCCTCGTCCACGCCGGCACCGGCACCCTCCTCCCGTACCGGCCCCTGGTCACCGCGATACGCGCCGCAGCACCGGGCGGCCACGGCCTCGTCGGCCTGGAGATTCCCGAACTGGACGAGTTCCTCAACGCCGACCCCGACGGACTGATCGACCGGCTGGCCGCGCGGTACGCCCGCGCCCTCCTCGACACCGGCACCACCGCCTTCGACATCGTCGGCTACTGCGTGGGCGGCGTCATCGCCACCGAGGTGGCGCGCGGTCTCGCCGAAGCAGGCGCCACGGTGCGCAGCCTGACCGTCATCAGCAGCCACAGCCCCACCTTCCGCATCGACGACGAGCTGCTCTCCGAGTACTCCTTCGCGCTGATGATGGGCATGGACCTCGCGCACATCGGGTTCCCCGCCGACTCCGACCGGGTGGGGGCGGCCGTCGGCGCCGTGCTCCGCCGGAACCCCGACGCCATCGAGGACGGCGCCCTCACCGACCTCGGCGGGGAGTTCTCCGACATCGCCGAGGCGTTCGCCCGACTGGAAGCACTCCCGCGCATGGCCCGCGTCACCCGCATGTGCGAGGCCCTGCCGCCCGCCCTGGAGGGCACCTACCAGCCGGAGGGCCTGCTGCGGGCGCTGCGCACCTACCAGCAGAGCACCTACGCCCTGAGCCGGCACCGCGCCGAGCCGTACCCGGGGGACATCACCTTCCTCCGCCACAACGGCGCCTACCCCTTCCCCGGCAGCGCGGACACCATCACCGACCACTGGGCGAAGATCTGCCTGGGCGACCTGGAGAGCCGAGAGATCGCCGGCGAACACTTCACCTGCATGACCGGGGAACACGTCCCCGCCGTCCACGCCCACCTGCGCGCCGTCATCGAAGGGGGCACCCCGTGATCGGCATTCTGGGCGCGTCCGGTGCGGTCGGGCGCCACGCCACCGCCGCCCTCGCCGCAGACGGCCCCCTGCGGCTCGGCGCCCGCCGCACGGAGGCGCTGCGCAACCACGCCCGCACCGATGACGAGGTCCGGGCGGTCGACGCGACGGACCCCGGCTCCCTCGCGGCGTTCTGCGCGGGCTGCAGCGTCGTCCTCAACTGCGCCGGCCCCAGCTACGCACTGAAGGAGACCGTCGCGCTGGCCGCGCTGGCCGCCGGTGCCGACTACGTCGACGTCCTGGGGGACGACCCGGTGCACGAGGCGCTGACGGCGACCGGGCCCGTGCCGGCGGGCCGGTCCGCCGTGCTCTCCGCCGGCACCGTCCCCGGACTGTCCCGGCTGGCGCACCGGCTCCTGACGGAGTCGGCCGCCGGGGACCGCACCCGTCCGACCCGGCTCGTCGCGCACGCCGGCGGCCTGGAGCACGCCACCGGGACGGTCGCCGCCGACATCCTCCTGTCGCTGCGCGTCGGCGGCGCCGGCGGCGAGCCCTACGGCCACCCCCTCGCCGCCTGGCGGCAGGGTCGGCGCGTGCCGCGCGCCCTGCGGATCGAGGAGAGCGCCGAGGTGCCGTACTTCCCGGCGCCCGTCGCGCGGCAACCGCTGCTGACGGCGGAGATCGAGCGCGCCGCCCGGGTCGAGGGACTCGACGACGCCGAGTGGTACAACGTCTTCCCCGGCAGCCAGGTCCGCGCCCTGTTCTCCGCGCTCCCCACGCTGCCGGCCGACACCCCCGAGCAGCGTGCCGAGCTGATCGACCGGATCGTCCGAGCCGGTGCCACCGACCTCGCCGGCGCCGAACCGTACTACCGGCTCGTGCTCACCCTCTCCGGCGCGGAACGGTGGCGCACCCTCGTGGTGCGCACGGACGACAGCTACCGGCTCACGGCGGCCGTCGCCGTGCAGGCGGTGCGCGCCCTGGCCGCGGGCGGGATCGCACCCGGCGTGCACTTCGCCGGTGAAGTGCTCGACCCCGCCCCGACCATCGCTGCGCTGGAGCGCGGCGGGGCGGGGGAGTTCCTGGTCCATGAGGGGGCGGCGGAACCCGGCGGCCACGGCGGCTTCGAGGACGGTGAACTGTGAGCGCCTCGCGGAGCACGCTGCGCACGGTGGTGGCCGGCACCAACTTCGGCCGGTTCTACGTCGACGCGGTGAGCGCCCACCCCGACCTGGAGCTCGCCGGCATCCTCGCCACCGGCAGCCCGCAGTCCCACGCCCTCGCCCGCCGTCACGGCGTGCCCTGCTGGACCGCGCTCGACCAGCTCCCCGACGACCTCGGGCTGGCGTGCGTGGTGGTGCCTTCCGCCGTCATGGGCGGGCAGGGCACGGAGTTGGCGCAGGCGCTCCTGCGCCGGGGGGTGCACGTGCTGCAGGAGCATCCCGTGCACCCCGACGAGCTCGCGGACACCCTGCGCGTCGCCCGGCGCGGCCGGGTGCAGTACCGGGTCAACACGCACTACCCGCACGTCGAACCGGTGCGTGCCTTCCTCGACGCGGCGCGGCGACTGCGGGCCGAGCAGCGGGTGCTGCACGTGGACGCGGCGTCACCGGTGCACGTGCTGGCGCCGCTGTTCGACATCCTGGGCCGGGCCCTGGGAGGTCTGCGCCCCTGGCGGCTGGCGGAGTCAGCGCCGGGGGAGGGCCCGGTCGACGCCGGCGGCGGGACGCCCGTCCGCGGTCTGCAGGGCACGATCGCCGGTGTTCCGACGACCCTGCGGGTGCAGAACCAGATCCATCCCGGGGACCGCGACAACCACGCGCTGTTCTGGCACCGCGTCGCGCTGACCACCGAAGGGGGCGTCCTCACCCTGGCGGACACCCACGGCCCGGTGCTGTGGCACCCGCGCATGCACTCCCCGCGCGACGAGGGCCACCGGCTCGTCTTCCGCTCGGGCCCGAACGCACCGTGGCTCCGGCTCCCCACGAGCTCCGTCATCGCCGGAGCACCCGACGGACACAGCTTCGACGAGGTCTTCTCCGAACTGTGGCCCGCCGCCGTGACACGGGCGCTCGACGGCATCCTGGAGGCGATCCGCAGCGACTCGGACGTGCTGCGGGAGTCACGGCACGACCTGGCCGTCTTCGGGGCCTGGCGCGACCTCATGGCAACGCTCGGGCCGCCGGAGCTGATCCGCCCGCCTGACCCGCGGGTCCTGTCGGCCGCGGAGCTGCTGGGGCCGCCCACCGATGAGCCGCCGTGTGACGGGACGGCGGCGACCACCCCGGCCGTGCGGCGGGACGCGGGTGCCGCCGCGCCCGCCGCCGACGCGAGCGCGCCCGGAGCCGGGTACACCCGGCCCGCCGAGTTCTTCGACCTGGGGGCGCAGGACCACACCGGGCGCACCGGGCCGGCGGTGCTCGCCTGCCTCAGGGGACTCGACCCGGCGGCGGGACCGCTGCTGGACATCGGTGCCGGCAGCGGTCTGGTCACCCGGCAGGTGGCGCTCGCCCACCCGGAGTGCGAGATCATCGCGGCGGAGCCCTCCGCCGGGATGCGGGCCGTACTCGCCGGCCGGATGGCCGAGGACCCGCGCACCGCAGAGCGGGTGACCGTCGTACCGGAGGCCGCGGCCGACCTGGTACTGCCCGACCGCATCAGCGCGGCGGTCGCCTGCGGCGTGCTCGGCCACCTCCCCCCGGATCAGCGCCGGTCACTGCTGCGGAACCTGGCGGCCGCACTGGCGCCGGAGGCGCCTCTGGTGGTCGAACTCATGGGCCTGTACACCCCGGTCGTCATGCCGCCGACGCGGCTGCGCCGGGCCCGGCTCGGCCGGCAGCGCTACGAGTGGTGGATGGCCGGCGAGCCCGCAGGGGAGGAGCTGATGCGACTGCACACCACCTGGCGGGTGTTCGACGGGGAGCGCCAGGTCCGCGAGGTACGCGACTCCTACCTCTGGCACACGGTGACGCTGGAGCAGGTCGCCGAGGAGGCCGGGTTGCGCCTGGCGGCGCCACCGGACGGCCACCGGGCTGCCGTTCCGCACCTCGGGGTGCTGCGAGGTGCGGAACGGGCGGTGCTCACCAGGTGACGAGGACCTGTTCCGGCCCGAAGGCGATCCCTTCGTGCCGGAACCGGACCGTGTGCAGGGGTGCCACGGCACGCAGCGTCGGGATGCGGTCCACAAGGGTACTGAGCGCGGTCACCAGCTCCAGCCGGGCGAGATTCTGGCCGACGCACTGATGAATGCCGTAGCTGAAAGCCACATGCTGTTTTCCCTGGCGGTCGATATCTATTGTCGTCGCGTCCTGGAAAACAGACTCATCATGATTTGCTGACGCCAACAGAGGGATTATTCCTTCGCCTGCAGGAATGACGTGCTCGCCCACTCGTATGTCCTCGGTGGCGGTACGCAGTGCGATGGAGTCCCCGACGGAGAGAACACGCAGCAGCTCCTCGACGGCGGCGGGAAACGCAGCCGGGTCGGCGCGCAGCCGCGCCAGCAGCCCGGGGTTCTCCAGCAGCGCCAGCACGCTCAGGGCGAGCTGGTTGGTCGTCGTCTCCCAGCCCGCCACGACCAGGATCGCGAGGGTGGTGACCAGCTCCTCCCGGCTGATCCCCCCGGTGTGCAGCTGCTCGGTCACGAGCCGGCTCAGCAGGTCGTCGCCGGGTGCCCGCTCGCGGTCCGCGACCACCCCGTCGATCACGGCGGACAGCGCGCCGATGCCCTCCGCCGCGCCCTGCGCCGTGCTGGCGCCCCCGCCGAACACCTGGGAGCCGAGCGTCCCGGTGATGCGCCGGAACCACGGGTCGGCCCGGCGGACACCGATCAGTTCGCACATCACCGTGCTGGAGACGGTGTGCGCGAAGTGGGTCACGAGGTCCACCGGTGGCCCACCGGCCAGGAGTTCGTCGACCCGCTCGTCGACGATCCGCTGCACCCCGCGCCGCATCCGCCGGGTCCGCCGCACCGTCATCTCGGCGAGCAGCATCCGACGGAACCTCGTGTGCTCCGGGGGGTCCATCCGGATGAACGGGCGGGTCCTGGCGCCCACCTCCTGCTCGCCCGGGACCAGGGCGGGGAACTGCGGGTGCCGGACGTCCGCGCTGACCCGGGGGTCGGCCAGCACCGCACGCACCTCCTGGTACCCCGTCACGACCCAGGCGCGGCGGCCGGTGGGGAGATCCACGCGGGCCACCGGGCCCAGCCGGCGCAGTTCCGCGTACTCCTCCGGTGGGGAGAAGGGGCATCCGCGGGTCATCGGAAACTTCTTCGGGGCGCTCTCGCCCGCATCGTTCTCGGTCATGGAGTTTCATTCCTTCGTGCGACGGTATCGGGCATCCTAGACGGATGCATTGTTGGTTGCCAATGAAAACTTGACGCAGGGCCACGGCGTATTCGACAGTGGTCGCCTGCGGTTGCGGAAATCGGGCTCGTGTCGCTCTTCCTTCGACCGCCCCGTACCGCTGTTCCCGTGTCGGCGACAGGAGAAGAATGGTGAGAGAGACGTCCCGCGCGTCGTGGCTGCGCAGGCCCGCCGTGCGACCGGAGGCGGAGCGGCGGCTCGTGTGCTTCCCGCACGCCGGCGGCGCGGCCTCGTCGTTCCGTCCGTGGCAGCGGCTGCTTCCCGACGGCATCGAGTACGCGACCGTGCAGTACCCGGGCAGGGAGGACCGCGTGCTCGACCCCGCGGTCGAGTCGATGGCGGAACTGGTGGATGCGGTGGTGGACGTGCTGCTCCCGTTGCTCGACCGCCCGCTCGCGCTCTTCGGTCACAGCATGGGGAGCGCGGTGGCCTACGAGGTCGCTCTCGAGCTCCGCCGGCGGGGGCTCCCCGAACCGGTGCGGCTGCTGGTCGCCGGACGCGCCGCGCCCCACGCCGCCGCGGTGGGCGCGATCCACCGTGCCGACGACGAGGTGCTGCTCGCCGAGCTGACCCGGTACGGGGTCACCCCCCGGGAGGTGCTGGCCGACCCCGAGCTCCGGGCCGGCATCCTCCGGTACGTCCGTGCCGACTACCGGGTCATCGAGACGTATCTGCCGTCGGTCGAGCCGCCGCTGAGCTGCCCGGTCAGCGTGTACCACGGCACCGCCGATCCCGAGTGCGGTGTCGAGCAGGCGGAGACCTGGGCGGCGGTGACGCGCCGTCCACTGGCCCTCGACTCCTTCGAGGGCGGCCACTTCTTCCTCGTGCCGCAGCGCGTCCGGCTGGCCGAGGCCGTGGCCCGGGACCTCGGCGTCCGCTCCGTGGCCGCCGCGCGCACCTGGCCCAGCACCCCCTGAACGGAAGGACGTCACCAGCATGGTCGCGGACTACTACACCGCCTCCGCCGAGTTCTACGAGATGGTCGCCGCCCGCCACGTGCGGACCAGCGCCGGACCGCTCGCCACCGCGTTGGCCGGTGTCGACACGACGCGGGGCCCGGTGGTCGAGATAGGTGCCGGTACCGGAAGGATCACCGAGGTCATCGCCCGCGCCCTGCCGGGCGCCCCCATCATCGCCGCCGAACCCTCGACCCCGATGCGCGCGATGCTGACCAGCCGCGTGTTCTCCGACCCGGCCCTCCGGGACCGGGTGACCGTGGTGGCGGAGCCCGCGCAGCACCTTCGGCTGCCCGACACGGTCAGCGCGGTGGTCATCTTCGGTGTGGTCGGGCACCTGACCCAGGCCGAACGGGTCGAGCTCTGGGAGGCGCTGCGTGAGCGCCTGCCGCGGGGCGGTCCGGTCGTGGTGGAGCTCATGGGGGTGGCCACGGCGCGGACCGTGCCACCCTTCCGCATGCTCCGGGAGTCGATCGGCGACCAGACCTACGAGTGGTGGACCCGGGCCGAGCCGGTCGATGATCGCGTGATGCGGTGGCACACCACCTGGAAGGTGCTCCGTGGGGGCGCGGTCGTACGCACCACCACCGACAGCTACGACTGGGAGAACCTCAGCCTGGAACAGCTTGCCGAGGAGGCGGGCATGACCAGCAGCCTGGTGAGCGCGGGCGGTGTGCCGGGCTCACCGGAGATCGGCAGGCTGACCAGGTGACCAGGTGACCAGGTGACCAGGTGACCAGGTGACCAGGTGACGCGGTGCCGCGACGGGCGCGCCGTCCGGTGCCGGGTCGGGGTGCCGCCCCATCACATTGCATTGACAATCGTTTTCATTATGGTTGGATGGCTGCGCAGAGGTACCGCCGGAAGCCGTGCCGTGCCGTGCCGCGCTGTGGCGGCCGCCCGGCCGCCCGGCGGACCGGCAGTGGTCCGGGCCCTGTGGGTCCGACCCGGCCGCCCCCGTCCCTGCTGCTCATCGCGGGGCGAGAACACCCCGCACGTGCCTGGGCCGAGCGGACGTCGCAGCCCAACCCTTCGGAAAGTGAGCCCCAGTGACCACCCTCCCCGTCGAGCGCACGCTCGCCCTCACCGGTGACCCGGTCGCCGTTGCCGCAGCGCTCGCTGCGGCGACCGACGCCCCGTACCTCCTCTATGAACAGCCCGGTTCGGTGGTGTGGAGCGAGGGGGAGTCCGCTGTCGTCGAGGTGTTCGCCACGCGGGTCAGGCTGCTCCGCGGGCGGGCCGAGCCGATCGAACTGCCCGCCGGTGCGGACCCGCTTGCGGCCGCAGGCCGGCTGCTCCAGGGCTGCGCCGTGGGGGCCGGCCTGACATCGCACGGGTGGGTCACCTACGAACTCACCCACCGCTACCACGCGGGCGGGAACGCCGGGCAGGAGGAGGGGGTGGGGCTGCTGGCCCGGTTCGTGGTGCCGCAGCGGGAGGTCGAGCTCACCGCGTCGGGCGCCGTGCTCCGCGCTCCTGACCAGCCTGCCCTCGACCGGTTGGAGGCCAGGCTCCGAGCCGCCGACGCCTCGCCGCTCGACCCTCCCGCGAGCCGGCTCGTGGTGGACCTCGACCAGCGTGCCGACCGCTACCTGGAGTCGGTCGCCGAAACGGTTCGGCGGATTCGCGCCGGGGCGCTGACCAAGGCCATCATCTCCCGTCCCGTCACCGTCCAGGGCGAGGTGGACCTCGCCGCAACCTACGTCGCGGGCCGCCGCAGCCACCAGCCGGCCCGGTCGTTCCTGCTCCGGCACGGAGGGTGGGAGGCTGCCGGCTTCAGCCCGGAAATCGTGGCGCGAGTCGACGCCGACGGCCTGGTGACCGCTCAGCCGCTGGCGGGCACACGGGCCTTGACCGGGGAGCTCCGGGGTGACGCGGCCCGCCGGGAGGAACTGCACCGCGACGCGAAGGAGGTGTACGAGCACGCCGTCTCCGTCCGGTTGGTGCAGGAGGAGCTGGACGCCGTCTGCGAGCCCGCGTCCGTGCGCACCGAGGACTTCATGTCGGTGGAGGAGCGGGGGAGCGTGCAGCACCTGGCGTCGCGCCTCCGGGGGCGGCTCGCATCCGGTCGGACCGGCTGGGACGCGTTCGCCGCGCTGTTCCCCGCCGTCACCGCATCAGGGATACCCAAGGCGGCCGCGCTACCCGTCATCGACCATGCGGAGGGCGGGCCCCGCGGGTTGTACAGCGGCGCGGTGGTGCGGCTGGAGGCCGACGGCACGCTGGACGCCGCGCTGGTGCTGCGCACTGTTCTGCGCCGCGGCGCGCGGACCTGGCTGCGGGCCGGGGCCGGCGTGGTCGCGGCCTCCGATCCGGACCGGGAGTTGGAGGAGACCCGGGAAAAGCTTCGCGCCGTGAGCGGCTGCCTCGTGCCGGCCGGTGACGCCGCGGCGGACGGCCGGAGCCGGCGCGCGGTGGGCGCGTAGCGCCGCGGCCCCGCCGCCCGGTCGCTCCGGAGCGGCGGGGACCCGCCGTCGGGTTCAGCCCTCCGGGCGGAGCAGCCCGCGCTCGTACGCCTTCACCAGGCGCTGCGGCACGAGGTGAACGTTGCCGTCGACGGTCACCGGGACCAGCTGCGCCGTGCTGGCCTTCCACTGTGCACGGCGGTGGCGGGTGTTGCTGCGGGACATCTTCCGCTTGGGGACGGCCATGGTGCTGTTCTCCTGGTCAGGGGATGAGTCGGGGGTCGAGCCACCACCGTACATGAAAATGAGTGTCATTACGCGGCTGGTTCCGGCGGCTGCCCTCGCTCGGGAGGCGGGCGGGGCCCGGCCTCCCTATCCTCGGCTCATGACCGTGTTGCGCATGGACAACGTCGCCGTCGTCGTCCGGGACCTCGACGCAGCCCTCGCCTTCTTCGCCGCGCTGGGCATGGAGCTGGAGGACCGGGCCTCGATCGAGGGGCCGTGGGCGGACGAGACGGTGGGGTTGGACGGCGTGCGCAGCGAGATCGCGATGGTCCGCACACCGGACGGCAACGGCCGGATCGAGCTGACCGAGTACCACCGTCCGGCCGTCGGCGGCGAGGTCGGTGCCGCGCCACCCAACACCGCGGGGCTGCACCGGATCATGTTCGCGGTGGACGACATCGACGCGACGATCGCCCGGCTGCGGCCGCTCGGTGCCGAACTGCTCGGGACCGTCGCCGACTACAAGGGCGTCTTCCGGCTCTGCTACCTCCGGGGCCCCGAGGGCATCATCGTCGCGCTGGCCGAACAGACCGGCTGACTCCGCCGCGCCACGGCGGCGTCAGCCCGTCCGCCCGGCGCCCGTCCGCGTCGCGGCACGCCGGCGGTCCCGCCGGGACGGTCAGCCGTCGCGGCCGGGGCCGATGAGCCCCGCGGCGGACGCCTTCCGCAGGGCGTCCACGCGCGACACCGCGTCGAGCTTGGCGTAGATGTTGGTCAGGTGCCGCTTGACGGTGGCCTCCGTGATGAACAACCGGGCCGCGATCTGCGCGTTGGTCAACGCCTCGGAGACCAGTTGCAGCAGGGCCTGCTCGCGGTTGGTCAGCGGGTTCCTGCCCGCCGGGGCCGGGCGGCGCTGCAGCTGCTCGGCGGTGCGGCGGGAGACGACCAGTACCACGCTGTTGGCCGCGTCGCGGGTGACGGACCGCACGACGGCGACGAGTTCGTCCCGCAGGATCGACTTCAGCAGGTAGCCGGTCGCGCCCGCCTCCAGCAGGTCGTGGACCATGTCGGGGTAGTCGTGCATCGTCAGCACGAGTACATGCGTGCCGGGGGCGACCCTCGCGATCTCGGCGATCGCGTCGGAGGTGCGCGGGCCCGGCATCTCGACGTCGAGCAGCATCACGTCCGGGCGCAGCCGGGCCGCCAGGGCAACGGCCTCGGCGCTCGTCGACGCCTCGCCGACCACGGCGAAGTCCGGTTCGGTGCCGAGGACCTCCTTCAACCCGTCGCGCATGAGGGTGTGGTCGTCCGCGATGCAGATGCGGACCGTCGCTGCGGCGGTCGGGGCCGCGGGCGCCGTCACCGGCCCGACTCCACCAGCGGTACGCGTACTTCGACGCGGGTCCCGGCGCCCGGGGCGCTGGAGGCGGTGAGCCGGCCGTTCAGCGCCGTGGCCCGCTCCTTCATGGCGGAGAGGCCGCCGGTCAGCGGAGCGGCGACGGGGACGAAGCCGCGTCCGTCGTCGGTGAGGGTGGCGCGCAGCGTCCGGTCGGTCACCTCGATCTCGATCTCCAGATGGGACGGATCACCGTGGCGGACGGCGTTGCGGGCGGCTTCGCGCATGATCAGGTAGACCTCCTCGCTGACGTCCGCCGGTAACGCGTCGAGGCGGCCGCGGGGGCGCACGGCGGTGGTGACCCCCGGCTCGACGTTCGCCGCGAGGTAGGCGCGCAGGGCGCGCTCCAGCCCGCCCGCCTCCACCGTCCGACGCAGCTCCACCGAGAACTGCTGGAGCGTCTGGACCACCTGGCGCAACAGGTCGATGCCTACTTCTCGCCCTACCTGGCGGCCCTCTCCCACAACCTGGCCGCCGTGCTGCCCGGCGACCTCGACATGTCCTTCCTTCCCAACTCGGGCGCCGAGGCGGTCGAGGGCGCGGTCAAGCTCGCGTACAAGTACCACGGGGGCAGGCGCAACACGATCCTCCGCAGCGACATCAGCTTCCACGGCAAGCTGCTGGGCTCCGGCTCCCTCACCGGCAGCTCCCAGTACCACTTCGCGTTCCCCGGCATCCCCGGCGTCGCGCCGAACGCAACGAGGGGGTGTCGGCGGCCCGCAACAGGGGCGCGGCGGCCGCGAGCGGCGACGTCCTCTTCTTCCTCGACTCCGACCAGGCGCTCTCCCCCGACTCGCTGCGGAACGCCGTCGAACTCCTCGACGCGGACCCCCGGCTCGGCTGCGTGCACGGCATCATCGCCGCCGAACCCCTGGTCGACGACGGTCCGTCGAGTGGTACCGGACGCTGCACGCGCACCACTGGCGGCTGCGGGGCGTCGGGCTCACCCCCACCGCGTACTTCGCGACCGCGGCGGTGCCGCGCCGCGTCTTCGAGGAGGTCGGCCCCTTCGACCCGACGCTCCGGGACAGCGAGGACGTGGAGTACAGCGAACGGCTCTCCGCCGGCTACGACATCCGGCTGACCGACCGGGTCGTCGCCGCCCACGACGAGGAGCACCGCCTCGGCCGCATGCTCCGCGAGCAGTTCCGCCGCGCCCAGTACCTCCTGCCGTTCGCCGCGGCGCACCGCCGGCGGCCGGGCGCGCTCCGCGCCAACAGCGCGCTCGGGGTCGCCTCGGCCTCCCTGGCCGTCGCCTCGCTGCCGGCCGTAGTCCTTCA
The DNA here is from genome assembly GCF_012033735.1 of Streptomyces lonarensis. Taxonomy (GTDB): domain Bacteria; phylum Actinomycetota; class Actinomycetes; order Streptomycetales; family Streptomycetaceae; genus Streptomyces; species Streptomyces lonarensis. The sequence goes on along the minus strand of NZ_JAAVJD010000040.1, from coordinate 362 downwards.
CCCGGCGCTCGCCCTCGTCCCGGCCGCCGGAGCGGCGGTCTTCGCCGTGGCCGACCCGGGCCTGGTCGGCTTCGTCCGCCGCAAGCGCGGACTGCGCTTCGTCCCGCTGTTCGTCGCACTCCACCTGCTCGTCAACGTGCAGATCGGGCTGGGGGCCGCCTACGGATGGCTGCGCAGCCGGGTCGACCCCCGGTTCGGGGCGCGGGCGGCCACCGACCACGGCGCCCCGCGCGCCCGCGGCAGCGCGGAGCACCCCGGAACGAGCCCGGTGTGACCGGCGACGCGGCAGCGGCCGTCACAGGGTGCGGAACCGCACGCCCCGGTCGCGCAGTGTCCCGAGCGCGGTGGCCAGTGCGCTGACC
>NZ_JAAVJD010000409.1 GCF_012033735.1 Streptomyces lonarensis | reverse complement strand
GCCGCACGCCCGCGAGGTGCTGCTGCTCCGCGCCGTCGCCGCCGGAGCGGGGCTGCTCCTGGGCGGCCACAGCCGGACGGCGGAGGCGGCCCAGGCACCGGTGGCGGGGCGCCACATGTGGCGGGAGGGTGCCGTAACCCGCCGCTGTCGCGCGCCGGGGCGTGCCGCGCGGAACGCCTCGCGCCCCCGGAAACCGTCCGTGCGCCCGCAGGGCGTGACCGTGCGTTCGGTCAGGCGTTGGTCACGGAGGACTGACCGGGGCGTACTCCGGTCGTGAACCTATTTCGCCGGTTGGAGAGGCTTGTCGATGGCTGACCACGCCACCCCTGACGCCCAGGCACGAGCGAGTCTGCACCTGCTGGTGCGGGACATCGAGCGGGTACGCCGACAGGTGGACGCGCTGCGGACCCTCACCTCGCAGCTGGGGAACGTGTACCGCCCACGACGCACCGGTCCCGCCACCGGTTTCGTCGTCTACGGCCGCGCTCCGGCGCCGACCGTCCGTCTGGCACAGGAACTGCGGGACAGCGTCGAGACGCTGGTCACCGCGGCGGTCGACTTCGACCGTTCGCTCGGCTTCTCCTGGGACGCCGTGGGCTCGGCGCTGGGCGTGACCAAGCAGGCGGTCCACCGCCGCTACGGCGCGCGGCGCACCACGCCCATCGGCGCGGCCCGGCCGCGCATGGCGGCCTCGGTCCCCGGCGCGCGGTCCGGGGCCCCGCAGCCTATGGAGGAGCCGCTGGAGGAGCTGCCGGAGTCGGTGCGCGGCGGTTCCGAGCTGGGCGAGGTCGTCGGCCGGCACCCGCTGCCCGCGGCGACGCGCGGCGTGGTGCCGGGGCCGAGGGGCGGCTGACCGTCCGCGTGCCGTCCTGGCCGGCCGGGCACCGGGTTCCGGCGACCTCCGGCCGACCAGGACGGGACGAGCACCGGAGCGTCCCGAGCGGCGCACGCATCGACCGGCCCACCGGGACGCGCGCCCCCCGGACGGACCGGCCGCGCGTCGACCCCGCCGCGCGTGGGCCCGGTTCCCGCCGGGCCCTCCCTCCGGCAGTCCGCCGACGCCCCGTCGCGGGCCCGTCAGCCGATGTCGACCGGGTCGACACGGACGCGGGCGACCGCCGGGTCGCCGTGGGCCAGCCGTGCCGCACGGGCGGCGCGCAGCGCCGTGGCGAGTGCGTCGCCGTCGGCCGGGTGGCTGCGCACCAGCGCACGCTGCCAGACCTCCCCCGGCGGGGGCTCCGCTCCCCGGCGCGGCGGCCGGCCGCGGACCGGGGGCGGCTCGAGTTCGGTGGCGCCCAGCAGCTGTGCACTGGAGGGCAGTTCGGTCGCGCGCAGCAGTCGGGTCACCGCCTCGGGTGGCCCGGTGACGGCGGCGAGCCGGGTGACCGGCGGCAGCCCCAGCTCGGCGCGCTCCCCCAGCTCCCGTTCCGCGTGCCCGGCCGGGTCCCAGCGAACCAGTGCCTGCACGGGGCGCGCGGTGGGCTCGGCGAGCACGACGACGACGGACCCGCCGGCGGGTGCGGGGCGCACCAGGGCGGCCGCGTTGAGCCAGCGGCGCAGCGCCTCCTCCCCCGCCCGCAGGTCGGGTCGGCCGAGCAGCGCCCATCCGTCGAGCAGCAGCGCCGCCGCGTAGCCGGGGCCGTCCTCGACCCGCGGTTCGGCGCCGGGGGTGGCCACGACCACCGCCGGCCGGTCGGGCACGGTGTCGAGGATGTGGTCGCGCCCGGAGGTCCGCACGGGGACGGCCGGGAAGGCGCGGCCGAGTTCCTCCGCCGTCCGACGGGCGCCGACGACGCCGGCGCGCAGTCGACTGCCGCCGCACTCCGGGCAGTGCCACACCTCGGTGTCGCGCCCGCACCACGCGCAGCGCGGAGGTGCGTCGCCTCCCGGTGACTGGAGGGGGCCGGGGCAGTGCGCGCAGCCCGCCGGGTGGCGGCAGCGGTCGCAGGCGAGCCGCGGTACGTAGCCCCGCCGAGGTACCTGGACGAGGACGGGGCCCTCGGTGAGGGCGTTGCGCACCGCCTCCCAGGCGTGGCTGGGCAGGCGGGCGCTGCGGGCGGCCGGGTCGCGGGCGTCGTCGCGCTCCTCGACGGTCCGCACGGCGGGTGCCCGCTCGCGGACGGTGGCGCGGGGAGCGGCGAGCTCCCCTGCCCAGCCGCCGGTGACCAGCTGGGCCGCCTCCGCCGTCCGGCTGTGGCCGCCCAGGAGCAGCCCCGCTCCGGCGGCGACGGCGCGGAGCAGCAGCACCTCGCGGGCGTGCGGCTGCGGTGCCCGCTCCTCGCGGTGGTTCTGGTCCCCGTCGTCCCACAGGGCGAGCAGCCCCAGGTCCCGGACGGGGGCGAACGCCGCGGCGCGGGTGCCGACGACGGCGCGGACGGCACCACGGTGGACGGCGAGCCAGCGCCGGTAGCGGCTCTCGGCGCCGGCGTCGGCGGTGAGGAGGACGTGGTGGCCGGGTCCGAGCAGGGCGGTCAGCGCGGCGTCGGCCCGCGCGGCGG
>NZ_JAAVJD010000408.1 GCF_012033735.1 Streptomyces lonarensis | reverse complement strand
CGCCGCCCGGCTCGCGGTGGCCGCCGCCGGACACGGCGCGACTGCGGGAACTCGTTCTCGGCTCGCCGGCGGTGTCGCCCGCGGGTGGCGCCGCGGCGCCGAGCGTCGCCGCGGTGGCGGCCGCCGAGCGGGTCACCGGTCCGCTGCCGCCCTCGTTCCGCTGGTGGCTGACCACGTTCGGGGGCGGGCGGATAGGCGGCGCCGAGACAGCGGTGGTGGCACCGTCCGGGTGGCAGGACGAGTACGACGCGGTGACGGCGCCGTGGCGGCGGGAGGAGCGGCCGGGGCTGCTGGCGTGCGCCGAGGAACCGGACGGCGCCCGCTACTGGTTCGACCTGACGGAGCGGCGTGCGGACGGGGAGTGCCCGGTGCTGTGCGATGCCGGCGACGGCCTCGGCCCGCAGCCGTTCGCCGCGACGTTCGCCGGGTTCCCGGCGGTGGTGGTCGCGCTGGCCACGGGGCAGCGCCACGGGCCCAACCCCGCCGTGGCGGAGCTGTGGCGGCAGGGCCCCGGGGTGATGCTGCCGTGCGGGGTGCAGGCGTACGGCCCGGACGTACTGCCCGAGCGCAACGCGACGTACGAGGTGGCGCGCTGGGCACCCGACTGGGTGCTGGTCGGGGACGACAGCGGCGGGGCCGGGCTCCTCATGCGCCGGCACGGTGCCGACCGTTCGTCCGTGTACCTGCTGGGGCTGGGCGCGTTGGAGCCGGACGTGGCCGCGGCGGGGGAGCGGGTCACCGGCGACCTCGGCGCCTGGCTGACGGCCGGCGCGCCCCGCTGACCCTGCGCCGTGGGCGCGGTGGCACGGGGGCCGACAGCCCGGTCCGGGCGGGTCGGCCCCCGCCCGTCAGCCCGCGGCGCGCACCGCCGCCACGGCCTTACGCGCCGCCACCTGCACCGGGTCGTAGGTGGGTGAGAACGGCGGGGCGTACCCGAGGTCCAGCATCACGACGTCGTTGACCGTCATCCCGGCCGTGAGGGCCGCCGCGACGACGTCCACCCGCTTGGCGGCGACCTCGCGGCCGACGATCTGCGCGCCCAGCAGCCGGCCCGTCCGGCGCTCGGCCAGCATCTTCACGTGCATGGGGTGGGCCCCCGGGTAGTAGCCGGCCCGGCTGGTCGCTTCCACCGTGACGGTCACGTACTGGAGGCCGGCCTCCGCGGCCTCCTCCTCCAGCAGGCCGCTCCGGGCGATCTCCAGCTCGCAGACCTTGCTGACGGCGGTGCCGACCACGCCCGGGAAGGTGGCGTAGTCACCGGCGATGTTGGAGCCGATGATCTGCCCGTGCTTGTTGGCGTGGGTGCCGAGCGGCACGTGCCGGGTCATGCCGGTGAGGCGGTGCTCGACCTCGACGCAGTCGCCGCCCGCCCAGATGTGGCGGTGGCCGCGGACCTGCATGGCGCGGTCGGTGAGCAGCCCGCCCCAGGCGCCCAGCGGCAGCCCGGCCTCCTCGGCGAGCGCGGTGCGCGGGCGGGTGCCCAGGCCGAGGACGACGAGGTCGGCCGGGTGGCGGCCATTGGCGGTGCGGACCGCGCGGACCGCGCCGTCGTCACCGGTCTCGATCTCGGTGACCGCCTCGCCCATGACGGTCTCGATGCCCATGCCGTTCATGGCCTCGCGGACCAGCGCCCCCATGTCGGGGTCGAGGGTGGTCATCGGCTCCGGGGCGCGGTCGACCAGGGTGACGCGGAACCCCCGCCGCACCAGCGCCTCCGCCATCTCGATGCCGATGTAGCCGGCGCCGACCACGACGGCGAGCGGCGTCGAAGCGGCGTCGCCGTCACCGGCGGCGTCCGGGGCGAGGCGGGCGATGGCGTCGCGGAGGGCCTCGCCGTCGGTGAGGTCCTGCACGCCGTGGACGCCTTCGGCGTCGATGCCGGGGATCGGCGGCCGCAGCGGGGTCGCGCCGGTGGCGAGGACGAGGTCGTCGTAGCCGTGCCACTCCTCACGCCCCGAGGCGTCGCGGCTCCGCACCCGGTTGTTCTCGGGGTCGAGGGCGATCACCTCGGTGCGGGTCCGCACGTCGACGCCCCGGCGGCGGTGCTCCTCGGGCGAGCGCGCGACGAGGTCCTCGCGGTCCTCGACGTCGCCGGCGACCCAGTACGGGATGCCGCAGGCGGAGTAGGAGGTGTACGCGCCGCGCTCGAAGGCGATGATCTCCAACTCGTCGGCGGACAGCAGCCGCCGTGCCTGCGCGGCCGCGGACATTCCGGCGGCGTCCCCGCCGACCACCACCATGCGTCGTGCGCTCACGGCGCCTCTCCCTTCGGTGTGCCCCGTCCGGCGGGGCGGGTCGTACCGGCGCCCGGTCGACCCGGGGCGCGCGCCGGTCGGCACACGCGCCGTGCCGCCCGGTCCGGGACCGGGCGGCTGATCCGCCGCTGCCCGGCGGCGGTGGCGGCCAAACGCCCCGGCCGCGACGGCGACGCCCGGCGGACCGGCACCGCCGCACACCAGGGCGCACACCACGGCGCGCGAGCCCGCACCGCCGCGCACCACCGCGCACCACCGCGCACCGCCGGGCACCGCCGCACCGCGCACCG
>NZ_JAAVJD010000407.1 GCF_012033735.1 Streptomyces lonarensis | reverse complement strand
GCGCTGCTCGCCGGGGCGCGCGCCGCCTGCGTCGTCGTCCCCGGCGAGCACCGCGGCCACGACTACCTCGCCCCGGCGCTGGAACTGGCCCGCACACTGCCGGAGTTGCGGACGGTGGTCTGCGCGGCACCCACCGGCCGCGCTCCCGACCTGGCGGAGCTGCTGCGGGCCGCGCCCGTCGCCGCGGCGCGGCCCGACCCGGACGGGCCGGCGCGGATCATGGTCTCCTCCGGCAGCGAGGCCGCGCCCAAGATGGTGGCGTTCTCCCACAACGCGCTGGCGACCGGGCTCGGCGCGGTCGTGGGCGAGGTCCTCGCCCCCGGCGAGCGGCCCCGCAGCCTGTGGCTGGTGCCGCTCTCCGCGGCCTTCGGCAGCAACGCGACGGTCGGCACGCTGATGGTGCACGGCGGGACCCTGGTCCTGCAGCCCCGCTTCGACGCCGCCGGGGCGCTCGGGCTGGTCGAGCAGCACCGCCCGAGCCACGTCTTCGGGGTGCCGACGGTGCTGCGGCTGCTGGCGGACGAGCCGACCGCCGCCACCGCGGACACCTCGGGGGTCCGAACGGTGGTGGCCGGCGGCGCCAAGCTGGACCGGGCGACCGCCCGGCGCGCCGCGGCGCTCTTCGGCTGCCCCGTCGTCAGCACCTACGGCTCCTCGGACGGGGTCCACTGCGCCATGGCGGAGGGCAGCGGCGGGCCGGCCGGCGCGCCCGGGGAGGACGGGACGCCGCGGCGGTCCGGGGAGGACGGGGCGCCGCGGCGGTCCGGGGAGGACGGGGCGCCGCGGCGGTCCGGGCGTCCCAACCCGGCGGTCGTGGAGATCCGCGTGGTGGACGAGCAGTTGGCCGACGTGGGGCCCGGCCGGGTCGGCGAGATCATCGCCCGGGGACCGCTCACCCCGCTCTGCTACGTCGGGGCGGCCGGGCTCAACGCCCGCTACCGCGCCCCCGGTGGCTGGGTCCGCACCGACGACCTCGGGGTGCTCGACGCCGACGGCCGGCTCACCGTGGTGGACCGGCGCCGGGAGATCGTGCTGCGGGGCGGCGCCAACATCAGCCCGCTGGAGGTCGAGGAGCTGCTCCTCGGCCTCCCGGGCGTCCGCGACGCCGCCTGCGTGGGAGTACCCGACGCGGTGATGGGCGAACGGCTGTGCGCCTGCGTCGTCCCGGCCCCGGGCGCGGCGCCGACGCTGCGGGACCTCGTGGCGGGGCTGCGCGAGGCGGCGCTGGAGGACCGGAAACTGCCGGAGCGGCTGCTGCTGCTGGACGCGCTGCCCTACACCCCGACCGGCAAGGTGGACCGGCGGCGGCTGCGCACGCTCGCGGCGGCGTCCTGACCGGCCGCCGCCGGGGACGCGGCGGGCGAGGCGCCCTTGACGGGGGCGCACCCGCCCCCGGGCCCGCGGCGGACCGTCTGGTACCACTCGACGACGGGCACCTCCTCGGCGAGGAAGACCGGGCTGCAGGGGTAGACCTCGTACAGCGGGGCTCCCACGGCGGGGTCCCGGCGCGGCCCGCGCACCGTCGCGCCGGTGGTCACCGACATGTCGGTGAGGCGGCGCGCGTGGCCGGCACCGACCCGTGCCAGCGGGCCCTCGCTCATGATGACCTCGTAGCGCAGCCCGCCGACCCGGTTGAGCCCCCGCCAGACGGTGCCGTTGTCCAGGTCGCCGTGGTCCACGCTCAGGCAGGCGTCGTACCGCACCTCGTCGGCCGGGCGCCGGTCGTGCAGGTCGTAGAGCACCCCGACGGCGCGGGTGCGCGGACCGGCGAGGCCGCATTCGAACAGCAGCGCGGTCAGCCTGCGCCAGGTGTCGAGCCAGTTCGCCCCGGACCCGGTGTGGCGCAGGCAGAGCACCGGCGTGGGCCGGGCCGGAACGATCTCCCAGTGGTCGTCGGTGGTCGGCATGGGATGCCCCCTCGTCGTCGCCGTGCGGTGGTCGGTCCGTCTGTGCGTCGCCGCCCCGGGGCGGTCCTCGCGGTCCGCGGCGCCCGGCGCCGGCCGGGTCTCAGCCCCCGGGCCGGTGGTCTGCCGCCGACCAGGGGCGGGGCGGCAGGACGCACCCCTCGGCGGTGGTGGTCGTGACGGCGGCGAGCGCGGCGGGCAGCTCCTCCCGGCGCAGCGAGGTGGTCACCGGGGCCGGCGACGGCGCGGCGGCTCGGCCTGGACAGCGCCACGCTCCACCGGGTCCGTCCGGACCTCGTCCACGCCCACACCTCGGGCTGGTCCGACGCCGTACCCGACCCGCCGCTGGCCACCGACTACATGGTGCAGGCGCGTTCCGGCCTCGCCGACGCCCTCCGGACCGACCCCGCCGAGCCGCCCCGCCCGACGCTCCTCACCGTGCTGGACTCGCTCGGCGGGATGCTCGGCGCGGAGGCCGTCCTCGCCGGCCTGCTGCACCGGGCCCACACGGGCCGCGGCAGCGCGGTGGAGAGTTCGCTGCTCTCGGCGGCGCGGCTGCTGTCGGCACCGGGAGCAGCGCGCGGCGGTCCGCCGCCCGGCGGCCGGCCCGATCCGGTCCGCGCGCCGGACGGCCGGTGGGTGACGG
>NZ_JAAVJD010000406.1 GCF_012033735.1 Streptomyces lonarensis | reverse complement strand
CCGGGGCGGGCGCAGCGGCTCCGCCCCGACCCGGTCCCCGGCACGGACCGGGCCGGCGGGCGCCGGTGTGCTCCCCGAGCCACCGACGCCACCGCTTCGCGCCATCCTCACCCGTGCGGGTGGCGGACGGTCACCCCGACCGGGTGAACTGGCATCCTGGACGCCAGCCCACCGCCCGAGCCCAGGAGCAGCCAGCCGTGAGCGGCATCCCCGCACAGTCGCCCGGACCCAGGCCCCTCCACGTGCTCCAGCTGCTGGGCAGCGGCGGCGCCGGCACCGGAGAGCACGTCCGGTCCCTCGCCGCGGGGCTCGTCGCCCGCGGGGTGAAGGTCACCGTCTGCGCCCCGGCCACCGCCGAGCGCCACTACCGCTTCGCCGACGTCGGTGCCCGCTTCGCGGAACTCCCGGCGGCGTCCCGCACCCGCGCCGCCTGGCGCGCCCACACCCTCGCCGCCCGGGCCGACCTCGTCCACGCCCACGGGCTCCGCGCCGGTGCCGTCGCGGCGCTGGCCACCCGCGGCCGGCCCGTGCCGCTCGTCCTCACCTGGCACGTCCGCCGCGACGCCTACGGACCCACCGCCCCGCTGCGCGACGCCACCGAGGCGATGGTCGCCCGGGCGTCGTCCGTGGTGCTGGGCGCCACCACCGAACTGGTCGACCGCGCCCGGCGCCGCGGAGCGCGCGACGCGCGCCTGGCCCCCGTCGGGCTGCCGTGCGCCCGCACCGCCCCGGACGACGCCCCGGGCAGCCGCGCCACGCGCAGCGAACTCGGTCTCGGCGAGAGCCCGCTGCTGCTCGCCACCGCCACCCTGGAACCCGGTCAGGGGCACGAGACGCTGCTCTCCGCCGCCGGCCACTGGCGGGACCGCGGCGCGCCGCCGCTGCTCGCCCTGGTGGGGGAGGGGCCGCTCCGGCCGGAGCTGGAACGCCGCGTCACACGCGAGCACCTCCCGGTGCGGCTGCTGGGGGACCGGCGGGACGGCCGCCGCCTTCTCGCCGCCGCCGACATCGCCGTCAGCGCCGGTGGTTGGGACGGCCGCGGCCTCGCGGCGCAGGAAGCGCTGCGGGTCGGCGTCCCGCTGGTCGCGACCGGGGTGGGAGGCATGGCGCGACTGGTCGGGGACGCCGCCGTCCTGGTGCCGGCGGCCGAGCCGCGGGCGCTCGCCGACGCCGTCAGCGGGCTGCTCGCCGACCCCGAACGGCGGGCGGCGCTCTCCGCCGCGGGCCGCAGCCGCGCCGAGACCTGGCCGACCGAGGACCACACCGTCGCCCACGTCCTGCGCGTCTACGACGAGTTCGCCTGACCCGCCCCGCCCCGCGCCGTCGCCCCGCGCACCCCGGCCCCCCGGGCGGGCGAGGCGGCCGCTGCCGCCCCGCCGACCGTCACGTCCGCTTGGCCCAGATGTTGACCCCGCTGGTCGAGACCGCTAGCTCGTCGATCTCCGCGAGCTCCTCGTCGCTCAGCGGCGCGGCGTCCAGCGCGGCCACGTTCTGCTCCAGCTGCCGGACGCTGGAGGCGCCGATCAGCGCCGACGTCATCCGCGGGTCGCGCAGCACCCAGGTCAGCGCCATCTGCGCGAGGCTCTGCCCGCGCCGCTCGGCGATGGCGTTGAGGCCGCGCACCCGCTCCACCAGCTCCTCCGTCAGCAGCCCCGCGTCCAGCGAGGTGCCCTTCGCCGCGCGTGAGTCGGCCGGCACCCCGTCGAGGTACTTGTCGGTGAGCAGGCCTTGGGCGAGCGGTGCGAAGGAGATGCACCCCATGCCGGCCTCCTCCAACGTGTCGAGCAGGCCGTCCTCCTCCGTCCAGCGGTTGATCATGGAGTAGGAGGGCTGGTGGATCAGCGGTCGGACACCCATCTCGCGCAGCAGGCGCACCGCCTCGGCGGTCTGCTCGGAGTTGTAGGAGGAGACGCCGACGTACAGCGCCTTGCCCTGGGAGACGGCCGACGCCAGGGCGCCCATCGTCTCCTCCAGCGGGGTGTGGGGGTCGAAGCGGTGCGAGTAGAAGATGTCGACGTAGTCGACGCCCATGCGGCGCAGCGAGGCGTCCAGCGAGGACATCAGGTACTTGCGGGAGCCCCACTCGCCGTACGGGCCGGCGTGCATCCGGTACCCCGCCTTGGTGGAGAGGACCAGCTCGTCGCGGTACGGGGCGAAGTCCTGCCGCAGCAGCTTCCCGAAGTTCGCCTCGGCCGAACCGGGCGGCGGGCCGTAGTTGTTGGCCAGGTCGAAGTGGGTGACGCCGTGGTCGAACGCGCTCCGCAGGATGGCGCGCTGGTTCTCGAGCGCACGGTCGTCGCCGAAGTTGTGCCACAGCCCGAGGGAGACCGCGGGCAGCAGCAGGCCGCTCGCGCCGCTGCGCCGGTAGTGCATCCCCGCGTACCGCTGTTCGGCGGCGAGGTAGGGTCCGTCGGTTCCGTGGTCCGTCATCTGTCCTCATCTCCTCGGCTGCCCGGCGGCCCGTCGGCGGCCACCGGGAGGTCGGGACCGGCGAGCGGCCCCACGAGATGGGTATCACCTCCCGCCCCGGCCGACGCGGCGGACCCTCCCCAGGCAGGCGCGTCGCGGGGTCGGCCGGCGGC
>NZ_JAAVJD010000405.1 GCF_012033735.1 Streptomyces lonarensis | reverse complement strand
GGATCGGCCTCAGGCGCCGCCACCGCGCTCGGCGCGGACAGCGGTCGGGAAGGCCGGGCGCGGGCCGGCGGCGAGCAGGCGGACGGCGGTGCGGCCGGCAGCGGCGGCGCCGCGAGTGGCACCGGGGCTGCCCGGAACAGCGGTGGCGGACGCCGCCGTCTGGTGCTGATCGTGGTCGCGGTCGTGGCGGCGCTGGCGCTCCTCGGCGGCGTGCTCGCCTCCCAACTCGGCGGTGATTCGGGCGAGTCCGACGACACCCCGGGCCCCAACCCCTCCGAGACGACCGACGGCGGTACCGACAGCGGCGGGAGCGACGGGGCGGAGGACGACGCGGCGACCGGCGGCGCCGACGACGACTCGGCACAGGACCCGGACGGCGACCAGGGCTCCGAGGGCGGCACCGCCCCGGAGGAGGACGGCACGGCGGAGGGCGCGGAACCGGAGGAGTCCGGCCCGCCGCGCAACAGCCCCGAACGGGACACCGACGCACCCTTCCCGCCCGAGGGCCCCACCGGCTTCGCCCGTACCGTCGACCTCCAGTACCGCTTCAGCATGGCGATGCCCGGCGGTTGGGAGCAGACGGCCACCGCCGGGCGCAACTCCGGGGCGATTTACAGCCATCCATCAGGGCCGCCCCCGGCGGTTCAGGTCGATTTCACGACGTCACCCGGGCCCGACGCCGAACAGGCTTGGCTTGAGCTGGAACCCTCGGTACGTGACGCCAGCACGGATTACGAGCGGGTCCGCATAGACTCCGTCGAATGGCGTGACTACCCCACCGTTTCCGACTGGGAGTTCGAGCGCACCATGGCCGGTACGCGGGTCCGGGTGCTCAACCGCGGTTTCCGGGTCGACGACGGGCGCGGGTACGCGGTGATGGTCACGTGTGTGGCGGAGGAGTGGGACGGGAATGACTGCCGCACACTGCGGGACACGGCCTTCCGCACGTTCGAGCCGCTCGGCTGAACGGGAGCCCGTGGACCGGAGCATGGTCGTGTCACGCCATCGGCACGTATCGTGAGCAACCGGGTGCCGAGGGCACGTCACGAGGGGAGGCGTAGTGGAACAGTACGCGGGGCGGCTGCTCGCGGACCGCTATCGCCTTCCGCGACCCCCCGCCGACGCCTACGAGTTGGTGGAGACCCGCGCCTACGACACCGCCAGCGGCCAGGAAGTCCTGGTGCGGCAGGTGCCGTTGCCCGAGGTGCTCGACGCGGAGGTGCTCGACGGCGGCCACCCCCGGGGGCCCGGACCGCAGCAGACCCCGCGCGCCTCCGGCCTCGCCACCCGTACCCCTGACGACCCGGTGGTCCGCCGGGCGTTGGAGGCAGCCGCCGCGGCCGCCTCGCTGCCGGACCACGCCCGGCTGGACCAGATCTTCGACGTCTTCGTCCAGGGCGACGGCCTCTGGATAGTGAGTGAACTCGTCCCCGGTCGACCGTTGGCGGCGCTCCTCGCCGAGCACCGCATGGGCCCGTACCGCGCCGCGGAGATCGCCGCCGACGTGCTGGCGGCGCTCCGCGTGGTCCACGCGCACGGCTGGACCCACCGCAACATCACCGCCCGGACCGTCCTCGTCTGCGACGACGGCCGCGCGATGCTCACCGGCCTGGCGGCCGGGGCGGCCGAGGAAGTCCTCTGCGGCTACGACCCGTTCCCCGTGGACGGCGGCAACGACCACGGCACCACCCTCGCCCGCGAGGCGCCCGACGGCGGCGACGCGGGCGCCCCGCCGCCCTCGCCCGGCGCGCGCGAGGCGGCACCCCGCCCCCCGGCCGACGAGCGGGAACCGCAGCCGCCGTACACCGCCCACCCGCAGGGCGGAGTCCACCCGCCGGCCCCCGCGCCCCGCCGGGAGGTCGAACACCCGGCCGACCGCGACGGGCCCGCGCCCGGCTACCACCTCCCGCCGGGATGGAACGCCCCCGGGCGGTCCACCGCAACCGGCGGCACCCTGCCGCCGGCCCGCGGCCCCGCGCCCGCCGAGGACACCCGCGGCCTGCCCCCGTACTCCGGCGGCCACCACTCCCGCGCCGACGACCGCTGGGACGCCGAGAGCGGCCCGACCGAGGGCGGCCACCGCCCGCAGCAGGGGAACCCGCAGCACGCGGGGGGGTACACCGACCGCATCGGCGTCCCGACCGACGGCCGCTTCGAGGACGCGGCACCGCCGCCGACGACCGGCGGCACCGAGTCGCGGCGTCCCAGTCCCTGGGACCGGCACGCCCCGGAACACCCCTTCACCGCCGACCGCTACGGCGCCGCGCCGCCGCCCGGTCGTGACGGCGGCACGACCCACGGCCAAGCCGCCCCCCACACGGACAGCCCGTACGCCGACGGCCCGTACGCCGACAGCCCCTCCGCGGACAGCCGCTGGGGCGACGGCCACCACCTCGGCGGCTCCCACGACTCACCGCACGGCGGCCCCGCCGACCCGCCCGGCACCTTCCCCGCGGTCCCGGGGGCGCTGCCCGCCGGCTGGGACCTCGTGCCCGGTCACGGGCCGGTCGACCCGGACGCCGACCAGGCCGCCGCCGACCGCCACGCCTACCACCCCGACCGCGACTTCGGCGGCCCGGGCGGCCCCGGCG
>NZ_JAAVJD010000404.1 GCF_012033735.1 Streptomyces lonarensis | reverse complement strand
GCGCCCGGTGGGAGGTCGGGCCACAGCTCCGACACTGGTCTGGGTGGGCGCGGTCGGTCCGGGGAACGCCGGGTGCGGGCGGCCTCGGCCCCGTGCCGGTGCCCCCGGCGAGGGCTCCGACCGCCGCCGCGGAGGCGACGGTCGCGGCCGTCGCGGCCGCCGCCACGGCGGGGACGGGGGCGGGCAGGGGTGGGGGAGTCGCTGAGGTGGAAGTCGTGGACGTGCCGGGCCCGCGCCGGATCGCCGGTGCGCCGGGCGTGTCGGCGTTGCCGTCGGCGTCGGCCACGGCTCGCGGCGCATGGCGCGGCCGCCGGTCGCCACCGGCTATCGCGGTGTCGGCCCAGCTCGGCACCGCCGTCGGCAGCCGCGCGGGGAGGTGTGCCTCGGCGGGCCGGGAGAACGGCACCCCGGTCCCGGCCGGAACCGGCCCGGACCACCGCGCCGGACTGTCGGAGATCAGCTCCAGGTAGATCGACCGGAAAGCGGCCAGGCTCTGCTCGACGGTGAACAGCTCCAGCGCACGGGCCCGGGCGGCCCCGCCGAGCCGCTCCCGGCGCGCCGGGTCCGCGAGCAGGTCGAGGCAGGCGTCGGCGAGCGCCCGGGGATTGCGCGGCGGCACCACCAGTCCGGTACCGCCGATCGCCTCGCACACCGCGCCGACATCGGTGGAGACGGTGGCGCGGGCGCAGAACATCGACTCGACCAGCTGGACGGGGAACCCCTCGGTGACGCTGGAGAGCACCGCGACCGAGGCCGCGGCGTAGGCGTCCGCGACGGTCGGCACCGCGGGCTCGCCCACTTCCTCGAATCGCACCGGGTTCTCCCCCACCGCGTGGCGGTCGGGTGCCTCGTCGGGGAACAGCTGGGCGGCGAGCGCGCGGCAGTGGGCCAGGTACTCCGGGTCGGTGCGCCCGCGTTGCGGGGTGGCCACCAGCCGCAGCCGGGCGTCGGGCACCGAGCGCCGCACCTCGGCGAAGGCGTGCAGCAGTCCCACGAGGTCCTTGCCCGGTTCGACCGCGCCCACCCAGACCAGTGTCGGAGCTGTGGCCCGACCTCCCACCGGGCGCGGCGCGCCACCCGGCGGAAGGTCGCGCTCCGGGCGCGGGGTGCGCCCCGGGGCGGCCGCACCGGCCGCCCCCACCGGCACGGCCACCCGGGCGCTCTCCCGCGCGACCTCGTGGAACGGGCGCGCGTCCATGCCGGGGTAGATCGTGCGGAGCCGGCCCCGGTCGGCGCCGCACCGTTCCTGCCAGCGGCGGGTGTGGGTGTTCCCGGGCGTGATCAGCGCAGCCGAGGCGTACGCCTCGTGGGCCAACCGGGCCTGGAACGCCGACAGCAGCGCGCGCACCGGGGCGGAGGGGGCCGAGGGGGCGACCGCGTGCGCGGCGCTGATCAGATAGTGCTCCCGCAGGCGTGCGCCGTGTTCGGTCACGAGCAGCGGCGTCCCGTGGAAGTGACGGGCCAGCAGCCCCGGCAGCGCCGCCGCTCCCCCGCCGACGGCGTGGCAGAGCGCCACGTCCGCCAGCCCCCGTCCGGCCGCACGGGCGCCGGTTGCGCCGTACCAGTCCAACGAGACGGGGCGCAGCACCCGTTCCAGCCGCTCGACGACGGCGAGGAGGTCGGTCACGCGCGCGCTGCGGACCGCGCGCGGCGCGCCCGGGGCGCGGCAGGCGGCCTCCAGTACCCGGAGGGCGCCCTCGGACCGCAGCCACCCGCTGAGACCACCGTGCTCGGCGGCAAGCTCCGCCAGGGCGTACAGCCCGGCGCCGAAACGGTCCGCCGGCCCCGCCGCCGCGGCACCGCCGACCGGCGTGCCGGACTCCGCGCCACCGGTCGCCGGAGGCGCGGGGGTGCGGGCGGGGTGCGGGGAGCCGCAGAGCGCCGCGGTGAGCTCGGCGAACGCCTCGGCGTACCGGCGCCCGAGACGGCGCGGCACCCGGCCGTCGCCCCGGTGCTCGGCGGGGGGCGGCCCCCACAGCGGGGCGGTGCGGACCAGCGTCACGTTGGGCGGCAGCGCACTGCGCGGCCCGGCGTGCTGCCGGGCGGTCCGGCTGAGGGCGCAGATCTCGAACTCGTGGTCCGCGAGCCCCCGGAGCAGGCGCTCGCACCAGCTGCCGGACTCGCCGCGCGCATACGGGTAGCCACCCTCGGTGAGCAGTGCTACGCGCACCGGTGCACCCCCTTCTCCCCGACGGACGGGACTCGGTCGTCGCCGCCCCGGGAACGGTGGTGCGCCCCCGGGCGGAACCTGCGGGAAGAAGCTAAGTCGCTGGACGGGCGCCGCGACGGACGGTTGTCCGTCCTGCCACCGGAAGGGGTGAAGAAACGTAACCATGCGCCCGGGCGAGCGTTACGGCAGTCCGGACACGTGAACGAGGTTGCCGCCGGGCCGGACGGAGTTGACGTCGGGTCGGCTTCTCGGAGAGAGGGCTCACGCGGGCGTCGGGCGCACCGTGGGCGGCCCGGCGGGCGGCTACCGGGCGGGCGAGTTGCCGCCGGGGCGAGCGGCCGGGCGCGGACCCGGGGCGGCCACGACCGAGTCCCGTCCGTCGGGGAGAAGGGGGTGCACCGGTGCGCGTAGCACTGCTCACCGAGG
>NZ_JAAVJD010000403.1 GCF_012033735.1 Streptomyces lonarensis | reverse complement strand
GGCCCCGGCTGCCCGGGGCCGGGCGTCGGGCGCGGCGGTCTCAGGGGCGGAGCGGCGGACGCCCCGTCGCTCCTCGGCGTGCTGTCCGTCGGGGCGGGGGGCGGCCCCGCCCCGCACCGCACCGGCCGGCCGGTGGTCGGGCAGCGCCAACCGCAGCAGCCCGGGCAGGGAGACCACCATGGCCGCCTCGCTCCCGGCGGCCGGCCGGCCCGGCTCGGGCGACGGGGCGGCGACACGGGTGGCGTCGGTCGGTGCTCCGGCCCCGCCGGGGCGCGCCCCGGCCGCGGGCCGGGGAGCGTCGAGGCGGTCCTCCCCCGCCGCCGTGCGGCGGCCGACCGGCCGCGCCGGCTCCGGCGGCCGGGACGGCTCGCGATGACCTGCGGCGGGACGGGCCCGGCGGCCGGCGGAGCCGGCACGCTCGTCGGCACGGGCGTCCCGCTCCTCGGGAGGTTCCTCCGGCCCCTCGTGTTCCTCGTGCGTGTGCGCCTCGCCGGGAAGGAGGAGCCGCAGCACGGCGGGACGACCGGTGTGCACGACCGCGTTGGTCACCAGCTCGGAGACGAGCAGCACCACAGTGTCGGCCGGAGTGCCCGGACCCGGGCCTCCCCCGCCGTCCAACTGGGCTCTGACCCACTCGCGGGCACGCCGCACCTCCGCGGGGTCGGGTCCCAGCTCCAGCTGCCTTCGCAGCTCCTGCACCGCTCACACCATCCGTACCGGCGGACACCACGCCTCACGCCTGGGCGGACCCGACCGCGGCACTGGCGCCGCACTCCCGGGTCTGCACAGCATGAGCGAACGCGCGGTGCCTCAACAAGCACTTCGGACATATTCCGGCGCAAAGGAGTAAGCGAGCGGCTACTGTGCGACACCGCGGACCGCGGTTCGAACACGCCGGTACCGTCAGATGCTTGATTTTGCAACGACCGCGTGCAGCGCCCTGAACACGGGCGCGACCGGGGCACCAGCCCCGTGGGACGCCTCCCGGCGACCGCGTCAGGCGGGCAGCGGCTGGGCCGTGTCGTCGGCCGCCGCGTCCAGATCGGGAAAGCAATCGAACAGGCGTCGCACCCCGAGGGCGGCGAGCACCCGGTTGACGTGCGAGCCGTCCTCGGCGCCCTTGGCGGGCAGGATCAGCCGCAGGCGACCGGCGCAGGAGCGCATCAGTCGGCGGGAGGCGATCAGGACGCCCACGCCGCTGGAGTCGCAGAACTGCACGCCGCCGAGGTCCAGCACCACGTTCTTGCGACCGTCGGCCACGGCGTCGTGGACGTGCTGCCGCACGGTCGGGGCCGTCACGAGGTCCAGCTCGCCCTCGACACGCAGGACGGCCCAGTCTCCCCGCTGCTCGGTCAGCACACTCAACGACACGCGTTCGATGCCCCTTCGCTTCTCGGTGCCGCCGCCCGCGGGTCGCGCCCCGGGCCGGCTCGCCCCTCGCCTACTCTATGCCCGCTCCCGCTCGTTCCGGCCACTGACCGTCGTCCGGCGGCCATCACGCACCGCGCCCGCACCGCGACGCCGGGGGTCCCGGCGTCCGTTCCCCTCGCCATGCCCACTTTTCACGGCCTCACGCATCGGGCGGGGGGCGGCACGGGGATCGCGCCCCCCCCCACGCCGAGGACCGGACGCATATCCGCCCGACAGGTGCCCCACCGTGGGCGGGCCCACTACATTTGTCCCACGCGATGAAGGGTGGGCCCCGCATGGCGCACGAGACACCGCCCCAGTGGGACAGGGACATGCGTCGGCGGCTGCGTCAGGGGGAGGCGGCCGCCCTCGGCGAGCTGTACGACCGCTTCGCTCCCCTCGCCTACGGAACAGCCCGGCGCATCCTCGACGAGGACACCGGCGCGGCCGAGGTCACCGGCGAGGTGTTCGGCCGACTCTGGAGCAGCCCCGAGGAGTTCGACCCCGAGCAGGGCCCGTTGCGGACCTGGATCGCCGACGAGGCGCACCGCCTCGCGGTGGCGGTACTGCGCCGCGCCGGTGGCACCGGGCACGACGCCGCACTCGCCGCCGAGCGGGCGCGGCGGGTCCGCGCCGCCTCCACCGCGGCCCGCGCGGACTACATCGTCACCTCCATGCCCTCCCCGCTCCGCACCGCGCTGGAACTGACGCGGGCGCAGCGGCAGAACACCGCCCAGGTCGCGGCCAGGCTGGGCATCACGGAGGAGGAGGCCCGCCGCCGACTGCGCCTGGGGCTCCAACTGCTCTCGACCGCCGGTGGCTACGCCGCGCCGGAGCGGCCCTGATGGCCGGCCGTGCGGACGGCGACCCACCGGAGCGGGAGGACGCGGCGGGCCGAGGGCGGCGGCGGAACGACGCCGCGTCCGCCGCGTCGGAGACCGCGGAGAGCGTGCCGGAGCAGCGCCCGCGCCGCCCCGCACCGGCCCGCCGCTCCTCCGGTGACCACCCCGCCCCGCCTTCGCCGGCGGCCCCGGGTGGTGGCGGCGGTGTACCGGGGGCGGGCGGCGCCGTCGGTGGCACGGCGGCGGACGGCAGGGTGCCCGACCGCGGGGTGCGGACCTCGGGGGCGGCCGGTCCCCGGTCCGAGGAGGGCACGCCGCCGCCCGCCGCGTCGGGCACGGACCGGACGGCGGGCCCCGGGC
>NZ_JAAVJD010000402.1 GCF_012033735.1 Streptomyces lonarensis | reverse complement strand
CCGGCGGCCCGGGTGGCGGACCGCCGGGGGTTGGTGCCGGCTGCGGTCGTCGACGGGGTGTCCGGCGCCTCCGGCGACACCCCGGGGGTGCCGCCGGAGGTCGGCGGGCCGGCGACCTGGCCGGTGAGTTCTGCGAGCAGTGCGTCGAGGGGTGACGCGGCGGCGGAGCGGGCGACCGGCTCGGCGCGCCCCGGGGCGTCGGTGCCGTCGGTCGCGCCCTCGCTCTCGATACCGGGGGCGTCGCCCTCGTCGGCGAGGCCGTCACCGCCGGGGCGGGCGCCGGTGCCGGGGGTCTCGGCGGCGCCGGGGGTCTCGGCGGCGCCGATCTCCGGGGAGTCGGCTTTCACGGTGCCGGTGCCGGTGCCGGCGGCCGTGCCGGGGCGTGCGGGGTCCTGCGACGGCCGGCTGGCGGCCGTGGTCATATCCGGTACGGGCGCGCCGTCGGCGGTGCCCACCGCCTCGTCCTCCGGGGCCGCGCCGTCGGCGCCGCCCGGGGAGGCGGTCTCGGTGGGGACGGCCGGCGCCGCGTCCTCCCGGCCTCCGGGCCGTGGTTCGCGCGCGGGGCCGCCGCTCACTGCTGGGCCTCCATCGCGACCCGCAGGGCGGCGATGCCCCGAGAGCCGTAGGCCTTCACCGAGCCGGTCGATATCCCCAGCGAGTCGGCGACCTCGGCCTCGGACATGTCGGCGAAGTAGCGGAGCACCAGTACCTCGCGCTGGCGGCGCTGGAGGTTGCGCATCGCCTTGATGAGGTCGGCGCGTTCCAGCTTGTCGTAGGCGCCTTCCTCGGCGCTCGCCATGTCCGGCATGGGCTTCGACAGCAGCTTCACGCCGAGGATGCGGCGGCGCAGCGTGGAGCGGGAGAGGTTGACGACCGTCTGGCGGAGGTAGGCGAGGGTCTTCTCGGGGTCGCGGACGCGGCTGCGGGCGGAGTGGACCCGGATGAAGGCCTCCTGCACGACGTCCTCGCAGGAGGCGGTGTCGTCGAGGAGGAGCGCGGCGAGGCCGAGCAGCGAGCGGTAGTGCTGCTGGTAGGTGGCGGTCAGCTGGTCGACGGACGTGCCCTCAGCCATCGAGGTGTCCGTGTCCTCGGCGGCTATGCGGACCGGCGCCGCCTCGTGGGCGGGTATCGGGGCGATCACCGGGAACCCCGCAACGGGACGCGGGAGGGCGGTCGACCGGTGCACGGGTGCGGTGAATTCCAGTACCTCTGCCACGCTTGTTGGACACGCGCTCCCCCGCGTTGGTTGTACGGCGCGCACAGGTTTCTCGCCGCCGGGCACACCGCCCTCATCCGCACCGCCCGTCTCCGTTCAGGGCCCGGCCGCGGGTCGCGCACCGGGCGCGTGGGCTCTGCCCGACGCCACCGCCGGGGCGCCGTTCGCGCCGCGGGGGCGTCAATCCTCCCCCGCGTGGTGGGCTCGATCAACCCGGCCGAGGCGGTGAGTTGATCACGGAACGTTCACAGTTGAGCAGCATTGGACGCCAGAGCGACAACTGCCGCTCAACCGGTCAGGCGGTGACCGATCTGCCGCCGTACGGGTCCGCGAGACGCCCGCAAGCGCCCCGGTCCGGCGCCGCCGGGTGGCACCGGGAGCGCCGCGTCCGGCTGAGATCCTGACCGCATGGCACAGCCCACGCACCCCGCCGCAGAACTGGACGGGCGCCCCGTCACGGACGAGGCACTGCTCGCGACCGCCCTCACCGGGTACGGCCACTTCACGACCATGCGGGTCACCGCGGACCACCGGGTCCGGGGCCTGGACCGCCATCTGGCACGCCTGGCGCGTGACTGCCGGGTGCTGTTCGGGACGGAGACGGACCCCGCCGTAATCCGGCGGTACGTCTGCCGGGCGCTGGAGCGGAACGCCGGGGTGATCACACCGGGTGACGAGGTGATGGTCCGGGTCTCGCTCGTCGCACCCGAGCTGGAGGTCGTGCGTCCGGCCGCCACCACCGAGCCGCGGGTGCTGGTGACGGTGCGTCCGGCGCCCGACGCGCGGCCGGCGCCGCTGCGGGTGCGGACAGCCCGGTACCGGCGTGAACTGCCGGAGGTGAAGCACAGTTCGCTCCTCGGCGCGCTCCACGCCCGCAGGGCGGCTCAACTCGACGGTTGGGACGACGTGTTGTTCGTCGGAACGGACGGGCGGGTCACCGAGGGCGCCACCTGGAACGTCGGCTTCGTGCGGAACGGCACCGTGACATGGCCGTCCGGTGAGGCACTGGCCGGCATCACCGCCGAGCTGGTGCGGCGACAGGAACCGGGGATCTCCGCGCCGGTCGACCCGGCGGAACTCGGTTCCTACGAGGCCGGGTTCGCCACCAATGCCGGTTTCGGGGTCCGGCCGTTGGCCGCCGTCGACGCGGTGCGGTTCGACCCGGGCCACCCCGTCCTCGACCGGCTGCACCGCAGCTACCTCGCCGTTCCCGCGCAGCCGCTGTGAGGAGCAGCGCCGCGGGGCGGGGGCACTCTCGGGGACGGCGCTCCTCGGGAGGGGCGCTGCGACGCCCGCGACGGTGCGCGCACAGCGCCGGCCGGCCGCCGACCCGCGCGTACGGGGCGACGACCGGCCGGTGCGGGTGTCGGGTGGCGTCCCGGCCCGGCATCAGCGGGCGGGGACGCGGGGGGGCG
>NZ_JAAVJD010000401.1 GCF_012033735.1 Streptomyces lonarensis | reverse complement strand
GCCGCGGCCGGCCCGGCGCGCACCCTCCCGCCCCGGCAGTGAGCCGCCGGGCCCCGGCCCCGCCACGCCGCCGCCTCCCATCAGCGCACCTCGTCCCAGGAGCACACCATGACCACAGCGCTCACCCCCGTCGCGCCCGCGGCGGCCCCGACCGCGCCGATCCGGAGTGCGGGGACGACCGCCCCCGGGCTGTCCGACCTGCCGCCACCCGCCGGCACCGCGGTGTTCGACCGCGGTGAGTCGCGGGTCCGCCTGTACTGCCGCACCTTCCCCGTCGTCCTCCGACGGGCCAAGGGCGCACGGCTGTTCGCCGAGGACGGTCGGGTCTTCACGGACTTCTTCTGCGGCGCCGGATCGTTGAACTACGGCCACAACAACGACGGTCTCAAGGCGGCACTCGCCGCCTACGTGGCCGCGGACGGCGTGGCACACGGCCTGGACATGTACACCGTCGCCAAGCGGGAGTTCCTGACCGCGTTCCGCACCCACGTCCTGGAGCCCCGCGGCCTGGAGTACACCGCGCAGTTCCCCGGCCCCACCGGCACCGACGCGGTGGAGGCGGCCCTGAAGGTCGCCCGGAAGGCCACCGGACGCAGCGGGGTCATCGCGTTCTCCGGTGGGTTCCACGGAATGTCCCGCGGCTCGCTGGCGGTGACCGGCAGCGGCCGCGCCCGCCGGGCGGGCGGGGTGCACGGGCAGGACCCCGTGACCTTCGTCCCCTTCGAGGACGGCCCGGGCGGGGCGTTCGACTCGGTGGGGCTGATCGAGCGCCTGCTCGATGACCCCTCCTCGGGGGTCGAGACACCCGCCGCCGTGATCGTCGAGCCGGTGCAGATGGAAGGCGGCGTGCGTCCGGCCTCGGCGGGCTGGCTGCGGAGGCTGCGCGAGGCGACGGAGCGGCGCGGCATCCTGCTGATCTGCGACGAGATCCAGTCGGGCTGCGGTCGCACCGGCGACTTCTTCGCCTTCGAGGAGTCCGGGATCGTGCCGGACGTGGTGACCGTCTCCAAGTCGCTCAGCGGCTACGGACTCCCGATGTCGCTGACGCTGTTCCGTCCCGAACTGGACGTGTGGGAGCCGGGCGAGCACACCGGCACCTTCCGCGGCAACCAGCTGGCGTTCGTCACGGCGACGGCAGCGGCCGGACTGTGGTCGGACGAGGTGTTCCACCGCTCCCGGGCCGAGACCGCCCGCGCGCTCGCGGAGTTCGGCGCCGAGGTGGCCGACCGCGAGCCTGCGGTCCGCGTCCGGGGTCGCGGCGCGGTGCTCGGCATCGACCTCGCGGCGAGCGGCGGCGGCGCACGGGCCGCGCACGTCCAGCGGTACGCCTTCGACCACGGACTGATCGTCGAACTCGCCGGACGCGAGGACGAGGTCCTGAAGGTCATGCCCCCGCTGACGATCGACCCGGCCGAACTGGCCGACGGCATCGGCGTCCTGCGCGCCGCACTGCTGAACCGGATCTGAGAGAGAGAAGGGGACCATGCTTCAGGCAACGCAGTCACGGCCCGCGGGGGCGTTCTTCGACCGGCCCGGATACGTCCGGCCCCGGCAGGAGCGGCGCCATCTCATCTCGATCGACGACCTCTCCGGCGCCGAGCTGCGCCACCTGGCGGCGCGCGGAGCGGAGTTCGCCGCCGGGGCCGAGGCCGACGGCCTGCGGGGCCAGGTCGTGGGAGTGCTGTTCCGCAAGACCTCCACCCGCACCCGCACCGCGTTCTCCGCCGGCGCGCTGCGGCTGGGCGGCGGGGTGGTGACCTACGGCCCGGGCGACCTGCAGGAGAACACCGGTGAGGAGGTGTCCGACACCGCCGCCGTCCTCTCGCGGGTGCTGGACGTCCTGGTGGCGCGCACAGCGGGGCCGGAGAGCGAGCTGCGGGCGTACGCGGCGCAGCGGCGCATGGCGGTGGTCAACGCGATGAGCGCCACCGAGCACCCGACGCAGGCGCTGGCGGACCTCACGACGCTGCTGCGGCGGTTCGGCCGGATCGAGGACCTGCACGTGGTCTACGTGGGCGAGGGGAACAACACCGCCACCGCCCTGACGCTGGCGCTGGCGCGCTTCCGCGGGGTTCGGCTGACGCTGCGGACCCCGCCGGGGTACGGGGTGCCGACCGAGTACCTGGAGCGGGCCGCGGTGTACACCGCGCGCAGCGGCGCGGTGGTCGAGCAGCGCCACGACATGGCGGAGCTGCCCGAGGCCGACGTGGTGTACACGACGCGCTGGCAGACGACAGGGACGGCCAAGCCGAGCGCGGACTGGCGGGAGGTGTTCGCGCCGTTCCAGGTGCGCGAGGAGACGCTGACCGCCGCCGGCGGACCGGTGTTCATGCACGACCTGCCGGCCCACCGCGGCGAGGAGGTCACCGGCGGCGTGCTGGACGGGCCCGCCTCGATCGCCTTCGACCAGGCGGAGAACAAGTTCCACAGCGCACGCGCCGTCCTGGAGTGGTGCGCCGACCCGACCACCGAGAGGTACTGAGCCATGAGCGCGGAAGATCGTCAGGACATCAGGCTTCCGGGTGGTCGGTGGCGGTTGTGGGAGCAGTTCTCGTTGCGTGGTCCGGGTTTCCCCGTGGACGGCGTGAAGGAACTCGCACCCGCGGAACTCGCCCTCCACGCCGAGAAGTTCGACCACA
>NZ_JAAVJD010000400.1 GCF_012033735.1 Streptomyces lonarensis | reverse complement strand
CGTGGCGTCATGTCGTCCTCGTTCGCCGCGCGCCCCGGGCGCGCGGCCCGCTGGATGCTCGCCGGGTTCAGCCTGTTCGGCGAGCTGCTCATCACCGCCGGCATCGTGCTCGGCCTCTTCGTCGCCTACTCCCTGTGGTGGACCAACGTGGTCGCCAACCAGGAGGCCCGGCGCGACGGCGACGCGGTGCGCGAGCAGTGGCAGCGGCAGGAACCGACCGAGCCGGGCCAACCGCCGGTGTACGACGCGGAGGACGGCATCGGGTTCCTCCATGTGCCCGCGATGAACGAGGGCGAGATCCTCGTCAAGGAGGGCATCGACCTCGACATCCTCAACGGCGGTGTCGCGGGCTACTACGACGAGCCCGTCGAGTCGGCGATGCCCTGGGACGAGGAGGGCAACTTCTCCCTGGCCGCCCACCGCGACGGCCACGGGGCGAAGTTCCACGACATCCACAAGGTCGACGAGGGCGACACCATCGTCTTCGAGACGCAGGACACCTGGTACATCTACACCGTCTACTCGACGCTGCCCTCGACCTCCCGCTACAACACCGCGGTCCTCGACCCGGTGCCCACGGAGTCCGGCGCCACCGAGCCGGGCCGCTACATCACGCTCACCACCTGCACGCCGATCTACACCTCGACGTACCGCTACATCGTCTGGGGCGAGCTGGAACGCACCGAGCCCGTCGACGAGGAGC
The DNA here is from genome assembly GCF_012033735.1 of Streptomyces lonarensis. GTDB lineage: Bacteria > Actinomycetota > Actinomycetes > Streptomycetales > Streptomycetaceae > Streptomyces > Streptomyces lonarensis. The sequence continues at coordinate 1,939 of NZ_JAAVJD010000400.1, read as the reverse complement.
GCACCCCGCCACCGGAACTGGCGGGGAGCTGAACGGCGCCGCGCGGGCAGGCGGGGGCGGGAACGAGAGAGGCCCGGCCGGTGTGACCGGCCGGGCCTCTCGGCGCCTCGCGGGCGCCGGGGGTGGAGCGTAGGAGAGTCGAACTCCTGACATCTGCCATGCAAAGACAGCGCTCTACCAACTGAGCTAACGCCCCATGCAGGACCAGGGTACCCAATCTTCCGCCCTGATTCCGACCGGGTATCGCCCGACGCGGCTCGGCTCCGTAGGATGACGCGGACTTCGCGTACGTGAAGCCCCACCGGGGGACCAGGGGACGACAGGGGAGAAGGAGATATGGAGACGGGGCAGCACGAGGCCACCGATCGCGCACGTGAGCAGCAGACCACTTGGTACGGCGAACCGCTCGGCACACTCTTCCGCCGTCTCATCACCGATCTCGGACTCAACCAGGCGCGTCTCGCGGTCGTCCTCGGACTCTCGGCCCCGATGCTGTCGCAGCTCATGAGCGGCCAGCGGGCGAAGATCGGCAACCCCGCCGTCGTGCAGCGGGTCCGGGCCCTGCAGGACCTCGCCACGGAGGTCCGCGGCGGGCAGGTGAGCGCGGCGGAGGCGACCGCCGCCATGGAGGAGATCCGCCGGAGCGCCGGCGGCAACGTGCTCGGCCCCAACTCGACGTCGACCCGGTCCGGTCAGACGGGCGTCCCGGCCAACCCCACCAAGCGGGTGGTCCGGGAGATCCAGGCGCTGCTGCGCTCCGTGGCCGACGCCTCCGAGATCCAGAGCGCCTCGGCCACCCTGGCCGACACCCATCCCGAACTGGCGGAGTTCCTGCGGATCTACGGGGTCGCACGGACCCGCGACGCGGTGGAGCACTACGAGAAGCACCAGGGCTGAGGGCGGGAGCACCATGGGCGAGGTCTTCGCGGGGCGGTACGAGCTGATCGACCCGATCGGCCGGGGCGGGGTCGGCGCGGTGTGGCGGGCCTGGGACCACCGGCGCCGCCGCTACGTGGCGGCCAAGGTGCTCCTGCAGTCGGACGCTCACACCCTGCTGCGCTTCGTGCGGGAGCAGGCGCTGCGCATCGATCACCCCCACGTCCTGGCGCCGGCGAGCTGGGCGGCCGACGACGACAAGGTCCTGTTCACCATGGACCTGGTCTCCGGTGGTTCGCTCTCCCATCTGATCGGCGACTACGGCCCGCTCCCGCCGGAGTTCGTGGTGACGCTGCTGGACCAGCTGCTCTCCGGCCTCCAGGCGGTGCACGACGAGGGCGTCGTCCACCGGGACATCAAGCCCGCCAACATCCTGCTGGACGCCACCGGTGCCGGCAGGCCGCGGCTGCGGCTGTCGGACTTCGGCATCTCGATGCGGAAGGGCGAGCCCCGGCTGACGGAGACCAACTTCGTGATGGGCACGCCGGGTTACTTCGCGCCCGAGCAGATGCTGGGCTCCGAGCCGGACTTCCCCGCCGACCTGTACGCCGTCGGACTGGTGGGCCTGTACCTGCTGACCGGGACCAAGCCCGACTCACAGGAGCTGTACGAGGCGTACGAGGACGGCCGCCCGGACGCCCCGGAGGGGGTGCCGGACCAGCTCTGGGACGTCCTCGGGGCGCTGCTCCACCCCGACCCGCAGAACCGTTTCCGCTCCGCGACCGGAGTGCGGCGCGCGCTGGCCCAGGCCGCGCTGCTGCTGCCCGAGCCACCGGCCGACCGTGAACCCGTCGAGGTGTTCGACCAGATCGGCCCGTTGCCCGGCGGCTTCGGCCCCGACGGGCCGGTCGCGTCGGCCGACGGGGCGGCGGAGGGCGACGGCGCGACCGGTACCTCGCCCGCCGAGGTGCGCCGCCCGGGCGGTACCGGGCCCACCGCGCCGCTGACCGACGGCGCCGCGCCGGGGGCGTTCGGCGCCGCGGCGGCCGTGGGGTCCACCGGC
>NZ_JAAVJD010000003.1:16734-78576 GCF_012033735.1 Streptomyces lonarensis | reverse complement strand
TGGAGGTGTCGGGGCATCCGGTGTTGACGGGTGCGATCGGTGACACGCTCGATGAGCAGGCGCCGGTGACGGTGGGCACGCTGCGGCGTGACGACGGCGGCGCCGAACGCCTCCTGACCTCCCTCGCCGAAGCCCACGTCGGCGGAGTCGACGTCGACTGGTCCGCCGTCCTCGGCACCGGCACGGCTGTCGACCTGCCCACCTACGCCTTCCAGCACCGCAGGTACTGGCCCGAGGTCCCGGAACTGGAGCACGCCGGCGGATCGGTGGACGACTGGCGCTACCGGATCACCTGGCAGGAGAGCGGCAAGGACAGCACCGGCTCCTTCACGGGCACCTGGCTGCTCGTCGGGGACGACCCCGACCGTGCGGCCGTCGAAGCCGCGCTGACCGGGCACGGCGCCGAGGTGATCACGGTCGCGGGGACGGCGGACCTCGACGTGTCCGCGGTCGCACACGTGAGCGGCGTGGTCTCGCTGCTCGCGCTGGACGACACCCCCGACGCGGACTTCCCGTCGGTGCCCCGCGGCACGGCCGCGACGGTGGACCTCATGCAGACCCTGGGCGGGGCGGGCATCACCGCACCGCTGTGGGTGTTGACCCGGGGCGCGGTGCAGACCGGCGCCGGCGAGGTGACGACCAACCCGCTGCAGGCGCAGGTCTGGGGCCTCGGCCGGACGGCCGGCCTGGAGCACCCGAACGAGTGGGGCGGCCTGATCGACCTGCCGGCGGAGTTCGACGCCCGTACCGGCGCCAGGCTCGCCGCGGTCATCGCGGACGGCAGCGAGGACCAGGTCGCGCTGCGGCCCTCGGGCGTCTTCCTGCGGCGTCTGGTGCGGGCCGAGGCCCGCCGCGCCGAGGCGGGGCAGTGGAACCCGCGCGGCACGGTCCTGCTGACCGGCGGCACCGGCTCCATCGGCCCGCACATCGGAAGCTGGCTCGCCGAGCGCGAGGCGCCCCGCGTCGTGCTGACCTCCCGTTCCGGCCCGTCCGCGCAGGGGGTGGCGCAGCTCGCCGCCTCGGTCGCGAACGCCGGATCGAGCGTGGAGGTGGTGAGCTGCGACCTCGGCGCCCTTGACCAGGTGACCGGTCTCGTCGGGTGGGTCGAGCGAACCGGTCCCCGCCTCTCGTCCGTGCTGCACTCGGCGAACACGCAGTTCCTCGCCCGGGTGGCGGACACCGACCGCGCGGGCCTCTCCGTGGCGCTCGGCGCGAAGGCCCTCGGGGCGCTCAACCTGGACGTGGCGACGACGGGTCTCGACCTGGACGAGTTCGTCCTGTTCTCCTCCATCTCCGCGACCTGGGGCAGCAACGACCACGGCGCCTACGCCGCCGGCAACTCCTTCCTCGACGCGCTGGCGGAGGACCGCCGGGGCCGCGGCCTGCCGGGCACGTCCATCGCCTGGGGCGTGTGGAACACCCGAGACTGGGACGCCATCGACGAGGAGATGGAGCAGGGCGCCGGCCAGGTGACACCCAGCTTCCTGCGCAAGCAGGGCATCAGCTTCCTGGACAAGGACCGGGCGCTGACCATGCTGGGCGAGATCATCAGCGACGATGAGACGCACATCGCGGTCGCGGACGTGGAATGGAAGAAGTTCGCTCCGGTCTTCAGCGCGGCGCGGCCCCGTCCGCTGCTCGACACGATCCCGGAGGCGCGGGACGAGGCCGAGCCCGCCGGATCGGCCGACCCGCAGGCGAACGCCCGTGGCGAGTACGTCTCCCGGCTGTCCGGCCTGTCGGCGGACGAGCGCCGCCGTACGGTCATCGACCTGGTGCGCTCGCACGCCACCGCCGTGCTCGGCCACAAGTCGGTGGCCGAGATACCGGCCGAGCGCGCGTTCCGGGACATCGGCTTCGACTCGCTGACCGCGGTCGAGCTGCGGAACCGGCTCAACGCCGCGGCCGGGGTGAAGCTGCCTTCGACCCTGGTGTTCGACCACCCGAACCCGACGGCTCTCGCCGATCACCTGCTCACCGAGCTCTTCGGCCACGAACTGGTCGGCCACTCGGCCGTCCTCGACGAGTTCGACCGCCTCGCGGCCGGGCTCACGCCGCCCGACGACGAGGCACGCGCCGAGATCGTCGCCCGCCTGGAGGCGCTGACCCAGCACTTCCGGGCCGTGCGGTCCGACCAGGGACAGGCCGGAGCCGCCGCGGAGGAGGAAGGGAAGCGCAAGCTCGAAGAGGCCACCGCCGATGAGATGTTCGCGCTCCTGAAGGACGAACTCGACGATCCCGACTTCGACTGACCCCTGCCGCTCCCAGCAGCCCCGCCGGCTCCACCTCACTCCCGAAACAGGTCGAAGGGTACAAGGACGATGCAGAACGAGGAAAAGCTCCTCGACTTCCTCAAGCAGACCACCGCGAAGCTCCGTACGACGCGGGCGCGGCTGCGTGAGGTGACGGAGCGCGAGCGGGAACCGATCGCGATCGTCGGGATGGCCTGCCGCTACCCGGGCGGGGTCCGCAACCCCGAGGAGCTGTGGGAACTGCTGGCCGCCGGTGGGGACGCCATCGAGGGCTTCCCCACCGACCGTGGCTGGGACCTCGAGGCGCTCTTCGACACCGACCCGGAGGCGACGTTCACCAGCGACGTCTCCCAGGCCGGCTTCCTGTCGGGGGCGACCGACTTCGACGCCTCGTTCTTCGGGATCAGTCCGCGTGAGGCATTGGCCATGGACCCGCAGCAGCGGGTGCTGCTCGAGACGACCTGGGAGGCGATCGAACGGGCCGGCATCGACCCCGCGGCCCTGCGCTCCACGTCCACCAGCGTCTTCGTCGGAGCCTCGCCCTCCGACTACGCCAACTCCGGCGGCGACATCTCCGGTTCGGAGGCGCACCTGATCACGGGCACGGCGATGAGCGTGCTCTCCGGCCGGATCGCGTACACGCTGGGCCTCAACGGTCCCGCGGTGTCGGTGGACACCGCCTGTTCCTCCTCCCTGGTGGCCGTCCACCTCGCGGCGCAGGCGCTGCGCGGTGGCGAGTGCTCGATGGCACTCGCCGGCGGCGTCACCGTGCTCGTCGGGCCCGGCTCGTTCGTGGGCTTCTCGGCGCAGAACGGCCTTGCGGCCGACGGACGCTGCAAGGCGTTCGGCGCGGGCGCCGACGGCATGGGCATCGCCGAGGGCGTGGGCATGCTCGTGCTCGAGCGCCTCTCGGACGCGCGCCGCAACGGCCACCACGTGCTGGCCACGATCGTGGGCAGCGCGCACAACCAGGACGGCGCCTCCAACGGCCTGTCCGCCCCGAACGGTCCCTCCCAGCGGCGCGTCATCCGCGCCGCGCTGGCCAACGCCCGCCTGACCACGGCCGACGTGGACGTGGTCGAGGCGCACGGCACGGGCACCACGCTGGGCGACCCGATCGAGGCGCAGGCCCTGCTCGCGACCTACGGGCAGGGGCACCCGGCCGACAAGCCGCTGCTGCTCGGCTCGATCAAGTCCAACCTCGGGCACACCCAGCAGGCCGCCGGCGTCGCCGGAATCATCAAGATGGTGCTGTCGCTGCGGCACGGCATGCTCCCCGCGACCCTGCACGCGAGCGAGCCGACCCCGCACGTCGACTGGTCGGCCGGCCATGTGCGCCTGCTCCAGGAGGCCGTCGAGTGGCCCGCGGGTGAACGGCCGCGCCGCGCCGGCGTCTCGGCGTTCGGCATCAGCGGCACCAACGCGCACGTCATCGTGGAGGAGGCGCCCCAGGAGGAGCCCGTCTCCGCCGAAGCCGTCCCGTCCGAAGCAGCCGCTGCCGAGGACGCGGCACCCGGCGCCTCCGCCGCCGGGGCGGGCGCCGAGCGCACGCCGCTGCTGCGCGAGGACGCCGGGGTGGTTCCGTTCGCCGTCTCGGGGCGCTCCGCGACCGCGCTGGCCGAGCAGGCCGGGCGGCTGCGGGAGCACGTGGCGGCGCGCCCGGAACTGGCGCTGCCCGACGTGGCACGGTCGCTCGTCACCACGCGCTCGGTCTTCGAACGGCGCGCGGTGGTGCTGGGCGCCGGGCGTGAGGAGCTGCTCGCCGGTCTGGCCGCGGTCTCCACCGACCAGCCCGCTCCCGGCGTCGTGAGCGGGACGCTCGCGCCCGCCGTGGTGGGCAAGACGGTCTTCGTCTTCCCCGGCCAGGGCTCGCAGTGGATCGGCATGGGCCGCGAACTCGCCGAGGCGTCCCCGGTCTTCGCGGCGCGGCTCGCCGAGTGCGCGGCGGCGCTCGCGCCGTTCGTGGACTGGGAGCTCGACGCTGTGCTCGCGGGTGAGCACGGGTTCGAGGCCGCCGACGTGGTCCAGCCCGCGCTGTGGGCCGTGATGGTTTCGCTGGCCGCGGTCTGGCAGGCGGCCGGCGTCGTTCCCGACGCGGTCGTCGGCCACTCGCAGGGCGAGATCGCCGCCGCGGCCGTGGCGGGCATCCTGTCCCTCGACGACGCGGCCAAGGTCGTGACGCTGCGCAGCAGGACGCTGAAGGCGCTGGCCGGCCGCGGCGGCATGCTGTCGATCGCCGAGCCGGCCGAGGCGGTGCGCGAGCGCATCGCCCCGTTCGGCGCGCGGCTGTCCGTCGCGGCGGTGAACGGACCGCGGGCGACGGTCGTCTCCGGCGACCCCGACGCCCTGCGCGAGATCAAGGAGGCGTGCCCCGAGTCGGTGCGCGCCCGGATGATCCCCGTGGACTACGCCTCGCACAGCCCCCAGGTCGACGAGCTGCGCGCGGAGATCCTGGCCGTCCTCGACGGCATCTCGCCGCGCGAGACGCGCATCCCCATGATCTCCGCCATGAGCGGTGACATGATCGCCGGTCCCGAACTCGTGCCCGACTACTGGTACGCCAGCCTCCGGGAGACCGTCGAGTTCGAGCGGGCCGTGCGCTCCCTCGTCGCCTCGGGACACGGCACCTTCATCGAGACGTCCCCCCACCCCGTGCTGACCCCGGCGATCGCCGACGGACCCGACGGGCAGGCGCCCGTCGCGGTGGGCACGCTGCGGCGTGACGACGGGGGAGCGGCGCGGCTGCTGCGTTCGTTCGGCGAGGCGTTCGTGCGGGGGCTGCCGCTGGACTGGACGGCGGTGCTGCCCGAGGCCGGCGGTCCGGTCGAGCTGCCGACGTACGCGTTCCAGCGCCGCAGGTACTGGCCGGAGTTCCCCGAGCGGGTCAGGGGAGCCGGCGGGGACGCCGTCGCCGGCCTGCGGTACCGGGTGATCTGGGAGTCGCTCGGCTCCCTCTCCGGCGGCGGCCTTTCGGGGCTGTGGCTGGTGGTGGCGTCGTCGGCGGAGGCCGGTCTCGCGGCCGAGGTGGCCCGGGCGGTGGGCGGCCGTGGCGGCGCGGACGTGCGGATCGTCGAGGTGGACGGAACGGACCGGACGGTACTCGGCGCCGCCGTGGCGGACGCCGTGGGTGCGGGCGGTGGCGGTCTCGCCGGTGTGGTGTCGCTGCTCGGGCTCGACGAGACGGCGGTGCCTGGCGGCGACTGGGCGCCCGCGGGCGTGGCGGCCACGGCGGGTGTGGTGCAGGCGGTGGTGGACGGCGGGTTCGAGGTGCCGGTGTGGGCGCTGACGCGCGGTGGCGTGGCGGTGCTGCCGGGTGAGGTGCCGAGCGTGGCGCAGGCCCAGGTGTGGGCGCTGGGCCAGACGGCGGGTCTGGAGCTGGCGCGGCAGTGGGGCGGTCTGGTCGATGTGCCGGCGGAGTTCGACGAGGTCGTCGGCGCCGGCCTGATCGCCGTCCTCGCGAGAGGGCGCGGCGGCGAGGACCAGGTGGCGCTGCGTGCCTCGGGCGCGTACGCGCGGCGTCTTGAGCACGCTCCGCGCGCGGCGGACGCCGCGTCGGCTGAGGCGTTCGTGCCGCGCGGCTCGGTGCTGATCACGGGCGGTACGGGGATGATCGGTGGTCGTACGGCGCGTCTGCTGGCGGGGCGTGGTGTCCCGCGGGTGGTGCTGACCTCCCGCTCGGGTCCGGCGGCTTCGGGTGTGGCGGTGCTCGCGGCCGAACTCGCCCTGGCGGGGACCGCGGTGGACGTGCTGTCCTGCGACGTGTCGGCGCGCGCGCCGCTCGGCGCCCTGCTCGACCACCTCTCCGCGACCGGCCCCGAGGTCTCCGCCGTCGTCCACTCGGCCGGTGCCGAGCATGCCGCGCCGATGGCGACGCTGACGACCGACGACCTGTCCGCGGCCTCCTCCGTGAAGGTCGGCGGCGCGGTGCACCTGCACGAGCTGTCGGTCGAGCGCGGTCTCGACCTGGACGCCTTCGTGGTGTTCTCCTCCGGCGCGGCCGTCTGGGGCAGCGGCGTGCTCGCCGGGTACGGTGCGGCGAACGCGGCCGTCGACGCGCTGGTGGCGCGGCGCCGCGCGGAGGGCCTCGCCGGCACCTCCGTGGCCTGGGGCCTGTGGGGCGGCGGCGGCATGGGCGGCGGCGCGGCGGGGGAGCAGCTCAGCGGCTTCGGCCTGCGCCCGATGGCGCCCGAGCGCGGCATCCAGGGCCTCGCCCAGGCGCTCGACGACGGCGAGGACCACCTCGTCGTCGCCGACATCGACTGGGAGCGCTTCCTCCCCATCTACACGCTGCACCGGCCGAGCCCGTTCCTCTCCACCCTCCCCGAGGCGATCCGCGCCGCGGCGGCCGAGGCGGAGCAGGAGAGCGCCGAGACCGGCGCGGATGCGCCGCCGCTGGTGCGCCGCCTGACCGCGCTGCCGCCCGCCGAACGGGAGGCCGCGCTCGTCGCCGCCGTCCGGGCCGAGGCCGCGGCGGCGCTCGGCTACGGCGACGCCGAGGAGATCGATCCCGAGCAGGCGTTCCGCGACCTGGGCTTCGACTCGGTGATGGCTGTCGCCCTGCGCAACCGGCTCGGCGAGGCCACCGGCCTGCGCCTGCCCTCCACCGTGGTCTTCGACTACCCGTCCGTCACCGCCCTGTCGGACAAGCTGCACGGCGACCTCTTCGGCGTCGCCGAGCCCGCGGCCGAGGCGGCCGTCGCGCCGCGGCACGCTCCCGCCGACGAGGACGACCCGATCGTCATCGTCGGCATGGGCTGCCGCCTCCCCGGCGGTGCCACCTCGCCCGAGAGGCTCTGGCAGCTCCTCGCCGACGGCACCGACGCGATCAGCCCCTACCCCGAGTACCGCGGCTGGGACATGACCACCGCGTTCGGCCTCGAAGGCGGCTATGTCCACGAGGCCGCCGACTTCGACCCCGCCTTCTTCGGTATCGGGCCGAACGAGGCGCTGGCCATGGACCCGCAGCAGCGGCTGCTGCTCGAAATCTCCTGGGAGGCGCTGGAGCGGGCCGGCATCGACCCGATCGGCCTCCGCGGCTCCCGCACCGGCGTGTTCGTGGGCGGCTGGATGCAGCTCTACACGCACGCGCTCGACGGCAGCACGGCCGACCTGGGCGAGAGCACCCCGGTCAGCGACGGCGGCGCGGTGCTCTCCGGCCGCGTCTCGTACAACCTCGGCCTCGAAGGCCCCTCGCTCACCATCGACACCGCCTGCTCCGCCTCGCTCGCCGCGCTCCACCTGGCCTGCCAGGCGCTGCGCTCGGGCGAGTGCGATCTCGCCCTCGCGGGCGGCGTCACCGTGATGGCCGCCCCGAGCGCGTTCGCCTTCGGCGCCGGCATGGGCCTGTCCCAGTACGGGCGCAGCAAGGCGTTCTCCGTCTCGGCGGACGGCATGGGCATGGGCGAGGGCGCCGGCATGCTCGCCGTGGAGAGGCTCTCCGCGGCCCGCCGCCACGGCCACCCCGTGCTCGCGGTCGTGCGGGGGACCGCGATCAACCAGGACGGCGCCTCCAACGGCTTCACCGCGCCGAGCGGCCTCGCCCAGCAGCGCGTGATCCGCGCCGCCCTGGCCTCGGGCGGCCTCACGCCCGACCAGGTCGACGCGGTCGACGCGCACGGCACGGGCACCGTGCTCGGCGACCCGATCGAGGCGAGCGCGCTGCTGGCCACCTACGGGCAGAACCGCCCCGAGGACCGGCCGCTGTGGCTGGGGTCGATCAAGTCCAACATCGGGCACGCGCAGGGTGCCGCCGGCGTCGCCGGGCTCATCAAGATGGTGCTCGCGATGCGGCACGGGGCGCTGCCGCGCAGCCTGTACTCCGAGCAGCCCTCCCGGCAGATCGACTGGGATTCGGGCCGGGTGCGGCTGCTCACCGAGCACAGGCCCTGGCCCGCCAGGGAGGGCGCGCCGCGCCGCGCGGGCGTCTCCAGCTTCGGGATCAGCGGCACCAACGCGCACATCATCCTGGAGGAGCCCCCCGCCGAGCCCGCGGCGGACGAGGGCGCCCCCGCCGGCCCGGAGACGGCGGCCGGAGTGCCGCTGCTCGGCCGGGACGTGGACGTCACCGCCTGGGTGATCTCCGCGCGCGGCCCTGAGGCGCTGGCCGCCCAGGCCGACCGCGTGCTGCCCCTGGCGCGCGACACGGACGGGGCCGGACCCGCCGCCGTCGCCCGCGCGCTGGTCACCCGCCGCAGCCGGTTCCCGCACCGGGCGGTCGTGGTGGGCGAAGGCCGCGCCGCGCTGGCCGAGACCCTCGCCGCCGTCGCCGGGTCGCGTCCCGACGCGGCGGCTGCCGTCGGCACCATCCCGACCGGCGGGCCGGGTCGCACGGCGTTCGTCTTCCCTGGCCAGGGTTCGCAGTGGGCCGGGATGGGGCGCCGGATGGTGCACGAGTCCCCGGTCTTCGCCGCGGAGTTCGCCCGGTGCGTGGAGGCGCTGGCGCCCTACGTCGAGTGGGACGCGTATGCGGTGCTCGAAGGCGCGCAGGACGCCCCCTCGCTGGAGGCGGCCGAGGTGATGCAGCCCGTGCTGTGGGCGGTTATGGTCTCGCTCGCCGCCGTGTGGCGGGCCGCGGGCGTACGTCCCGACGTGGTCGTGGGCCACTCCCAGGGCGAGGTGGCCGCGGCGACCGTGGCGGGCATCCTCTCCCGCGAGGACGCGGCGCGCGTCGTCGCGGTGCGGGCGAGGCTGCTGACCGGACTCGGGGTCGAGGGCGGCATGCTCTCCGTGGTCCTGCCGGCGGACGAGGTCGAGGAGCTGATGCAGCCCTGGGCCGGGCGCCTGTCCGTGGCCGCCGTGAACTCGCCGCTCGCGACCGTGGCCTCGGGGGAGCCCGAGGCGATGGTGGAGTTCGAGCGGCTGCTGCGCAAGCGGCGGGCGATGCGCTGGCGGGTGCCCGTCACCGGGTTCGTGGCGCACTCGCGGCTGTGCGAGCCGCTCGCCGAGACCCTGCCGGCCGCCCTGGCGGGCATCGCCCCGCGCACGGGCGAGGTCCCCTTCTTCTCCACGGTGGAGGGGCGCCTGGTCGACGGCGCCGAACTGGGCCCGGAGTACTGGTACGCGAACGTGCGGCGCACGGTCCGCTTCGGCGAGGCCGTCGAGGCGCTGGCCGCGACGGGCCACCGCACCTTCCTGGAGGTCTCCGCCCACCCGGTGCTGCTCACGGCGGTCGAGGAGGTCCTCGTGCCGCGGGCCGACCTGCCCGACCCGGTGCTGATCGACACGCTGCGGCGTGACGACGGTGGCGTGGACCGGCTGCTGCGTTCCTTCGGCGAGGCGTTCGTGCGGGGGCTGCCGCTGGACTGGACGGCGGTGCTGCCCGAGGCCGGCGGTCCGGTCGAGCTGCCGACGTACGCGTTCCAGCACCGCAGGTACTGGCCGGAGTACCCGGACCGGGTGCCCGGCGCGGGCACGGACCTCGCGGCCGGCCTGCGGTACCGGGTGATCTGGGAGTCGCTCGGCTCCCTCTCCGGCGGCGGCCTTTCGGGGCTGTGGCTGGTGCTCACCTCCACCGCCGAGGCCGGTCTCGCGGCCGAGGTGGCCCGTGCGGTGGGCGGCCGTGGCGGCGCGGACGTGCGGATCGTCGAGGTGGACGGAACGGACCGCGCGGTACTCGGCGCCGCCGTCGCGGACGCCGCCGACGGAAGCCCCCTGCGCGGTGTGGTGTCGCTGCTCGGGCTCGACGAGACGGCGGTGCCTGGCGGCGACTGCGCGCCCGCGGGCGTGGCGGCCACGGCGGGTGTGGTGCAGGCGGTGGTGGACGGCGGGTTCGAGGTGCCGGTGTGGGCGCTGACGCGCGGTGGCGTGGCGGTGCTGCCGGGTGAGGTGCCGAGCGTGGCGCAGGCCCAGGTGTGGGCGCTGGGCCAGACGGCGGGTCTGGAGCTGGCGCGGCAGTGGGGCGGTCTGGTCGATGTGCCGGCGGAGTTCGACGAGGTCGTCGGCGCCGGCCTGATCGCCGTCCTCGCCGCCGGGCCCGGTGGCGAGGACCAGGTGGCGCTGCGTGCCTCGGGCGCGTACGCGCGGCGTCTTGAGCACGCTCCTCGCGCGGCGGACGCCGCGTCGGCTGAGGCGTTCGTGCCGCGCGGCTCGGTGCTGATCACGGGCGGTACGGGGATGATCGGTGGTCGTACGGCGCGTCTGCTGGCGGGGCGTGGTGTCCCGCGGGTGGTGCTGACCTCCCGCTCGGGTCCGGCGGCTTCGGGTGTGGCGGTGCTCGCGGCCGAACTCGCCCTGGCGGGGACCGCGGTGGACGTGCTGTCCTGCGACGTGTCGGCGCGCGCGCCGCTCGGCGCCCTGCTCGACCACGCCTCCGCGACCGGCCCCGAGGTCTCCGCGATCGTCCACTCGGCCGGCGTGGAACACGGCGCGCCCATCGTCACGCTGACACCCGACGACCTGGTGGCCGCGTCGGCGGTGAAGGTCGGCGGCGCGGTGCACCTGCACGAGCTGTCGGTCGAGCGCGGTCTCGACCTGGACGCCTTCGTGGTGTTCTCCTCCGGCGCGGCCGTCTGGGGCAGCGGCATCCTCGCGGCATACGGCGCGGCCAACGCCGCCCTGGACGCGCTGGTGGCGCGGCGCCGCGCGGAGGGCCTCGCCGGCACCTCCGTGGCCTGGGGCCTGTGGGGCGGCGGCGGCATGGGAGCGGGCGACGCTGGGGACGAGCTCAGCGACTACGGCCTGCGCCCGATGGCGCCCGAGCGCGGCATCCAGGGCCTCGCCCAGGCGCTCGACGACGGCGAGGACCACCTCGTCGTCGCCGACATCGACTGGAACCGCTTCCTGGAGACCTACACCCTCTACCGGCCGAGCCCGTTCCTCTCCACCCTCCCCGAGGCGATCCGCGCCGCGGCGGCCGAGGAGGAGAACCCCGGGGCGTCGCCCGAGGCCGCTGCGCTCCGCAAGCGGCTCGCCGCGGCCCCGTCCCCGCTCGAACGGGCGACGGTCCTGCTCGACGTGGTGCGCGAGCACGCCGCCGCCGTACTCGGACACCCCGACGCGGCGGCCGTCCAGCCCGACGCCACCTTCCTGGAGCAGGGCTTCAACTCCCTGTCGGCCGTCGAGCTGCGCAACCGGCTCGCCCGGGTCACCGGCCTGCGCCTGACCGGGCCGCTGACCCTCGACCACCCCACCCCGATCGACACGGCCGATCACCTGCGGGAACGGCTCGCGTCCGACGCGGCGGGGCAGGACGGCGCGGACCGGCCCGCCCGGCGCTTCGTGCTCCCCGACCCGTCCGGGACGGAGGGCGGCGACCTGGCGGGCACGCCCGACGCGGGCGCCACCATCTCGGAATCCCTCACGGCCCTCTACACCAGCGCCCACCGGAGCGGGCGCGGCGCCGACGCCATGCGGATGATCACCGGGCTCGCCGCCTTCCGTCCCTCCTTCGACAGCCCGGCCGAACTGGCGGGCTTCCCGCCCCTCGTGCCGCTCGCCCGCGGCACCGAGGGACCCACACTGATCTGCCTGCCGTCGTTCGGGGCCACCGCCGACGCGCAGGAGTTCGTGCGCCTCGCCCACGGTTTCCAGGGCCGGCGGCAGATCCTCGCCGCCACGGTCCCCGGCTACGCCCCGGGCGAGCCGCTGGCCGCGAGTCCCGACGCGCTGCTCGATCTCTACGTCGAGACCGTGCTCGCCGCGCCGGAGACGGCCGCGGACGCGGGGCCGTTCGTCCTGGTCGGCTACTCCTCGGGCGGACTCACCGCGCACGCGCTCGCCGCCCGCCTCACCGACCGCGGCCGGCCGCCGGCGGCGCTCGTGCTGCTCGACACGTTCACTCCCGAAATGGCCGGTGTGCCCGACGACTTGCTCGCCGAACTGCCGGCCGCCGTGCTGGAGAACAACCGCGGCAGCACCGGGGTGGACGGCATAGGTGGGGATGACTGGCTGACAGCCTTTGCCCATTACTATGACTTCGACTGGCGCGCCCACCTGCCGCACGCCGGCGACCTGCCGACCCTGCTCGTCCGCCACGCGGACAGCGCCGACGGTCAGGTGGGAGCGGCCGACTTCGTCCGGGCCCCGTGGGCCTACTCGGGCGATGTGACCCCGGCGGCCGTGCCGGGCGACCACTTCTCCATGATCGGCTCCCGCGCCGAAACCACGGCGCGGGCCGTCGAATCCTGGCTTGCCACGCACTTCTCCGCCACTCAGGACAGGGACGATGACTGACCAACAGGAGCAGCAGGCCGAGGGCCATCGCCTCGGCGTCGTCGGCGCCGGCGTCATGGGCACCAACATCTCCGCCCTCGCCCTCGGCCACGGCGTGGACGTCACGCTCGTCGACGTCGACGAGGAGATCCTGACCTCGGCCCGCAGGACGATCCGCCACAAACTCAAGCACGCCCAGTTGATGGGCGCCCTCCCGGCGGACCGCCCCCGCGGCACCCTCACCACCACCACCTCGACGGCCGACCTGGCCGGCTCCACCACCGTCATCGAGGCGGTCGTGGAGATCGACGAGGTCAAGCGCAAGGTGCTGGGCGAGATCTCCGCCGCGGTCGCCCCCGGCACCCTGCTGATCTCCAACACCTCCTGCATCCCGGTCGACGAGATGGCCGGCTGGGTCGCCCGCGGCGACGAACTCGTCGGCGTGCACTTCATGAACCCCTCGTACCTCATCAAGATGGTCGAGGTGATCAGGGGCACGGCGACGAGCGAGGCCACCATGGCCGCGGTCCGCGCCCTGCTCGACACGCTCGGCCGCGAGGCGCTCGTGATCAACGACGCGCCCGGCTTCGTCATCAACCGGCTGCTGCACCCGCTGATCAACCGCGCGGCGATGCTCGTCCAGGAGGGCGTCGCCACGGCCGAGACCGTGGACGGCCTGCTCGAGGGCTGCCTCGGCCACTCCACGGGACCGCTGCGCACCGCCGACCTGATCGGCATCGACAACCTCGTCGACTCCCTGCGCGTCCTGCACGAACGCACCGGCGACCCCGAGTGCGACCCCTGCGAGCTGATGCTCCAGAAGGTCCGCGACGGGCACCACGGCCGCAAGACCGGCCGCGGCTTCTACAACTACCACTCGGCTACGGAAAGGCACACACGATGACTGCCGCGCAAGGCGGTACGGGCAGCGACTCCCTCGAGAAGGAGCTGACCGCCTTCCTCACCGAGCGGACCGGTACCGAACCCTCCGCCGAACAGGACCTCTTCTCCACGGGCGTCATCTCCTCCATGTTCGCCCTGCAACTGGTGGTGCACCTGGAGGACGAGTACGACATCGAGATCGTCGGCCCCGAGCTGTCCATGGACAACTTCCGCAGTGTCCGTGCCATGTCCGCCCTCGTGCAGCGGCTGCAAGGGGCCGAGGACGGCAGCCGGGCCGGATGAGCATCGACACCGGCGCGATCGACGCGCTCGTCGGTGACGGCCCGGCGGCCTGGGACACCACCGGCCTCATCCCCGTGGATGTCCTGCGCAAGCTGGGCGGGATGGGCGTGCTGTGCGCCGAGGTGCCGGCCCGCTTCGGCGGGCCCGGCGCCGACGTCTTCGCGAGCGGCGAGCTGACCGCCCACGTGGGCGCCCTGTGCAGCTCGCTGCGGAGCATCATGACGGTGCAGGGCATCGCGGCCGCCACTGTGCTCCGTTTCGGCGACCGTGAGCAACGCCGGGACTACCTCGGGCAGCTCACGAGCGGCAGGCTCGCCTGCGTGGCCTTCAGCGAACCCGGCGCCGGCTCCGATCTCGCCGGCATCGCCACCCGCATCCGCCCGGCCGACGACGGCACGGGCGACGCGCTCGTCTCGGGCGAGAAGATGTGGATCACCGGCGCCGTCTACGCCGATGTCATCGTGGTCTACGGGCTGTTCGGCGACGGCCCGAGCGGCGCCGCCGCCGTGGTGCCCACGGACGCCCCCGGTGTCCGCATCGAGCAGGTCAAGGACCCGCTCGGCTGCCGCGCCGCCACCCACAGCCGCGTCGTCCTCGACGACGTGCGCGTCCCCGCGCGGGCCGTGCTCGGCGGCGGGGGCCAGCCGCTCCCGCTGCTCTTCACCACCGCGCTCTCCTACGGCCGGATGTCGGTCGCCTGGGGCTGCGCCGGCATCCTGCGCGGCTGCCTGGCCGCCGCCACCGCCGACGCCCGCACCCGTGAGCAGGGCGGCTCCCCGATCGCCGAGCACCAGCTCGTCGCCCGGCACCTCGCCGAGCTGTACACCTCGGAGCGGATCGCCACCCAGGTCTGCCGCCACGCCGCCGAGCAGTGGGAACGCGGCGCCGCCGACGCGCCCGTCGCCGCCGTGCTGGCCAAGCAGGTCGCCGCCACCCACGCCACGCGCGGCGCCGCGACGGCCGTCCAGGTGCTCGCCTCCCGCGGCTTCACGGACGGCCACGTGGTGGCCCGCGCCTACCGGGACGCCAAGGCGATGGAGCTGATCGAGGGCAGCACGGAGATCTCCCAGCTCATCCTCGCGCGGCACGTCCTCGACACCGTCTGAACCACCCTCGCCGTCACCTTTCCACCACGCAGCGACAAAGAGCCCTCGAAGGAGAGATCCGTGTCCGATGCACCCACCCTCGTGAAGTGCCTGGTCTGGGACCTCGACAACACCCTGTGGCAGGGCACCCTGCTGGAGGACGGCGAGGTCGTGCTGCCCGACGCGATACGCGACACCATCGTCGCGCTCGACGCCCGCGGCATCCTCCAGGCGGTGGCCAGCAAGAACGACCACGACCACGCCTGGGAGCGGCTGACCGCCCTCGGCGTCGCCGAGTACTTCGTGCTGCCGCAGATCGGCTGGCACGCCAAGTCCCAGTCGGTCAAGGAGATCGCCGACCAGTTGAACTTCGCGATGAAGACGATCGCCTTCATCGACGACCAGCCGGCCGAACGCGCCGAGGTCGCCTACCACCACCCCGAGGTCCGCTGCTACGACGCCGTCCAGGCCGCCCAGCTGCCCAGCCTCCCCGAGTTCAGCCCCGCCGTCGTCACCGTCGACGCCACCCGCCGCCGCGACATGTACCAGGCGGGCTTCCGCCGTACCGCGGAACGCGAAAGCTTCTCGGGCCCCGACGAGGAGTTCCTGCGCTCACTCGAACTGGTCATGGAGATCAAGCCCGCCGACGACGCGGACATCTCCCGGGTGGAGGAACTCACCCTCCGCACCAGCCAGATGAACGCCACCGGCGTGTACTACTCCGACGCCGACCTGCGCGCCCTGCTCGCCGACCCGGAGCACGAGGTGCTCACCATCACCCTCACCGACCGCTTCGGCCCGCACGGCGCCGTCGGTGTGCTGCTGCTCGGCTACCACGAGCGCGTCTGGCACCTGAAGCTGCTGGCCACCTCCTGCCGTGTGGTGTCCTTCGGCGCGGGGTCCATCCTCCTCAACTGGCTGATCGGCGAGGCCGCCGCGGCCGGCGTTCACCTGGCCGCCGACTTCCGCCGCACCGACCGCAACCGGATGATGGAGGTCGCCTACCGGTTCGCGGGCTTCACCGACGACGCGTGCGACTGCCTCACCGGCCTGCCCACCGCCGGTACCGACCCCGAGCGCGCGGGCATCGAGTTCCGCCACCTGGTGGCCGGCCCCAGGCCCGTCCCCACCACCATGCGTGTCACGGCCCCCACCCTCGGCCGGGCCACCAGCACGGCAGAGGGCGCACTCGCCTGACACCACCGGCTGCGACCGCCCCCGCTCGCGGGCCTTTCCGGGGCCCGGGACGGGGGCGTTCCGCTGTCGTGGGTCCCGGTTCTCCCCGGCATGCCATGCCCGCCGACCGGAAATCCGGCGATGACCGGCGGTCCGCGCTTCCGTCCCGCCGAAGAGGAACAGCGCGCCCAGGAGGTCGTCAGGGACGGCCGAGGATGCCCCGGTCGTAACCGGTGGCGACCGCCGCGGCCCGGTCCTTGACGCCCAGCTTGCCGTAGACGTGCGACAGATGCGTCTTGACGGTGGCCTCGCTGATGAACATCTCGGCGGCGATCTCGCGGTTGGACGTGCCCCGCGCGACGAGCGTGAGGACCTCGCGCTCGCGGGCCGTCAGGGACTCCTCGGCGGGGGCCGCGGGGGCGCGCATGGCGCTGACCAGCCGGGAGGCGATAGCGGGGGAGAGGACGGCACGCCCCTCGGCCGTGGCGCGCACGGCGGCGAACAGCTCGTCACGCGGTGCGTCCTTGAGCAGGTAGCCGGTCGCGCCCGCCTCGATCGCCGGGATCGTGTCGGTGTCCGTGTCGTACGTGGTGAGAACGAGGACCCGGGCACGGGAACCCCGGCGCGCCAGCCCCGCGATGGCATCGACGCCGTTGCCACCCGGCATCCGCAGATCCATGAGGACGACATCGGGATCGAGGTTCAGCGCGAGATCCACGGCCTCGACGCCGCTCGACGATTCCCCGAGAACCGTGAAACCGGGCGCCGCGGTGAACATGGCGCGCAGCCCGTCCCGTACGACGGGGTGGTCGTCGACGAGCAACAGTGTGATGTCAGTCATGGCGCTCCACACGATACGGGAGCGAGGACGGGACATCCCCCGCTCCCGTGCAATGCAGGGGTACATACGGGTTCGCCCGAACCACAGCACTGCCCCTCCACCGCTCGCCAGGGTGGAGCTGTGAAGGTCGTGTACAAGATCACTTACCCCAACGGGAAGATCTACATCGGGCAGGATCGCACCGACGATCGACTGAGGTATTTCGGGAGCCCGTCCAAGCGGCTGCTGGAACACGACACCGACCGCGAAGCACTCCGTGATTTCACCATCAGGAAAGAGATCCTCTGGGAGTCCGAGGACGCCCCCAGAAGCGAAGTGAACGCACGCGAGAAGGCGCTGATCCTCGAACACCGCTCGAACGATCCCGCCATCGGGTACAACCAGCTCCCCAAGTTCCGAGCCGTGTGATCTGCAACTCCGAGGAAGGCATCGCATCGACCAGGTCCGTGGAACCAGGGGGGAGCTCCAGGGCGCGACGGTCGGTCACGCCTTGATCAGTTCCTCGCTCAGCTTCCACAGCCGGCGCGCGGAGTCGCGATCGATGGAATGCGAGGGGACAGCGGAGTTGGGGTGTTCCGGATCGAAGGGCGCCGGCTCGTCGTCGAGTTCCGAGATGTCGCTGTTCCTCAGGTACGCACCGCCGATGTCGGCGAGGAGGGGGCTGACCGCCGCGAACACGATGGTGGCAGCCCCTTGCGCCGGGGTCTTCCGGTCACGGTCGGGGTCGATGATCGGCCGGCCCCATTCGTCGATCAGCCCCATGGCCCGCAGCGCTTCCTCGCCCGCGGCGCCGTTGAGGCCGGTGCCGACGACGATGCCCGGATGGGCCGCGTAGGAGCGGACGCCGTCCTCGGCGCAGCGACGGTCCAGCTCGACGGTGAAGAGCACGTTCGCCGTCTTGGACTGGGCACAGGCCACCAGGGGATCGTAGCCGGCGGCGAAGTGCGGGTCGTCCCAGCGGACATCACCGAGTCGCCAGGCGCCGGAGGTGACGTTGACGACGCGTGCGCCGCCGGCGGTGCGCAGGGCGGGCAGCAGCCTTGTGGTCAGCTGGAAGTGGCCGAGGTGATGGGCCGCGAACTGCACCTCGTACCCGCGGGCGTCCACGGTCCGTTCCCGGGGTGCTGGAGACCGGCGTTGTTGATCAGGAGGTGCAGGGGACGGCCGGTCGCGAGCCACCGTGCGGCGAAGGTGTCGAGCAGGGCCGGGTCGAGCAGGTCCGGCCGGTCGGCCTCCACCTTCGTGACCCCCGCCAGTGCCTGCTCGGCGCGGTCGGGATCGCGCGAGACCGTGGTCAGCGACGCACCGGAACGGGCCAGGGCACGGGTAACTTCGAGGCCGATCCCGGCGTGGCCTCCCGTGATGACGACGTTCCTGCCACGCAGGTCGACCCCCGCGATGACCCCGTCGGCCGTGGAAACCGCGGTGAAACCGGACCCGAGGGGACGCTGACTCTCTTTCATGCCGCCACGCTATGAGTGCGGAAGCGCATGCTGAATAATCGACAGTCCGTACGGTCTGTCACCAGGAGGAGCCCCACATGACGACGTCCACCGAGGAAAGCCTGTGGGCCCGGTGCTTCCACCCGGCTCCCGAGAGCGACGCCCAGCTCGTCTGCTTCCCGCACGCCGGAGGTTCGGCCTCCTTCTACTTTCCGGTCTCCGCCCAGCTCTCGCCGGACGCCGAAGTGTTCGCGGTGCAGTACCCGGGACGCCAGGACCGCCGCAAGGAGCCGGGGATCGGCGACATCCAGGCGCTCGCCGACCGGATACACGAGGCGCTCCGGCCGCTGCTGGAGCGCCCCCGGCGCACCGTCCTCTTCGGCCACAGCATGGGCGCCACCCTCGCGTTCGAGGTGGCTCGCCGTATCGAACGGGACGGCGGCGAGGTGTCGCACCTCTTCGCGTCCGGACGCCGCGCACCCTCGTCCACCCGGCCCGAGACGGTGCACCGCCGCGACGACGACGGCATCATCGAGGAGCTGAAGGCACTCGCCGGCACCGACGCCTCGCTCCTGGGTGACGAGGAGGTCATGCGGGTCGTCCTCCCCGCCATCCGCAGCGACTACCGCGCCATCGAGACCTACCGGTGTCCGCCCGAGGCCACCGTCCGTGCCCCGCTGACCGTCCTCACCGGCGACAGCGACCCCAAGACCTCGCTGGAGGAGGCGGAGGCGTGGCGCGGTCACGCCGGCGGCCCGTTCGACCTGAGGGTCTTCCCCGGCGGGCACTTCTTCCTCAGCGCGCAGGGGCCGGCCATCATCGCCCTGCTGCGCGAGCGGCTGACCGCCGCCGGCTGAACCCCGCCGTGCGCGGCCGGCCGTCCCGCCACGGCGGCCCACGGGCCGACCGCCGGTCCGCGGTGGAACCCGCCGACCCCGCCGCCGGGCGGGGCAGGCGGCCCCGGACGGCGCGCTCGGCCGCGCCGCGGCGGGACGGGTGCTGCCACCGGTGACCTGCTCGCCCCGCCGGGCCGCCGGGAATGTGTCGGCCGCCACATCGCGGGTTGCTGCCGCGCGGCAGCGCGTGCCGCCGGGGACAACGGCACGGTGCAGGCATGTTGTTGGGGACGAGACGGAGGGAGCGCGCGATGCGGAACCGTCTCGTCACCCGCGGCCCGTCGGCTGCGCCGTCCGACCGCGACCGGGCCCTCTCCACCCTCGCCGCCCGGGCCGTGGACGCCCGCAGCGGTGGCGCCCGACTCGTGACCCTCTACGGTCGGGCGGGCTCCGGCAAGACCGAGTTGCTGCGCCGCTTCCGTGCGAGCGACAGCTGCCGCCGCGCGACGGTGCTGTACGGCGCGTGCGACGGGCCCGGGGACTACAGCGGTCTACGCGCGTTGTTCGCGGAGCGCCCCGCGGAGCCCGGGGGCACCGGAGCAGCACCCCCGCCCGGCCCCGCCGCCGACGCCCTGGCCGGGCGACCCACGAAGCCGGGCAGGGGGTCCGGCGCCCCCGACGGCGCCGCGGTCCAGTCCGTCCTGCGCGACCTGTACCGCCACGCGGCCGCCCTGGCGTGGGACCGGCCGCTGATCCTGCTCCTCGACGACGTGCACCGCTGCGACCCGCTCTCGCTCACCTGGATCGACTTCCTCCTGCGGCGCGCCGACCACCTCCCCGTCCTCGTCGTGCTCGCCTGCCGGTCCGAGGCGGAACCCGCCGCCCCCGCCGTCCTCGCCGACATCACCACCCAGCGCCGACCGCTGCCGATCAGCCTCGCCCCTCTCGATCGGGAGGAGGCGGCCGACCTCGTGCGCGACGCGTTCGGACAGGTCGGCAAGGACACGTTCGTCGACCGCGTCCACGCCGTGTCCGGCGGCAACCCCCGCACACTCACCCGCCTGCTCGGCCAACTGCGCGCGCACGGCGTCCGACCAGACGAGGCGGGCGAACGCAGCGCCGCCGACATGGGCCGCCACGTCCTCGCCCGCTCGGTGCGCGAGGTCCTGGAGCACCGCCCGCCCTGGGTGGGGGACGTCGCCCGTGCGGTGGCCGTCCTCGGAGAGGAACCCGCGGAACTGCTGGCGGCCCTCGCGGGAGTGCCCGCCGCCACCGTCCGGGAAGGACTGCGGGTGCTGCGGCGGGCCGGTGTGATCGCCGCCGACCGGGACGACTTCGCCCACGACATGGTGCGCGCCTCCGTCCTCGCGGGGCTCGACGGAGCCACCGCCGCCCGGCTGCGGACCGACGCCGCGCTCCTGCTGAGCGACGCGGGACGGTCCTCCGAGGAACTCGCCTGCCAGCTGCTGCAGTTGCCCGTCCTCGACCAGCCGTGGATGGCGGGTGTGCTGCGGGACGCCGCCGCTCACGCCGAACGGCGCGCGGCGCCCGACCGCGCCCGCCGCTGCCTGCGCCGCGTCCTGGAGCTGGAACCGGAGAGCGTCGCCGTGCGCCTCGAACTCGCCCGCCTCCTCGCCGAGACGGACCCGCCCCAGTCCCTGCGGCTCCTCGCGGACGCCCTCCCGCTGGCGGTGGACTCCGGCGAACGGGCGCGTGTCGCGGTGCTGTACGGCCGCGTCTCCATCGCCGCGCACCGCACGGCCGACGGCCTGCGCGTCCTCGACGAGGTGCTCGCCGAGCTCGACTCCGCCCCGGCGAACGGCAGCGGCCCCGCGGAGCAGGAACTCCGCCACCTGGCCGAGTCGACGCTGCTGCTCGTGGGCACCTGCGACCGAACGGCGCTCGCCGCCGCCCGCAGCCGCGCGGAACGGCTGACGCCCCCGCCGGGCGACACCCCGGCGCAGCGGCAGACCCTCGCCACGGTCAGCCTGCTCACCGCGTTGGGCGGCACCGAAGCGGCGGCCGTCAGCACCCACGCCCGGCGCGCGCTGCGGTCGGCGGCGACCGCCACCGAGAGCTGGTCGCTCCTGGCAGCCGCCTTCGGCCTCACCCTCACCGACGAGGTCGAGGACGCCCGCTGCGCGTTGGACCGCCTCGTCCAGTACGGGCAGGACCACGCCACACTCGCCGGCCGGGCACGGGCACTGTCGATCCGTTCGCTCCTGAACCACGGCGTCGGCGCCTACCCGGACGCCCTCGCCGACGCCGCCGCCGCGGTGGAGACCATCAGCGGGCAGGGATGGGGCTCCGCAACGATCCTGCCCCGCGTGGCACTGGCGACGGTCCTGGTCGAACGCGGCGAGCAGGACCGCGCCCAGGCGCTGCTGGACGGCGTGGACCACGACGAACTCGGCCGCAGCGTCGTCGAGTACCACTGGCACCTCGTCGCCCGCGCCCGGGTCCGCGCCGCCCGGGGCGACCTGACCGGCGCGCTGGAGCTCTTCCTCCACTGCGGCCGGTCCATGACGGAGCTGGACGTGCGCAACTCCGCCCACCTGCCCTGGTGGGTCGACGCGGCCGTGCTCCTCGCCACCCTGGACCGCCACGAGGAGGCCCGACGCCTGGCCGAACTCGGCCGCGAGCAGGCCGAGCGCTGGGGCACCACCCGCGCCCGCGGGCTGGCCCGGCTCGCGCTCGGAGTGGCGACCACCGGACCCGCGGGCACCGCCCACCTGGCGGCCGCCACCGAACTGCTCGCCGCCTCGCCGGCCCGCGCCGCCGAGGCCCGCGCCCACCACCTGCTGGGCCAGGCACAGTTGCGCGAGGGAAAACCCCGAGCCGCACGCGAGCACCTGCGCGCCGCGATCGACCTCGCCCAGCGCTGCGGCGCCACCGCGCTGGGCGCCACCGCCCGCACCCTCCTCGTCAGCGCCGGCGGGCGGGTCCGCAGGCCCACCGCCTCGCCGCTCGACCTGCTCACCGCGACCGAACGCACCGTCGCCGACCTCGCGGCCGGCGGAGCCAGCAACCGCGCCATCGCGGAGACGCTGTTCGTCACGGTCCGTACCGTCGAGACCCACCTCACCAGCGTCTACCGCAAGCTCGGCATCGCCGGTCGCGCCGAACTCGCCGACGGCCTGCGGGCCGTCACCGCGCCCGGCGGCCGGCTGCTCGCCCCCCGTACACCCCGAACGACGGTCCACGCCGACACGGACGGATGAGAGGCAGCGGTGACCAGCAGCACGAAGCCCGACGTTCCGGGGTCCTGCACGCCCGGCTGCCCGCCCGGCGCCCACGGCGAGCCTGCGACGCCGGGGGAGTACCGCCTGGCGCAGCGCCACATCGACGAGGTGCACGAGCGGCTCGCCGCTGGAGCGGCCTCCGTGCTCACCCTCGGGGGACGCCCCGGGCACGCCCAGAACGCGCTGCTGCGCCGTGCCGCCTGCAGGGCGGCCGCCGCCGGGATCGAGGTGCTGCACGGCCGGGCGAGCCCCGCGGAGGGCGACCTCCGCTACGGCGTGGTGCAGCAACTGCTCGGGCCCGGCGACGCCTCGGTGGCAGCAGCGCTCGACGCGCCGGCCCGGGTGGCGGACCAGCGCGGACTGCCCGGGCTGTCGCGCCTGATGCACGCGGTGCGCCGCCGCCCCGCGCTGCTCGTCGTCGAGGACGTGCAGTGGCTGGACGACGCCTCCCGCGACTGGCTCCGCGCGCTGCTGCACCGGCTGAGGCCCCGCACACCGCTGGCGGTGCTCGTGAGCGCCGGCACCGGGCACGTCACCGCACCCGGCTCGGGCTGGGACCGGGACACCGCACCGCGCCACGGCGTCCTGGTGCGGCGCGCGGTGGTCCCCGCCCTCTCCGACCGCGGGGTGGCCACGGCGGTGCGCGACGCCTGCGGCCGTTCCGGCGACCCGGAGTTCGTCGTCGCCCTCACCGCGGCGACCGCCGGCAACCCCGCCGTCCTCCGCGACGTGCTGCGGGAGTTCACCTCCCGAGGGCACCGCCCGGTCGCGTCCGAACTGCCCGTGCTGCACGCCGTGGCCGCCGAGGTGGTCGGCGAACACACCGTCGGCGCGCTCGACGGCCTGCCCGACGAGGTCACCGCGGTGCTGCGCGCGCTGGCGGTCTGCGGAGATCTGCTGGACCTCACCCGCGCCCGCTCGCTGGCGGGCGGCGGCATGCCCGAGGAGCGGCTGCGCGCACTCCTCGACGGCGTCGGCCTCACCCTGCCGGTCGGCGACAAGGTGCACATCCGCTTCCCCGCCTCCAAGGCGCGGATCATCGAGGACATGCCGGCCGACCGGCGGGCCGACCTGCACGCGCGCGCCGCCGCGTCGGCGCACGCCGCCGGGGTCGATGACGAGGACATCGCCCATCTGCTGCTGCGGTCGCCGCCGTTGGGCGCGCCCTGGGTCGTTCCGCTGCTGCGGCGCGGCAGCACCGCCGCGCTGCGCCGCGAGGACCACGACCGGGCCTGCTCCCTCCTCGGCCGGGCGCTGCAGGAGCCGCTGGAGGCCGCGGTGCACGGTGCGCTGACGCTGGAACTGGCCGCGGTGGAGGCCCTGGCGGTGCCCGAGGCCGGCGAGCGGCGGCTGGAGGAACTGGTCCGCGGCGCCACGCCGGAGCCCCAGGAACCGGTGGGGGAGCGGCCCGGCGGCCCGCAGCCCGGCCCGATGCCCGCGCCCACCGCCGGACTGCGGGCGCGCGCCGTCGACCTGGGCTTCGCCCGGGGCAACAGCGACTGGGTGCGGCGCACCGTCGCCGAGGCACTGCCCTTCTGCGGGCCCGCCGAACGGGCCGATCTCGTCTCGCTGTTCTGGCTCGCCGCCTCGGTGCGCGAGGACCGGGAGCCCACCGTCCCGGCCGTGCCGCCGCTGCCGGCCCACCCCGGCCACGCGGCCCAGGCCGCCACCCGGGCCTGGCAGCTCGCCACCCGAGGCCACGACGCGGCCACCACGCGCAGGCTGGCACGGCGCGCGCTCTCCCGGACCGGCCCCGACACGCTGCTGATGCCGCGCCTCGCCGCCTGCGGCGCGCTGGTCGCCACCGACGACCAACTCGACGCGGTCGACGCACTGGACGCCCTGCTCGCCGACGCGCGGCGGGGCAACCTGCGCAGCATCGCCGCCCGCGTCCTCACCGTCCGGGCCAACCTGCACCTGCGGGCGGCGCGGCTGACGGACGCGGAGCGCGACCTCGACGGCGCGGAACGGGCGCTGCCCGCCGCGCACTGGCACCCGATGGCCCTGCCCGACCTGCTGGCCACCCGCATCCTGCTGCACCTCGAGACCGGCAGGCCGGACCGGGCCCGCCGGTACGCCGACACCACCGTTCCCCCGGGCGGCGAGGACGGCGTGTGGTGGTCCTCCCTGCTGTGCGCCCGCGCCCGCGTCGCCGCCGAGGACGGAGACATGCAGGGGGCGCTGCGGCTCGCACGCGAGAGCGGCCGGCTGCTGCTGCGCCGGCAGTGGGTCAACCCCGCCGGCGTGGCGTGGCGTGCCGTCGCCGCGGAGGCCGCCGCCGCGCTCGGGGACCTCGACGAGGCCCGGCGGCTGCGGGAGCAGGAGATCGCCCTGGCCGACCGCTGGGGCACCGCCTCCGGCCGCGGCACCGCCCGGATGTGGGCCGCACGGGACCCCCGGGAGGCACCGGCCGACGCCCTGCTCCGGCTGCGGGAGGCCACCGCGCTCCTGCGGCACTCGCCCGCCCGGCTGTCCTACGGCTGGAGCCTGGTCCGCAGGGCACGGGCGGAGGCCGCCGCAGGCGACGCGTCGGCCGCGGCCCGCTCACTCCATCTGGTGGCTCTCGTCACCAGCGCAGGCCCCGGCGGCAGACTCGCCGAGACCGCGAGGCGGTTGACCCCGCTGGCGGTGCCCCGCGCCCCCGGCAGGACCGCCGCGGTGACGGTGCGCGGCGCAGCGGCCGCGCCGCCGGCGGGCGGCGCGGAGGACGCGGGGTGGGACGACCTCACCGAAGCGGAGCGCGACACGCTGTGGCTGGCCGCACGCGGCAGCGGCAACCGCCAGATCGCCGAACGGCTCGCCGTCAGCCGGCGCACCGTCGAACTGCGTCTCTCCAACGCCTATCGGAAGCTCGGGATCGACGGCCGGAAGGAACTCCACCGGCTGCCCGCCTTCCGGGGAGGTCCGGTCGCCGATGCTTCATGACCGGGACGTCGCTCTCGCCCGGGTCGAGGCCGCGTTCGCCGCGACGGCACGGAACCCCCGGGTGCTGCTCCTGGCGGGCCCTCTCGGCTGCGGGCGCACGGCGCTGCTGCGCCACCTGCCCGCACTCGCGCCCGCAGGGAGCCGCGTGGTGCGGCTCAACGCGTCGCGCGCGGAACGCGGGTTCCCCTTCGGCGTGGCACGCCAGTTCGTCGACCAGTTCCTGACGGGCCCCGTGGACGGGCCGGCCGTGGCGGCCGCCCGACGCCTCGACGACCTGCTCGACGCCGAGGAACGCCCCGGGCCCGGCGAGGCGGGCCGGGTCACCACCGAGATCCTCCGGGCGACGCACGCGCTGCTCGCCGCCGCCGGCGGCAGCCCGCTCCTGCTCCTCGTGGACGACCTCCACTGGGTGGACGACCTGTCCCTGCGGTGGCTCGGCCACCTGACCCGGCGGATGTCCGGGCTCCCCGTACTGGTGGTGTGCACCTTCGCGGACGGCGACGACCGCGCGCGGTGCCCCCTGGTGCGCGAGGTGGTCTCCGCGGCCGACGAGGTGGTGCGCCCGGGGCCGCTGACCCCGGGCACCGTCCGGCTGCTGCTCACCGGGGACGACGGCGCGGCCCCCCACCCGGCGCTCGTCCGGGCCGTGCACGAGGCCACCGGCGGCAACGCGCTGCTGGCGACGACGGTGAGCGAGGCGCTGCGGCCCGAGCCGTTCCCCGAGGAGCCCGACGGGGACGCCGCCGCCCGCGCGGCGCGTGCGGTCCGGGAGGTCTGCCCGCCGGCGGCCCGGGACCGCGTCGCCGTCCACCTGCAGGCACAGCCCCGCGCGGTGCGTGACGTCGCCGCCGCGGTGGCCGCTCTGGGCGACGGAAGCGACCCGGGACTCCTCGCGCGCCTCGCCGGCGTGGACGAGGTCGGGTTCGCGGCCGCCCGCCGATCACTCGTGCAGTCCGGCATCCTCACCGCGGGCCGGGAGGTGCGGCTGGTCCACGGCGTCGTGCGCCACGCGATCGACTCCTACCTGAGCCGGGACGAGCGCGAGGCGTCGCACGACGCCGCCGCCGACCTGCTGTACCGCTGCGGCCGACCGGCCGAGGAGGTGGCCGCCCATCTGCTGGCCGTGGTCCACCCGGGCCGGCCCTGGTCGGTCGCGGTCCTGCGCGCCGCCGCCGACCAGGCCCTCCGGGAACGCCGGTTCACCGACGCCGCCCGCTACCTGCGGCGCGCGCTGCTGCACAGCCGTTCCCACGACGAGACCCGCGCCCAGGTGCTGTTGGACCTCGCGGCGGCCGAACGCGGCACCGACCGGGACGCCTGCGAGCGGCACGTCGCCCAGGCGGTGGCGCTGCTGCGCTCGCCGCGCGACCGGGCCGCAGCGGCGCTGCGCGTGCCGCCGCGGCTGCTGGGAGCCGCGAGTCCGTCGGCGGTGGAGCTGGTCGAGCGCGCGGCGGACGACCTCGCGGCGACGGGCCACCGCGATGCCGTCACCGCGGAGCTGACGCTGCGGTTGGAGGCCCGGCGGCGCCACAGCGCCCACGAGCACCCCGACGAGCTGGCCGCCTCGGTGGCACGGCTGCGGTCGCTGGGTGACGCGCCGGCCGTGGGCAGCGCCGCGGAGCGGGAGCTGGTCGCGGTCCTGCTGTGCGCGGCCGCGCTCAGCGGCACCGTCCCCGCCGCGGAGATCGCCGCGACGGCCAACCGCATCCTCGAACGCGAGCCCGCGACCGCCGCCCACTCGCGCACCACCCTGCCGCTCGTCATGACGGCGCTCTTCACCGCCGAGTCGGTCGGCGGCGCGGAGTCGTGGCTCGCCGGTGAGCAGCGAGGGCCCCGCCTCCCCGGGACGGAGGCCGACGAGGTGGAGCTCTCGGGTGAGCGCGCGTTCGTCATGATGGCGACGTGTCGTCCCGCCCAGGCCCGGGAGCACGTGGAACGTGCTCTCGCCGGTGACGCCCGCACCTGGTCCGACGCGGCGGTGATGCACCTGGGGTGGGTCGCGATGGAGCTGCGGGACCGCGCGCTCGCGCGCCGGCTGCTCGCCCAGACGGAGGAACGGCGCGACGCGGGCCTGCTGTTCGGCGTCACCACGCGCATCCTCCGCGCGGCCGCCGACGCCGAGTCGGGCGCGCGCCGCAAGGGGCTGGAGACTCTGCTGACCTGCGGCCGCCAACTGGAGAACGCCGGGTGGCGCAACTCCTCGATGCTCCCCTGGCGGCTGCACGCCATCGGTCTCCACCAGCGGCTGGGGGAGTACGACGCGGCCCGCGCCCTGGTCGACGACGAGCTGCGGTGGGCCCGGTCCTGGGGGGCGCCCACCCATCTCGGCCGAGTGCTGCGGATGAAGGGCTGGATGCTCCGCGGCGAAGGGGTGGAGGTGCTGCGCGAGGCGGTCGAGGTGCTGCGGTCCTCCCCGTACCGCGTGGAACTGGCGCGGACCCTGGTGGTGCTCGGTCGGCGGCTGCGCAACGGACCCGAGGCGGAGGCAGCGCTGCGCGAGTCCGCGGCGGTGGCGCGGGACTGCGGCGTCCCGTGGCTGGCGCAGAGTGCCGGCCGCAGCCTCGACAGCGTCACCGTGCCGATCACGACCACCCTGACGCCGAGCGAGCGGCGGGTGGTGTCGTTGGTCGGTCGAGGGCTCACCAACCGCGACATCGCGACCGAACTGGGCGTCAGCTCGCGTGCGGTGGAGAAGCATCTGACGAGTGTCTACCGCAAGCTGGGCGTCGCGGGACGCCAGGAACTGGTCGACGCGCTTCCCGGCTGAGCGCCGCTCCCGCCGCTCTTCCCGGCCCCCCCCGCGGGTGTCGTTCGGGGGGCCGAACCGTGCCCAGGGGCGCCGCGACGCCCGTACGGGCACCGCGGTACGGCTCACGCGAACCTCAAACATCTTCTGTCCGAACGCGGTTCCACAGCGCCGGGTTGCCCGTAGTGCCGGGTTTGCCCTACCGAAGTGCGGGGTTCGGCCCACCGAACCCCGAGGTACGGCGACCACGGGGTTAGCGGTCCCGGAGTTCTGCTCCGTTGACCGTGTACCTCGTTCTTACTAGCCTCATTATCAGAGAAATTCACTCTTGCTTCTTTTCGATTCATTCAATTTCTCTTCATTTTCTCTGGGCTTCGCGCACCACCGTTTTCACCCACTGAAAGGATGGTGGAACCGTGACAGTGGCTCCTCTCGCCGAAACCCCCACCCGTGCGCCGCGGGCGCGGGCCGTCCCCGCCGACGCGCGCGCCGGGCTCATGGCCTCGCTCGACCCGCAGCTGACCGTCCGCCAGGCAAGCCAGGAGTTCTGCCGTCGCTTCGCCGACCCCGCCGGCGGGGACGTCTGCGGCAGGAGCTTCCCCGACCTCGTCCACCCCAGCATCCGGCAGCCCCTGGTCCGCCACTTCTCCCGCCTCGTCGAGGGCAAGCGGCAGCGGTTCGTCTCGCACGTGGTGGCCGTCGGTGCCGACGACGCCCCCTTCACGGGGACCCTCACCGCCTCCGTCGTGAGCGGAGGGACCCCCGACTCGGACGCCATCGTGGTCTCGATGCACTCGGCCGGCGACGAGGCGACCGAGAACGCCAACGTGCTGACCAGTCAGAAGAAGCTGCTCAGTGAGATCGACGCGCGGATTCTGGAAGGCATCGCCTCCGGGCTGTCCACCATCCCGCTCGCCTCGCGCCTCTACCTCAGCCGCCAAGGGGTCGAGTACCACGTGACCGGCCTGCTGCGGAAGCTGCGCGTCCCCAACCGCGCCGCCCTCGTCTCCCGGGCCTACTCCATGGGCGTCCTGAACGTCGGAGCCTGGCCGCCCCGGGTCGTGGACGACTTCATCAAGTGATCCCCGTTCCGCCCGTCCGGCCACCCGTTCCTCCCGCTCGCCCGTAGCAGCGTCCGTCGCCCGTCCCCCCCCACGCCCGTGTCGCCGTCGCCCGCCTCGCCCCGAGGTCTGCGCGGCGACACGAGTGTGTGCGGGGGCATCGTCGTTTCCGAGAAGGAGCGAATAGCCGGAACGAATATATGCCCGCCGCTGGGGACCGCCGCCGATGATCCCGCGGTGCCCGTCCGCTGTCCGAGCCCGCGGCCGCCCTGACTGCTCTTGTGCGGGTCGCCGGGGTGTTCGCGTGTGGGGCCCGGTGGCCAATGGCAAGCCGACCCGCCGTGCTTTTCCCCGCCCGCTCCGGTTAACCGCAAATCCGTACCGGAACACGGCCGATTCGAGTGAGTTGGTCGCTTTCCGGTGGCGGCGGCCAGAAGTCCCGCAGGCGTCACGGGGGCATGCCACCGGCCGTCGACCGGGCTCCGGCGGTACTGCTCCGGGCAGGACGAACCGGGCATCGGCTGCCCGAATGTGTGGCAATGGCGCCCGTTTTCGCGCCGCGGTCCGCTGTGCCGTCCGCCCGGAACGAGGCGGCACGCCACCGCCGGCCCCGACCCTCAGCCGCCCGGCCGCCGTCGGTGGCGCCGTCCGCGCGCACCGCCTCCGACCTGCTGTTCCGTCGCGATCCGACCGGGCTGCCCGGCGGGGCGGCAGCACTCTAGTGGATTCCCCAGTGCGGTTCACCGTGCAATTGAACGGCTCGGTGGACCGGCCACCGGTCGCTCCCCGCCCCTGCGCGGGACCCGGGTGCCACGCCGGGGGGACCCGCTCCCGCGCCCCGTCGACGGGCCGGACAGTACCCGCCGTGACCGGCCCGGCGCCACGCACCACCGCAGGCCGGCCGTCCCCACCGACCGGCCGTCCGCCCCGGGCGCGCCCGCCGAAAGGACACCAGCACGTGGCCCACGGAGAGCACGGCACGGCCCGCCGGGCCCCGACGTGTCCGCCCCTCGGCGTCCCCGTGCACCGCCACCGAGAGCGTCCCACCACCGCCCCGGCCCGCGGCGGTCCACCCCGCCGCCACCCGACGCCCACCACACCTCGCGCGCCCGACCCGTCCGGTCCGACCCGCCGCGCTGCCACCGAGGCGCCCCCATGCGCGTCCTGATGATCGCCACCCCTCCAGCACCCACCTCCTGCCGATGGTGCCGCTCGCCTGGGCGCTGCGCGCGGCCGGCCACGACCCGCTGGTCGCCGTGCAACCCAACCTGCTGGACACCGTCGAGCGGGCCGGGCTCAACGCGGTGAGCGTCGGCGAGCACGCCGGGATCGAGGACGCTCTGGAGGAGTTCCTCCGCCCGGGGCTGCGCCCGGCCGAGTGGATGGGCCGCTGGACCGTCGACGCCATCGACGGGTTCCCACCCCCCTGGCAGCGGCACAGTGAGGACGTCCTCCCACGCTACCTGCGGCTGGTCCGCGACCACCGCCCCGACCTGATCGTCTGCGACGCGCTGGAGTACAACGCGCTCGCCGTGGGGGCGGCCCTCGGCGTCCCCGTGGTCCGCCACCGCTACGGCATCGATCCGCTCTCGCACCGGTTCGCCCCCGGCGCCCGCGAGGCGCTCCGACCACTGTACGAACCCCTCGGTCTCACCGACCTCCCCGACGGTGCCGCCGTGATCGACCCCAGCCCGCCCGGCCTCCAGGTCCCCGAGGCGACCCCGGCATCCCGGTCCGCTACGTGCCCTACAACGGGCCCGGGCCGCTGCCGGACGGACTGCCGGCCGAACTCGCGCGCACCGCGGCGCGCGGCGGCCCGGACGCGGAGACCGACCGGCGCGTCCTCGTCTCGCTCGGCACCCACACCCTCGCGCTCAACGGCGTCCCGCTGCTGCGCGGCATCCTCACGGCGTTCGAGGACATGGCCGGCACCGAAGCGGTGGCCACCGTCCCGGAGCGGTTCCGCGAGGAACTCGGCCCCGTACCGGAGAACGTCCACCTGATCGACCCCGTCCCGCTCCAGCTGATCGTCGGCGGCTGCGCGGCGGTGGTGCACCACGGCGGCTCCGGCACCGGCACCACCACCGCCGCCTGCCACGGGGTCCCCCAGTTGGTCCTGCCCCAGATGAACGACGCCTTCGCCTACGGCGACATGCTGCCCCCCACCGGCGCCGGCATCACCGTCGAGCCGCCACCGGAGCAGAACGACCCCCAGGTCCTGCGGAAGGCGATCACCACCCTCCTCTCCGACGCCTCCTACCGCGAGGCCGCCGGCACGCTGCGGGACGGCATCGAGGCCATGCCGGCGCCCGCCGCTCTCGTCCCTACTGGAGCAGATCGCCGTGGTGGGACCGGCGTGATGCTGACCGAGCGGGTGGACCGCTCCACCGCGCGGCGCATCGCACGGTCGCAGACCGCCCATCCGGCCGCAGACGATGCGCACGCCTGGCTGGCCGAGCGACGCGGCGCGCACGACACCGGGTGGAGCGCGTCCCGTTCGCCGCGCTGGACGGCTGGGGATTCCACCCCGTGACCGGCGACCTCGCCCACCGCACCGGACGGTTCTTCGCCGTGCAGGGGCTGCGCGTCACCGGAGGAGGCGGCGCCTTCCCCCACTGGAGCCAGCCCGTCATCCGGCAGAACGAGACCGGCATCCTCGGCCTGCTCCTCAAGGAGTTCGACGGCGTCCCGCACGTGCTGATGCAGGCCAAGATGGAGCCCGGCAACCCCGGGCTGGTGCAGCTCTCGCCGACCGTCCAGGCCACCCACAGCAACTACACCGGAGCCCACCGCGGGGCGCCCGTCCGCCATCTGGAGTACTTCACGCGGCCCGTGCCCGGCCGTGTCCTCGCCGACGTCCTGCAGTCCGAGCACGGCAGCTGGTTCCTGAACAAGCACAACCGCAACATGGTCGTCGAGACCCGCGACGCCGTCCCCGACCACGAGGACTTCCGCTGGCTGACCCTGGGGCAGCTGGGTGAACTGCTGCGCCACGACAACGTGGTCACCATGGACGCCCGGACCGTGCTCGCCTGCCTGCCCGCGGACGACACGGGGGAGCGGGCGCTGCACTCCGACACCGACGTGCGCTCCTGGCTCAGCTGCCGGCGCACCGACCGCGGGCTGAGCGCCGAACCCGTCGGACTCGACGAGGTCCGGGGATGGACCCGCACCGCCACCGTCGTCGAGCACGACGAGGGACGGTACTTCCAAGTCGTGGGCGTCTCGGTACGGGCCGGCAACCGGGAAGTCGGCACCTGGTCCCAGCCGCTCCTCGAACCGGTGGCGCAGGGCGTCGCGGCGTTCCTGCTCCGGCGGATCGGCGGCGTCCCGCACGTCCTGGCGCAGGCCCGTGCCGAGGGCGGGCTCACCCACTCGGTGGAGATCGCGCCCACCGTGCAGTGCACCCCGCAGAACTACGCCGGACTGCCCCACGCCCGGCCCCTGTTCCTCGACACCGTGCTCGCGGCGGACCCCGGACGAATCCGGTACAGCGCCGTCCACTCCGAGGAGGCGGGCGGTTCCTCCGCGCCGAGAGCCGGTGCATGATCGTCGAGGCGACCGCGGCCGACGCCCCCGACCGGGGCCCCCGGGCTTCCGGTGGCTCACCGTCGGCCGGCTCGCCGACCTCACCCGGCACAGCGGGTACCTCAACGTCCAGGCCCGTACCCTGCTGGCCTGTCTCCGTTACGCCCAGGGGAAGTGACACGGTGAAGGCACTCGTTCTGGCGGGAGGGACCGGCAGCAGGCTGCGTCCCCTGACCCACACCTCCGCCAAGCAGTTGGTCCCCATCGCCAACAAACCGGTGCTGTTCTACGGCATCGAGGCGCTGGTCGAGGCGGGCGTCAGCGAGATCGGCATCGTCACCGGGGACTCCGCCGCCGAGGTCGAGGCGGCGGTCGGCGACGGGTCCCGCTTCGGCGCCCGCGTCACCTACATCCCGCAGGGCGCGCCCCTCGGGCTCGCCCACGCGGTGCTCGTCGCCCGGGAGTGGCTCGCGGACGACGACTTCGTCATGTACCTCGGCGACAACTTCGTCATCGGCGGCATCACCGAACTCGTCGCCGACTTCCGCGCCGAACGACCCGACGCCCGGGTCCTGCTCACCAAGGTCGCGGACCCCAGCTCCTTCGGGGTGGCGGAGCTCGACCCCGACGGACACATCGAGCGGCTGGAGGAGAAGCCCCGCGCCCCCCGCAGCGACCTCGCCCTGGTCGGCATCTACCTGTTCACCCCGGCCGTCCACGACGCGGTGCAGGCCATCAGGCCCTCCGCCCGCGGTGAACTGGAGATCACCGACGCCATCCAGTGGCTCGTGGAGCACGAGCGCGTCGTCAGCGCCACGGTGATCACCGGCTACTGGAAGGACACCGGCAGCGCAGCCGACATGCTGGAGGCCAACCGCTCCGCCCTGGAGGGGCTGCGTCCCGCGCAACTCGGCAGCGTCGACACCGCCAGCCAGCTCGTCGGCCCGGTCCGGGTCGAGGAGGGCGCCACCGTCGTCCGCTCCCGCATCGTCGGACCCGCCGTCATCGGTGGCGGCAGCGTCGTCACCGACTCCTACGTCGGCCCCTCCACTTCCGTCGGCCAGGGCTGCGTCATCGACGGCAGCGAGGTCGAGTTCTCCATCGTCCTCGGCCGCGCCCGCATCGAACACGCCGGACGGATCGCGGGCTCCCTCATCGGACGCGACGCCCACATCACCGGCGCCCCCCAGGCGCCCCGCGCCCACTGCCTGGTCGTCGGCGACCACAGCCGGGTGCAGATCACCTCCTGACCGCCCGCCCCGGAGACCCGGAGAACCGCATGCGCATCCTCGTGACCGGCGGTGCCGGCTTCATCGGCTCCCACCTCGTCCGTACTCTCCTCGGCGCCGACGGACCGACCGACCTGACCGGCGTCACCGTCCTCGACGCCCTCACCTACGCGGGCGACCGCGCCAACCTCGCCACCGTGGCGCACGACCCCCGCCTCACCTTCGTGCACGGCGACATCCGCGACGCGGCCACCGTCGACCGGCTGCTCCCCGGACACCACGCCGTCCTCCACCTCGCCGCCGAGACCCACGTCGACCGCTCCATCGCCGGCGGCACCGACTTCGTCTCCACCAACGTCCTGGGCACCCACACCCTCCTCGAAGCCGCGGTCCGCCACGGCACCGGTACCTTCGTCCACGTCTCCACCGACGAGGTCTACGGCTCGATCCCGCACGGGTCCGCCTCCGAGACGGCGCCGCTCGACCCCAGCTCCCCGTACAGCGCCTCCAAGGCCGGCTCGGACCTCCTCGCGCTCGCCCACCACCGCACCCACGGGCTCGACGTACGCGTCACCCGCTGCTCCAACAACTACGGGACGCACCAGCACCCGGAGAAGGTCGTCCCCCGCTTCACCACCCTGCTGCTGAGCGGCGGCCGAGTGCCGCTGTACGGCGACGGACGCAACAGCCGCGACTGGCTGCACGTCGAGGACCACTGCCGCGCGCTGCTCCTGGTCCTGCGGCGCGGACGTCCGGGCGAGACCTACAACATCGGGGGCGGCACCGAACTGACCAACACCGAGCTGACCGCGAGAATCCTCGCCGAGTGCGACGCCGGTTGGGACCGCGTCGATCACGTTTCCGACCGCAAGGGCCACGACCTGCGCTACAGCGTCGACACCACCAAGGCCGCCACCGAACTCGGCTACCGTCCGCACCACGCATTCGACGAAGGGCTCGCCGCCACCGTCGCCTGGTACCGCGCGCGCCACCGCCGGGAGGACGGCTGACCGGCTGCCGGCCGCGGCACCCCGGGACGGCCCGTCGATCCCCACGGCCGCGGATGCTCCTGGCGGCCGGGAGGGCAGCGCGGGTAGGTTCTCCCCGTCGATCCGAACGACGCCCGGCGCTCCACCGCGCCGGACCCGGTGGCCGACACCGCCCGCTCCCGCGGCAGGCGGGAGGCCGAGAGCCCCCACCGGGGACCGCCCACCCGCCCCTGGAGCCCGTGTGCACCCCGCCAGCCCCGCGGCAGCAGCGCCGCCCCCGCCCGCCGTGGTCTGCCTGGGGGAGACCATGGCCGTCCTCACCCCGCCCGGCCCCGAGCCGCTGCACGCCAGCAGCACGCTGAACCTCCGCACGGGCGGCGCTGAATCCAACGTGGCGGCCTCCCTCGCCGGACTCGGCCACCGCTCCGCCTGGCTCGGCCGCGTCGGTGACGACCCCTTCGGCCGGCGTGTCCTCGCCGACCTCACCGCCCTCGGCGTCGCCACGGACGCGGTGGAGACCGACCCGGCCCGACCGACCGGCCTGTACGTCAAGGAACCGGTCGGCGGCGCCACCCGGCCCCACTACTACCGCGCCGGTTCGGCCGCCTCCGCCCTGGGTCCCGAGCCCCCGGCCCCCGACCTCCTCCGGGCCGCCCGCGTCGTCCACGTCACCGGCATCACCGCCGCGCTCTCCGGCAGCTGCCGCCGCCTCCTCCGCTCGCTGCTGGTCGAGCGGGCCGTCCCCGGCCCGCTGCTCTCCTTCGACGTCAACCACCGCGCAGCGCTCTGGCGGGACGCCCCCGAGCCGGCCGCCGACCTGCTGCTGGAACTCGCACGCGCCGCGGACCTCGTCCTCGTCGGCCGCGACGAGGCGGCCGCGCTCTGGGGCACCGAGCAGCCGGACGACATCCGCGCGCTCCTGGGAGCGGCGCCGCGCGTGGTGGTCAAGGACGCCGACATCGGCGCCACCTCGTACACCCCCGAGGCGGGAACCGTGTTCGTCCCCGCACCGCGGGTCGACGTCGTCGAACCCGTCGGCGCCGGCGACGCCTTCGCCGCGGGGTACCTCGCGGGCCTGCTCGAGAACCGACCGGAGTCCGCCCGACTGCGGCTGGGCCACCTCGCCGCGCGCGCCGCCCTGACCACCACCGACGACGTCCCCCGCATGCCGCCCCGCCACCGACTCGACCCGCACCTCGCACCCGACTCGTCCTGGAGCACCGCCCCGTGAGCCACGCCACCGACCCCGCGACCACCCTCGACGCTCTCGCCGCCGACCGCGTGATCGCCGTCGTCCGCGCCCCCGTCGTCCCCGACCCCGTGGCGCTGTGCGAAGCACTGCGCGCGGGCGGCATCCGATGGGTGGAACTCACCTTCACCACCCCCGGGCTGGACGACCTGCTGCGCCGGGCCACCGACCACGGCGACGGCGTGCTGGTCGGTGCCGGCACCGTCACCACCGCCGAGCAGGCCGCGGCGGCAGCCGACGCCGGAGCCCGCTACCTGGTCACCCCCGGTCTGCGCCCCGAGGTTGCCGAGGTCGCCCACGACCGCTCCCTGCCCGTTGTCATGGGCGCCCTCACCCCCACCGAGGTCGGCCGGGCACTGGACCTCGGCGCCACCGCGGTGAAGATCTTCCCCGCCCACGCCTTCGGCCCCCGCCACTTCCGGGACCTCGCGGGGCCGTACCCCGGGGTCCCCCTGGTCGCGTCCGGCGGGGTCAACGCCGGCAACGCGGCGGAGTTCCTGCGGGCGGGCGCGCTCTCCGTCTGCGCGGGCTCCGACGTCGTGCCGCCGGCCGCGGTCGCCGCGGGTGACTGGGAGAGCATCACGGCACGGGCCCGGGAGTTCGTCGCGGCCCTCTGAGCCGGACAGGACGAGCCGACCACGACGAGGCGGCGCGCCGCCGCCCGCGGACGTGCGCACGGCGCAAGGGTCTTGACAGCGGATCGAGACCCGTGAGAGGGGGCGGGAACCACGGCCGCCGGCCGGACGACCCATCACGCACCGGCCCGCACGTGCCGGCCCGCTGCGGCGCACGCCGACGGGCCGGCCCCGCCGTGCCACGGCCGGCCGTCCGAACCGCTGCCCGGAGAACCGTCCATGAACCAGTCGTCCGCCCGCCCACCCTCGGCCGTCGCGGTCCTGCGCTCGCCCGCCCTCGGGTTCACCGCGCTGCTCGCGCTCCTCTTCACCACTGCCCTCGCCACCGGCGCGCTGCTCGGCCCCGTCGCCCCGGGCATGCACCCGGGCGCCGGTCCGGCCGCCACCGTCGAGGACGGCGGTCACGGCCACGGGGGCGCCAGGTGAGCGCACCCACCACCCCCGGGCTCACGACCGACCTGACCATCACCGGCATGACCTGTGCCGCGTGCGTCAACCGCGTCGAGAAGCGCCTCGCCCGCCTCCCCGGCGTCACGGCCGGCGTCAACCTGGCCACCGGCATCGCCCGGGTCAGCCACCCCGCCGACATCGCCCCCGCGGTCCTCGTGCAGCAGGTCGAGGCCGCCGGCTACGGCGCCGCCCCGGCGGCGGAGGAACCGCCGGCCGACCGCGGGGACGCGGACCCGCGGGAGGGCCTGCGGCTGGCCGCCACCGCCGCGCTCACCGTCCCCGTCATGGCGCTGTCCATGGTGCCCGCCTGGCAGTTCACCTACTGGCAGTGGGTCTGCCTGGTCCTCACCACACCCGTCGTGGCCTGGAGCGCGCTGCCGTTCCATCGGGCGGCGCTGCGCGGGCTGCGCCACTCGACCGCCGGCATGGACACCCTCGTCTCCCTCGGCGTCTGCGCCTCCTACCTCTGGTCGGTGTACGCCCTGCTGCTGGGCGGGGCGGGCGAGCCCGGGATGAGGATGCCGTTCAGCTTCCTGCCCTCCGCCTCCGACGGTGTCGCCCACATCTACTTCGAGGCCGCCGCCGCGGTGCCGCTGTTCGTGCTGCTGGGGCGGTTCCTCGAACGCCGCGCCAAGGACGGCACCGGTGCCGCACTGCGCGCGCTCGCCGCGCTGGCGCCGCGCGAGGTCACCGTCCGGGACGACGCCGGTCTGGAGCACACCGTCCCCATCGACCGGCTGGCGGTCGACGACGTGTTCGTGGTCCGCCCCGGGGAACGCGTCGCCGGTGACGGCGTCGTGGTACGCGGCACCTCCGCCCTCGACGTCTCCCTGATGACCGGGGAGAGCAAACCGGTGGAGGCCGGCCCGGGCGTCGCGGTCCTGGGAGGCTCCGTCAACAGCGGCGGACTGCTGCACGTACGGGCCACCGCGGTCGGGGCCGAGACCCAACTGGCCCGCATCGCGCGACTCGTGGCCGACGCCCAGGCGGGCAAGGCCCGCGCCCAGCGGGTCGCCGACCGCGTCGCCGGCGGCTTCGTCCCGGCCGTCCTCGCCGTCGCCGTCACCGTGCTCGGTTTCTGGCTCGGCGCCGGTGCCGACACCCAGGCGGCTCTCACCTCCGCGGTCGCCGTCCTGGTGGTCGCCTGCCCCTGCGCCCTGGGGCTCGCCACCCCGACCGCGCTGATGGCGGCCACCGGCCGCGGCGCGCAGCTCGGCGTGCTGGTCTCGGGACCGCGCGCGCTGGAGGCGCTGCGACGGGTCGACACGGTCGTCCTGGACAAGACCGGCACCCTCACCACCGGGCGGATGACCGTCGTACGCTGCGCGACGGCCGCCGGCGCGGCGTGGGAGACCGAGGTACTGCGGCTGGTCGGCGGCGCCGAGCGGCCCTCCGAACATCCCGTGGGCCGCGCACTGGTCGACCACGCGGAGCGGGTCGCCGGTGAACTGCCGGACGCCACCGGCTTCGTCGCCACCCCCGGTCTCGGTGTCGCCGCCGTCGTCGACGGCAGGCAGGTGGCGGTCACCGCCGTGGACGACGCCGTGCCGCTCCCCGCCGAACTGCGGGCAGCGGTGCGCAGCGCCGAGGCCGAGGCGCTGACCCCGGTGCTCGTCGCCATCGACGGCGCCCCCACCGCCGTCATCGGCGTGGGCGACGTGGTGCGCGGCGGCGCCTACCGGTCGGTCGAGCGGCTGCGCCGGCTCGGGATGCGGCCGGTGCTCGCCACGGGGGACAGCCAGGGCCCGGCGCGGGCCGTCGCCGCCGAGCTGCGGATCGAGGAGGTCCACGCCCGCTGCGCCCCGGAGGACAAGGCCCGCCTGGTGGCGCGGCTGCGGGCCGAGGGCCGACGCGTCGCGGTGGTGGGGGACGGGGTCAACGACACCGTCGCCCTCGCCTCGGCGGACCTCGGCATCGCGATGGGCAGCGGGACGGACGCCGCCATCGGCGCCGCCGACGTGACCCTCGTCCGGGGCGACCTCGCCGCCCTCGCGGACGCGGCGGCGCTGGCCCGGCGGACCCTCGCGACCATCCGCACCAACCTGGCGTGGGCCTTCGGGTACAACGCCGTGACCCTGCCGCTCGCCGCCACCGGCTGGCTCAACCCCATGGTCGCGGCCGCAGCGATGTCGGTGAGCTCCCTGGTGGTCGTCCTGAACAGCCTGCGCCTGCGGACCTGGCAGCCTTCGCCCGTCCGCGCCCGGCGCCCCGACCCGAGGAGCGTCTCGTGACCGCCCCCATCGAGGCACCGCCCACCGGCGACCCGGCCGGACCGGCCCGAGCACCCCGGGGGCCCCGGCTGCTCACCGCCGCCCGTGCCGCCCTCGCCCCGCTGCTGGCGGGCGGCCTCACCCTGGCCGGGCTGGCGGCCTGGACCGCCACGGGCCAGGCCGGCAGCCCCGCCGACATCCGGGTCGCCGAGGGCCGGGTCTTCCTGCCGATCCTCGACACCCAGCAGACGACCGGGGCCTTCTTCGACGTCGCCAACACGGGCGGCTCGGAGGACCGCATCGTCGCCGTGCGCAGCGTCCGGGGCGAGGCGATGTTCGGCGACCGGGAGCTGACCGAGGGCGCCGGGCGCATGATCATGGTGCCGGAGATCGCCGTCCCGGCCGACTCGACGCTGGAGATGAGCCCCTTCACCCCCAACGTCATGCTCACCGTCGACCGGCCGCTCGCCGAGGGGGAGCGCGTCGACTTCGTGCTGACCTTCCAGCAGTCCGGCGAGATCCCCGTCACCGCGGTGGTGACCCGGCCCTCGCTCTGACCGGAGCCCCGCTCCGGGAAGCGGCCGGCGGAGCCGCGCGCCTTTGGCCGTCCGGAGCCGCGTCCGGGCGGCCGGCACGCCCCGCACGGGCGCGCCGGCCGCCGCGGTCCGGCCCGTCAGGCCGCCACGCCGGCGTCCTCACCGGGGACCGGCGCGGGGGAATGCTCCTCGGCCTCGCGCAACAGCCGCAGCAGTTCCGCCCGCGCCCGGGACACCCGGGAACGCACCGTGCCGACCGGGCAGCGGCACAGCGCCGCGGCGTCGTCGTACGGCACGCCCCAGAGCTGGGTCAGGACGAACGCCTCACGCCGTTCGGCGCACAGGCTCTCCAACAGCCCGCGCAGCGCCAGCCCCTCGTCGAAGCCGGGGACGTTGCGGGCCTGACGCCACTCCGCCTCCCGCTGCCAGTCGGCAGCGTCGGAGAGCCGGGGACGGGCGGACGCCCGGCGCACGCTGTCGACGACCGTGCGCCGAGCGATCGACAGCAGCCAGGTCCTCGCCGAGGATCTGCCCTCGAACCGGTGCAGCGACAGCAGCGCGCGGAGCATCGTCTCCTGCGCGAGGTCCTCCACCCCGTCGGTGTCGGGCTGGAGGAATCCGATGTACCGGCGGACGTCCGCGTCGAACGCCGCCACGAAGCGTGCGACGTCGTCGGGGCTGCCGGTGCGCGCGGCGGTCAGCGCGAGCAGGGTGCGGCCCCGGTCGGGGTCGCCGCCCGCGCTCCGGCGTTCCGCGCGTCCGCCGGCCTGTTCGGGAGGGACGCCCTGCGCGGGGACCCGGCCCTGCGGGGCCGTCGGCAGGGCAGGGGTGTGCACAGCAGGTGTGATCACTGGTGACCTCGTCACATGCGGTGGGGAGGCGGCCCGACGCACGGACCGCCCGGGTGCCGCCGGGCCGCGAGCACGGCCCGGCCCGCCGGCGCCGTACCCGGCGCCGGGTGGTGCCCGCTGTCGTCAGCCGACAGCCCCGGCCGGTGGCGGCCCCCGGGAGATCACCGCGTGCAGGAGCAACCGCGTCCGCAGCGGCGGCAGCGGACGGTCCAGCACGACGCCGGGCCGTGCCGGCGGGGCCGCCGGCACGAACAGCGGGCCGAGCAGCGCCCACAGTGGGCCGAGCAGCCACGGACCGACCTGCGCCAGGAGCGAGCAGGCGGCCCGCTCGCCCCAGGCCAGCCACAGCCCGGACAGCACCGCGGCCAGCACGTGGCCGAGGAGCATGGCCCCCGAATGGGACCCCGGCAGCGCCGAGGCGGCGTGCACCGCGTGCCCGCCGTGGTCGGACGCGGACGCCGCGAGAGCCGCGGCGTGGTCGTGGTCGGGCAGCGGAAGCCCGGCGGCGAGGACGATCCGCATGGCCTCGTCGTGGGTGAGCGCCGGGCCGGTCCCGGCGCCGCACAGCAAGGAGCGCGCCGTCTCCACCACCGGGTCGGGCGAGGAGCCAGGGGCCGGGGCCCGCGCCGCGCCCTGTCCGGCGGA
This sequence comes from Streptomyces lonarensis, assembly GCF_012033735.1. GTDB lineage: Bacteria > Actinomycetota > Actinomycetes > Streptomycetales > Streptomycetaceae > Streptomyces > Streptomyces lonarensis. The sequence goes on along the minus strand of NZ_JAAVJD010000003.1, from coordinate 37,314 downwards.
GAAGGCGAGGTGGAGGGCGAGCTGCACACCGCCGGCCGCCGCCGTGACGGCCCAGGGCCCGCGGCGGGCGCCGGCCACCGCCCACGCCCCGCCGGCGACCACCGCGAAGGCCGCGAGAGCCACCGGCACGGGTACCGGCGCGCCGGAGGCGTGGACGTGCCCGACGAGTGCGAGGACCACGCAGACACCGGCGAACACCGCTGCCCTGACGCCTCGCACCGCCCCGGTCAGTCGCATAGTGCGCTCATGTTCTCACTCCGTGACGCCGCGACTCTTCCCGGCTTCCTGTACCGCCACACCGGGCGGCCGCCGCCGGCCGTGACGGGTCGCGGACCGCCGTCGCTCCGTCCGCCCGGCGGTGCACCCCCGGGCGCCCGCCACGGCCGCGCGCCCCGCACGCCCCGCACCACCGCGCATTCCACCCGTTCGCCGACCGTTCACGCGGAGTCGGGAAGCCGCCGGGAACCCGGCAGCGGGCCGGTCCGACTCTCTGTCCACGGGACGCCTCGCCGGGGGCACCCCGACGGCGGCCACTGAGGAGGACCGGAGCATGACCCCGGAGATCGACGAGGCGTTCGCCGCGATCAGGGCGGAGCACGGCGCCGCTTCGCTGGCGCGCGTCGAGGAGATGATGCGCGGCGGCACCGCCGGCCGGCACCCGCTGCAGCGGGACGCCCGCTGGGTGCTGCCCGGCATATCGCAGCAACCCTGGCACGACCCCTACGCATATCCGGAGTTGCTGCCCCTGGTACGGGAACTGGAAGCCGCGCACGGGGACATCAAGCGCGAGATCACCGAATCCTGGGCTTCCCGCCGGGACCGCTTCGGGCGCTACGACCACTATCTGGGTAACCAGGACGACTGGCGCGCCGTCTATCTCTTCCGGCAGGGCGCCATGGCGAAGGGCGCGGCGGAGTTGGTGCCGACCGCGCACCGGGTGGTCGAGCGTGCCGGTGTCGACGCAGGCGTTCTGTGCCCGCTCCTCGAAAGTCATTTCTCCACGCTGCTTCCCGGGACCGTGATCGCGGACCACTGCGACCTCTGGAACTTCTCCATCAACCTTCACCTCGCCGTCAGCATTCCGGAGGGCTGCTCTCTCACGGTCGCCGGTGAACGGCGCGCCTGGGAGGAAGGGCGATGCCTGCTGTTCGACTACTCGTTCCGGCATTCCGCCCGCAACGACGGAGGCGGGACCCGGACGTGCCTGCTCGTCGACCTCTGGCATCCCGAGACCACGCCGGCCGAGCGTCAGGCGCTGACGGTCCTGGTCACGGAGGTGCGCGCCCTCATGGGCGACGGCTGACGGCCGACAGCACCGCCGGCGCCCCCGGACCCGTAGTGGGTCCGGGGGTGTTCTGCGTCGCTTTCCGGGGGCGCGCGAGTGGGATCTCCGCGCGCGGTCCCGGGGTATTCTCTTCCCGGGCGTCAAACCAGTTGTGACATAGCTGACTACGGGAACTCACCCCGGTGCCCGTGCGACTGTCGTTGAATGGTCGCGTGGTGCCGACAGGTATGTCCGTGCACTGTACAGGTCGTTTTCCGGCCAATCCGCGCGGGGTGGGAACGCGCGGTTCCGGTGCGCCGAGGTCGTTGTTCGGTAGGAATTCTCGGGCTATCCACGGATACGTCGTCACCCGCGATGTTTCCGAACCGTTTCGCCGTGGGGGCGGCGCGATGAATACGTCTTCCGTTCGAACGCGATGTGAACGCGATTCCGCTGGTACGGACCACAGCTCGCACGGCGGTGCGGTGACGCGACCGGTCCGAAAAGCGTCACCGTTGCTTGTTGTCCCGGGAACCGCGCAGCACGATCTACTCCCGTGACCCGGGCCCCGATCCCGACGGAATAGGGCCCGTCCCGGTGCGCCGTTCCCCGGCGCCCCCGGAGTGCCACGCCTCCACCCGCGCCGGCCGCTGCCGGCGTCCTCCCCGACCCCGGGAACCCTGATGACGCGCACCGCCCTGGCACCACCGGCACGGACAGCGACCCGGCCCGGCCTCGCCCTGGCCGCGCTCGCCGGCGCACAGCTGATGATCGCTCTGGACTTCAGCATCGTCTACGTAGCCCTCCCCGGGATCGGCGCCGACCTGGCCGTCGGTCCTTCCGGACTCACCTGGATCGTCAACGCCTACGTCGTCGCCACCGGCGGCCTGCTGCTGCTCGGCGGCCGGGCGACCGACCTGCTCGGTGCCCGCCGCATGTTCCTCCTCGGCGCTGCGCTGTACGGAGCCTCCTCCGCCGTCGGCGGCCTCGCCGGTGACGCGGGCGTGCTGGTGGCCGTCCGCGCCGTCCAGGGGATCGGCGGGGCGCTGCTCTTCCCCGCGGCCCTCGCCCTGCTCAACGGCACGTTCTCCGGCCCGGCCCGCGCCCGCGCCCACGGGATGTGGGGGGCGGCGGGCGCGGCCGGCCTCTGCTGCGGCTCCCTGCTCGGGGGCGTGCTCGTGCACGCCTTCTCCTGGCCGGCCGTCTTCTGGGTCAACCTCCCCATGGCAGGGCTCCTCGTGACCGCCGCCGTCCTGGCGTTCCCCGCCGACACCCCGACCCGCGCCGAACGCGGGCTCGACGCCCGCGCCGCCGTCAGCGGCACAGCCGCCGCCGCCCTCGCCACCCTGGCCGTCACCCAGGGCGCCGACCACGGGTGGTGGCAGACGGGCACCGGTGTGCTGATCGCCGCCGCCGCGATCTGCGCCGCGGCGTTCGTCCTGGCCGAACGCCGCTCCCCGCGCCCCCTCGTCCCCAGGGGGCTGCTGGCCGGCTCCCGCGGGCTGCTTCCCGTCGCGGCCGTCACCGCCCTGTACGGCGCCTGCTTCGGGGCGGTCCCCTTCTTCCTCACGCTCCACTTCCAGCAGGTGCAGGAACTCACCCCGCTCGCCACCGGGCTCGCCTTCCTCCTCCCCGCCCTGGTCACCGCGGCCGCCACCCAGGCCACCGCCCGGCTCTCGGGCCGCTGGGGGGTCCGGCCGCTGCTGCTCATCGGCGCGCTGGCGGGTGCCGTCGGCGCGCTGGCCCTGGCCGCCACCGCCTCCGCCGACGGCGGATACGCCCGACTCGTCCCCGGGCTGGTGCTGCTGAGCATCGGGCAGGGCGCGGTGTGGACCGCCATGTGGTTGGCGGCGGCCCGCCGGGCCGACGCCGCACAGCAGGGGGCGGCCTCCGGGGTGGCGTCCACCGCGCTGCAACTCGGGACCGCCCTCGGCCTCGCCGCGCTCACCGCGGTCGCCGGGCTCTCCGGCGCCGCCGCCGGCACCACCTCACTGTCCTCCGGGATCACCGCCGCGCTGCTGACGGCCGGCGGCTGCCTGGTCGCGCTCGCGGTGGTCTGCGCGGTGCGCGTCCGGACCGCTTCCCCCGACACCGAGGAGCTCTCGTGAACCCCGACATCCCCGCCCGTGCCGCGGTCCTCGCCGGACTGGGCGGCTGGGTGCCGGACCGTGTGGTCACCAACGACGAGCTGGCGGCCCGGCTGGACACCAGCGACCACTGGATCAGGACCCGGACCGGCATCGGCAGCCGCCGGGTGGCCGCGCCCGAGGACGCCACCTCCGACCTCGCGGTACGGGCCGGCGCCGCCGCGCTGGAGCACTCCGGCGACCCGGGGGTCGACACCGTGCTGCTGGCGACCGTCACCCCCGACCACCCCTGCCCCGCGACCGCGCCCGACGTGGCCGGCCGGCTGGGGCTCACGGGGGCCGCCGCCTTCGACATCGGCGCGGTCTGCGCCGGCTTCGTCTACGCACTGGCCACCGCCGCCGGGCTCATCGCGGCCGGGGCCGCCGACCGCGTGCTGGTGATCGGTGCCGACACCTACTCCCGGATCATCGGCCCCGACGACCGCGGCAACCTGGCGATCTTCGGCGACGGCGCGGGGGCGGTGGTGCTGCGCGCCGGCGAACCCGGCGAACCCGGCGCCCTCACCGCCTTCGACCTCGGCAGCGACGGTTCCGGCCGCGACCTCATCACCGTCCCGGCGGGGGGCAGTCGCCACCCGGCCACTGCGGCCGTCGCCGGGGCCGACGGCCACTTCACCATGCGCGGCCGCGAGGTCTACCGCCATGCGGTGACCCACCTGACCCGGTCCGCCCGTACCAGCCTCGACGCCGCGGGCGTTGCTCCCGCCGCAGTCGACAGGTTCGTCCCGCACCAGGCCAACCTCCGCATCCTGGCGTCCGTCGCGGACGAGCTGGGGGTGCCGCCGGACCGGCTGGTCAGCAACCTCCACGAGATCGGCAACACCGGGGCCGCCTCCGTGCCACTGGCCCTCGCCGACGCCGCCGCCCACGGCGAACTGGCCGCAGGAGAAACCGTTCTGCTGACCGCGTTCGGCGGCGGACTCGCCTGGGGCTCCTGCCTGCTGCGCTGGCCGGAGCTCCCCCCCTCACCCCGCCCCTACCTCCGAAGGAGCACCCCGTGAGCACCACCTACGACGCCCTCGTCGACATCCTGACCGGCATCCACGACGCGCCGACGGAGTACCTGACCCCCGGCGCCACCCTCCACGACCTCGACGTCGACTCGCTCACGCTGGTCGAACTCGCGATGCGGGTCGAACGCAACCTCGGCGTCCACATCGACGACGCCGAGCTCCACGGCGACCTCACCCTCGCGGGCACCGCCGAACTGATCGACCGCGCACGCTCCGGCGAAACCGCCGCCTCCGCCAGCTGACCCCGCCCCGGAAGGAAGCCCGCTCATGGAGATCACCCCGCAGCAGACCGGCCTGTTCGGCGTCCACGTCACCGGTTTCGACCACACCACCGCCACCGAGGGCGACATCGAGCGGCTGAAGGAGGCGGTCTACACCCGGAAGATCGCGGTCCTGAAGAACCAGCACCTCGACCCCGGGCAGTTCCTCGCCCTCGGCCGGCGGCTCGGCCGCCCGGAGACCTACTACGAGCCGATGTACCACCACCCGGACCACCCGGAGGTCTTCGTCTCCTCCAACGTGCCGGAGGGCGGCCGCCAGATAGGCGTACCCCGGACGGGCAAGTTCTGGCACGCCGACTACCAGTTCATGCCCGACCCCTTCGGGATCACGCTGATCCACCCGCAGGTGGTCCCCAGGAAGAACCGGGGCACCTACTTCATCGACATGGGCGCCGCCCACCGCCGGCTCCCGCAGGAGCTGAAGGACGCCGTCGCCGGTGCCCGCTGCCGCCACTCCGTCCGCAAGTACTTCAAGATCCGGCCGCACGACGTGTACCGGCCGCTGTCGGAGATCATCGAGGAGGTCGAGGTCAAGACCCCGTCGGTGGTGCAGCCCGCGACCTTCGTCCACCCCTTCACCGGCGAGACGGTGCTCTACCTGAGCGAGGGGTTCACCGTCGGCATCGAGGACGCGGACGGCCGGCCGCTCGACGAGGACCTCCTGCCGCGGCTCTTCGCCGCGACCGGCCAGACCGACGAGACCTTCCGGGACGAGAACATCCACCTCCAGACGTTCGAGAAGGGGGACCTCCTCGTCTGGGACAACCGCAGCCTCATCCACCGGGCTCTCCACACCTCCGCCCCCGAACCCACCGTCTCTCACCGGGTCACCGTCCACGACAGCCGGCCGCTGTTCGACGGCCTGGGCGCCGCGTGAGCGCCGTCGGACACCACCCGCACACCGCGGTCACCCCGGCGGTCACCGGAGGGGCCGCCGGGGTGGGGGAGTGGGAGACCGACCACGGACTGCTGGAGCAGGTGCTGCGTCCCTACAAGCGGCGCTGCCTGTACGTCGAGTCGGCACAGGTCGAGGTCGAGGCGCAGGGAGCGCTCACCGTGCGCTCCCGGTTGTCGATCCCGGAGTCCTGGTACATCGACGACACCGGGCACCTCAACGCCGTCGAGGTCAACATCTGCTACAACCAGATGATGTACTTCCTGGTGGCGAAGGCCGTCAAGGAAGACCTCCACCCCGCCCTCGCGGAGTGGACGCTCGACGACTTCTGGCAGCGCCAACTGCCCGACATCGTCATCGCACGGTTCGCGGGCAACTTCCGCCGACCCGTCGACGCCCGCCGCTTCACCGGCGAGTTGACCATCGAGAAGATCGAGCGGAAGACCCCCGGCCGCGGCGCACCCTTCCTCCTCGCCACGACGTCCCACCGCTACCGCGACGAGGCCGGCGGCCGGTGCGACGGCACCGCCACCCTCGTCCTCACCAACCTGCCGCGGGAGGCCGGGCGTTCCCGGGTCGCCGTCGGCACCGGGAGCGCGACATGACAGCGACCACGGCACCACCCGCCGCCCGGACCCTCGCCGTCCTCACCGCCCGCCACGCGCGACTCCGCCCCGACCACCCCGCAGTCCGCTGCGCCGACCGCACCCTCACCTACGGACAACTCCACCACCAGAGCGGCCTCGTGGCGCGCGCACTGCGCGCCGCGGGGCTGCGGCCCGGCGCACGCGTCGCCTACCTCGGCAAGGAGTCGGAGCACTACTACGAGACCCTGTTCGGCTGCGCCCGTGCCCAGGCGGTGCTCGTGCCGGTCAACTGGCGGCTCACCGGACCCGAGGTCCACCACATCCTCGCGGACTCCGGCAGCGAGGTGCTGCTGATCGAGGACGCCTTCGCCGGCATCCTGGACCGGCTGCCCAGCCCCTACCGGGGGTCGGTCGTCCGGCTCGGCAGCGGCGGCGAGTACGGCGAGTACGGCGACTGGAAGAACACCGCAGGCGAGGGCGGCGCGCAGCCGCCCGAGGACGCACCGCCGGTCGGTCCCGACACCCCGGTCGCCCAGCTGTACACCAGCGGGACGACCGGCCTGCCCAAGGGCGTGGTGCTGGCGCACCGCAGCTTTTTCGCGATCAAGGACGCCATGGCCCGCGCCGGCATCCACTGGATCGACCCCCGCCCCGAGGACACCGCACTGGTCGGCATCCCCGGCTTCCACATCGGCGGCCTGTGGTGGGCCGCGCAGAACCTCGACGCCGGAGCCACGCTGCTCGTGCTCCCCGCCTTCGCCCCCGGCGAGGCGGTCGCCGGCATCCGGGACCACGGCGTCACCACCGCCTGCGTGGTCCCCGCCATGCTGCGTATGGTGGCCACCCATCCCGGGGTCACTGCGGACGACTTCACGACACTGCGGAAGGTGGTCTACGGCGGGTCCCCCATCTCGGAGACACTGCTGGACGACAGCCTCGCGCTGCTGGGCTGCGAGTTCGCCCAGATCTACGGCCTCACCGAGACCGGCAACACCGCGATCTGCCTCCCGCCCGAGGACCACCTGCCCGGCCGCCGCCGGGCCCGGGCGGCCGGCCGCCCCTACCCGGGGGTGCGCGTCCGCGTCGTCGACGGCTCCGGCGCGCCGCTGCCGGCCGGCCGGGTCGGGGAGGTCTGCCTCGCCACCCCCGCCCGGATGGTCGGGTACCACGGGCTGCCCGACCGTACGGCGGAGACCCTGCGTGACGGCTGGATTCACACCGGCGACGCCGGCCACCTCGACGAGGACGGCTACCTCTACATCCAGGACCGCATCAAGGACACCGTCATCGTCGCGGGTGAGAACGTCTACCCGGCCGAGGTCGAGGACGCCCTGGAGAGCCACCCCGGGGTCGCCGAGGCTGTCGTCGTGGGGGTCCCCGACGACCGCTGGGGCGAGGCGGTCCACGCCTTCGTCGTCGCAGCACCCGGTGGCGTACCCGCCCGCCGGGACCTCCACCGGCACCTCGTCGGACGGCTCGCGGCCTTCAAGCTGCCCGCCCGCTACGAGTTCGTCGACAGCGTGCCGCGCAACCCCAGCGGCAAGATCCTCCGCCGGCAGCTGCGCGACCGCTTCTGGGCCGGCACCGACCGCAAGGTCAACTGACGAACCGACCGCCCCACCCGGACCGGAGACACCGTGACCACACCCCTCACCCTCGACGCCTTCCGAGCCGACCTCGCGGAACAACTCCACCAGGACCCGCACGAGGTCGACCTCGCAGAGAACCCCCTCGACGCCGGCCTCGACTCCCTGCGGCTCCACACCCTCGCCGAACGCTGGCGCGCGGCGGGTGCCGACGTCACCTTCCTCGACCTCGCCGAGGGCACCTCCTTCGAGGCGTGGTGGCGCCTGGTCGCGCCGCACGACGGTGCCGAGGACGGACCGGCCCGTGACTGAGACCGCGGCACCCCCCGGACGCCCCCTGCTGACGGCCGAGGAAGGCACCTGGGCCGGCCAGCAGCTCGACCCGACGAGCCCCGCCCACAACACCGCCGAGTACATCGACATCGACGGGTCCGTCGACGTCGGACTGCTGCGCTCGGCGATCCGCCGAGCGGTCGACGAGACCGAGGTGCTGCACTCCACCTACCCCGCCGGCGGTTCCGGTGACCCGCGGGCCGTCGCCGACGGCCCCCCGGTCCCCGTCGTGCACGTGGAGCTGAGCGGGGCCCCCGACCCGCTCGCCGCCGCCCACGACTGGATGGACCGGGACGTCGGCCGCCCCGCCGACCTGGCCACCGGCCCGCTCTCCGGCCACGCACTGCTCACCCTGGGTCCGAACCGGCTCCTCTGGTACCACCGCGTGCACCACATAGCCCTCGACGGCTACGGTCTCTCCCTCGTCGCACGCCGCGTCGCCGACGTGTACACCGCGCTGGCAGCCGGCCAACCCGTGCCCGACCCGCCGTTCGGCCCCCTGGCGGCCGTCCTCGCCGAGGACGCCGCCTACCGCCGGTCCGAACGCCGCGAGCGGGACCGCGCGTTCTGGACGGAGCGCTTCGCCGACCGGCCGCACGTCGCGACCCCCGCTGACCGCGCCGCACTCCCCGCGCCCGGGCACCTCCGCGAGACGTTCGACCTGCCCGCCGCGGACGCCCGACAGCTGCGCGCCCTCGCCGCGGAGCTGTCGATCGGCTGGCCGGAGGTGCTGACCGCGGTCTTCGCGGCCCACCTGCACCGCGAGACCGGCGCCCCCGAGGTCGTGCTCGGACTGCCCGTCATGAACCGGCTCGGCACGGCCGCGCTCCGGGTCCCCGCCATGGTCCGCAACGTGATCCCGCTGCGGATCGCCGTGACCCCCGTCGACACGCTGCGGCAGCTCGCCGCCCGCACCGCGGCCGAGATCCGCGCCTGCCTGCCCCACCAGCGCTACCCGTACGAGCAACTGCGGCGCGACCTCGGGCTGGTCGGCGGGGAGCGCCGACTCTCCGGGCCGGGCGTCAACATCATGCCGTTCGGGTACGACCTCAAGTTCGGCGCCCACCGCGGCACCGCCCACAACGTCTCCGCCGGTCCGGTGGACGACCTCGCGCTCAACGTCTACGACCGGGGCGACGGCGGCGGTCTCCGCCTCGCCGTCGACGCCAACCCGCGGCTCTACGACACCGACCGGCTCGCGGCACAGGCGAATGCCGTCCGCGCGCTCCTCGCCGAGCTGCCCGCCCGTCCCGACCGTGCGGTCGGCGGCGTGACCGCCGACGACATCACCGTGCTGCACGGCCCGCCCCACCCGGCCGCGCCCCGCGGCATCCTCGACCGGATCGCCGACCGTGCGGCGGCCGACGGGGACGCCGTCGCCGTGGAACACGACGGCCACCGGGTCGGCTACCGCGCACTGCTCGACCGCGCCCGCGCCGCGGCCGCCGCCCTCGCGGCCCACGGCGCCGGGCCCGGCACCACCGTGGCCGTACTGCTGCCCCGGGGGACCGACACCGTCACCACCCTGCTCGGCATCCTGCTGACCGGCGCCGCCTACTGCCCGCTGGACCCCGCCGCCCCGGCGCCCCGGCTCCGCGCCATGCTCGACGGCCTCGCCCCGGCGGTCACCGTCACCACGGACGACGCCCCCGCCCCCGCCACCGGCAAGCACCTGACCCCGGGGCACTGGCGGGCGGCGCCCTCCGCCGCCGCGCCGGCCGCGCCCCCGGCCGCCGGGACCGCCTACCTGATGCACACCTCCGGGACCACCGGCCGCCCCAAGGCCGTCAGCGTCCCGCGGCGCGCGCTCGACGCCTTCGCCGCCGGCGCCGTCGACCGCTACGCCCTGCGCCCCGGGGACCGCCTGCTCCAGTTCGCACCGCCCCACTTCGACACCAGCGTCGAGGAGATCGTCCTCCCGCTCTGCGCCGGCGCCACCGTCGTTATCCGCACCGACGCCATGCTGTCCTCCGTCCAGTCCCTCATGGACGCCTGCCGCCGGCTGCGGATCACCGTGCTGGACCTGCCCACCGCCTACTGGCACGAGCTGGTCCACACCCTGAGCACCGGCCAGGCGCACCTGCCCGACTCCGTCCGGACCGTCGTCATCGGCGGCGAGGCCGCCCTCCCCGAACGGGTGGACCGCTGGCGCGCCGCGGTGCCCGACACGGTCCGGCTGCTCAACACCTACGGCCCGACCGAGGCGACCGTCGTCGCCACCGTCGCCGACCTGCACCACGGCCCGCCCGGGAGCGCCCCCATCGGCCTGCCGCTGCCCGGAGTGAGCGCGGCGATCGTCGACGGCGAGCTGTACCTGCTCGGCGACGGGCTCGCCGACGGCTACCACGGCGACGCCCCCGCCACGGACCACGCCCGCTTCACCCGGCTGACGCAACTTCCGGGCGCACCCCGCGCCTACCGCACCGGTGACCTCGCCGAGCTGGGTGAGGACGGCCTCCTCCACCACCGCGGCCGCGCCGACGACGAGATCAAGATCAGCGGCCACCGGGTGCAGCCCGCCGAGGTCGAGACGGCGCTGCTCGCCGACCACCGGGTCCGCGCGGCCGCGGCGGTGGGGGAGACCCTCGACGACGGCAGCCGCCGACTGACCGCCCACGTCGTCCCCGCCGCCGGAACGAGCCATGGCGGCCTCCCCGCGGAGCTGCGGGCGCTGCTGCGCGCCACGCTGCCCGCCGCGCTCGTCCCCTCCGTTGTCCACCTCACCGACCGGCTGCCGCGCAACCGCAACGGCAAGATCGACCGGGCCGCGCTCCGCGCCGCCGCCCGGCAGGCGACCGAGGCGACCGCCGCTTCGGTCGCTGCCGGTTCCACCGACCCGGCAGCGCCCGCTGCCGGCGGATCGCCTCCGGCGGGCGGGACGGACGGCGGAACCCCGCTCGCCCGGGCCGTCGCCGGGGTCTGGCAGCAGGTACTCGGCGGCACCCCGGTGCCGATCGACGCCGACATCTTCGACCTGGGGGTCCACTCGCTCCAGGCCATCGCCGCCGCCAACCGGCTCTCCACCGCGCTGGAGCGCGAGATCCGCGTCCCGTGGCTCTTCGAGCACACCACCCCCGCGGCGCTCGCCGCCTTCCTGCATGCCGAGGACGGGAGCAACGGCCGCTCCGACGCCCCCACCGGGACCGACACGGCGGAGCGGCCGCCCGCTCCCGTGCTGCCGCCCGAGGCGACCGCCGATGTCGCGGCCGGACCCGGCACCGCCCTGCTGTCCGAGGGGCGCGGAGGACCACCCGCTCCGGCCCGCCGAATCCTGCTCACCGGGGCCACCGGCTTCGTCGGCGCCCACCTGCTGGCCGAGCTGCTGCGCCGGGACACGGCCGAGGTGGTCTGCCCCGTCCGCGCCCCTGACGCCGCCGCCGCGGGGCAGCGGCTGCGCACGGTCCTCACCGAGCTGGGGCTGCCGCTGCCCGCCGCGGGCGCGCGCCTCACACCGGTCGCGGCCGACCTGGAGCAGATCGATCCCGACGGCCGGTCCGGCCCGGCGGACGACCTGTTCGGTGCGTTCGACGTCGTGGTGCACAGCGCTGCCGACGTCAGCGTGATGCGCGGGTACCGGGCGCTGCGCGGGCCGAACGTCGAGGCCACCCGCTCGCTGCTGCGGCTCGCCGCCGCGCGGGGCGTGCCGTTCCACCTCGTCTCCACGCTCTCGGTCTCCCCGCCGCGGGCCGCCGCCGCCGAGCTTCCGGAGCGGTTCCTGCCGGCGCACCCCGGGCTCGCCGGCGGGTACCAGCAGTCCAAGTGGGTCGCGGAGGAGCTGGTGCGGCAGGCTGCCGAGGCGGGACTGCCCGCCGCCGTCCACCGGCTCGGCCGGGTGGTCGGCGCCGCCGCCACCGGCGCCGTCAACCCCCGGGACTTCCTCTTCGGCGTGCTGCGGGCCTCGGTGCCGGCCGGGAAACTGCCGCGGCTCTTCGCCCACGAGGTGTGGACACCGGCCGACGACGTGGCACGCGCGATCGCCTCCCTCCTGGAGCGGGACGCGCCCGGCGGGGGAGCGGTCTACCACCACGCCCCGACCCGGCCGCTCGCACTGGCGGACCTCGCGGCGTGGACCACCGCCTACGGCCACCCGCTCGAACTGGTCGGCATCGGCGACTGGCTCGACACCCCCGGCCTGGTGGACGACGACCGCTCCCGCGCCCTGCGCGCCGCGCTCGGCGGTCTCCGCAGGCAGGGCGGCGGCCCCGCCGAAAGCGGGGGCGACCTCGGCCTCGGACACGTGCTGACCGAGCGGCTGCACAGCGCGTTCACCGGGGCCGCCGCACCCTACCGCCCGGTCGACCGGGAACTGGTGCACCGTCAGCTGGACCACTGCGTCGCCCGCGGTCTGCTACCGGCCCCGTCCGCGCCCTGAGACGCGGGGGGGCCGGCCCCTTCGAGGGAACCGGCGCCCCCGCGGGAACCAGACGGCCCGGCGGGCCGACCCAATGCGTACCAGCCCGCCGGCCGTCAGGAGCCACCCCGTGAGAACCCGCCACCCCCTCGTCGCGCTCGCCGCAGGCCTCTGCCTGCTGGGCACCGCGTGCGCCGGCAGCGACGACGCGGGCACCGGGGGCAGCACCGCCGACGACGACGCGGCCCGCACCGACGGCGGGTACCCCCTCACCCTGGAGAACTGCGGGACAACCCTCACCTTCGAGCAGCCGCCCGAACGCGTCGTCGTGATGGACGGCGCGTCCGTCGCCGAGGTGTCCACCCTCCTGGCCCTCGGTCAGGAGGACCGCATCGTCTCCAACCAGCAGTCGTACGGCATGTCCGAGATCGACGGCCGGGCCGAGGCCATCGACCGGCTCCCCACCGGGGGAGTGGAGACCAACGACGCCCACGACATTCCCCGGGAGGCGATGCTCGGCCTCACTCCCGACCTCGTCCTCTCCACCACCGCCTACGGCTTCGACTCCACCAACGGGTTCGCCACCCGCGAGGACCTCGCCGCGGTCGGGGCCGACACCTACATCTCGCCCCAGGGGTGCGACCAGGACACCTCGTCGATGACGGTCGAGGACAGCTACACCCTGCTCACCGAGCTCGGGGCCGTCTTCGGCGTGCCCGAAGCCGCCGAGGAGATCGTCGCCGCCTCCCGCGAACGCGTCGCGACCGTGGAGAACGCGGTCGAGGGGCGGGACCGCCCCGCCGTCATGGTGCTCTTCTCCAACATGTCGATGGGGGCCAATGAGTTCAGCGCCGTCGCCGTCAACGGCATCTACGACGACATCCTCGCCAGCGCCGGCGGCACCAACGTCTTCGCCGGTACCACCGACGGCAGCTTCGCCGACCTCAGCCGCGAGACCGTCGCCGCCACCGACGTCGAGGCTCTCGTCGTCATCAGCTTCAACGACCCCGACGCCGAGTCCTACGCCCAGGACCTGCTCAAGGAGTTCCCCCAGTGGCCGGCCGCCCAGAACGACACGTACACCGTGCTGTCGGACTCCGCGTACCTCGGTCCCGACAACGACGAGGCGATCGAGCGGATCGCCCGCATGCTGCACCCCGACGCTTTCTGACGCGTCCCCCGCTCCTCCTGCTGCTGCTCCCCCTGCTCGCCCTGCTGCTGGTCGTGATGATCACCGCCATCAGCATCGGCGCGGCCGAGGTGCCGCCGGGCGAGGTCTGGCGGATCGTCCTCTCCCGGCTCACCGGCGGCGGCCCCGTCTCCGACATCGCCACCGAACAGATCGTCTGGGAGTTCCGGGCGCCCCGCGTCGTGCTCGCCGCCGTCGCGGGCGCCGGGCTCGCCGTGGCGGGCGCCGCACTCCAGGCGGTCGTCGCCAACCCGCTGGCCGACCCCACGGTGCTCGGGTTCTCGCACGGCGCGGCCCTCGGGGCGGTCATCGCCCTGACCACTGCCTCCGGTGCGGTGCTCGGTGGGGTCGGCGTCTCCACCGCCGCCTTCCTCGGAGCGCTCCTCGCCGGCGCGATGGTCTTCGCCCTGGGCCGCAAAGCCGGCCGGATGGCCCCCACCCGCCTGGTGCTCTCCGGCGTCGCCATCGGCTACCTCTTCCTCGCCGCCACCAGCTACCTGCAGCTGCGGGCCACCCCGACCGAGCTGCGGACCGTCCTGTTCTGGATGCTCGGCAGCGTCGCCGGCGCCAGCTGGGACCAACTGCCCCTGGTCACCACCGTCGTGGTCACCGGCGCCGTCACCCTGAGCCTGCTCGGCGGACTCCTCAACACCCTGCTCACCGGCGACGAGTCGGCCACCTCCCTGGGTGTCGACGTCCACCGCCTGCGCGGGGCGCTCCTGGTCTGCGCGGCCCTCATCACGGGGACGGTCATCGCGGTCGCCGGAGGGATCGGCTTCGTCGGCCTGATGATCCCGCACCTCGTCCGACTCGCCACCGGCCCGGACCACCGGCGGCTCATCCCACTCACCGCCGTCACCGGCGCGCTCTACCTGGTCCTCGTCGACCTGCTCTCCCGGACACTCGACCGGCCCAACGAGCTACCGCTGGGCATCCTCACCGCACTCCTGGGAGCCCCGTTCTTCCTGTGGCTGCTGCGCCGCAACAAGGGAATGGACACCGCATGAGACTCGCCGTCGCCGGCGCCACCGTCTGCCTGGACCACCACCCGGTGGTCCACGACGTCACGCTGGACGTGCCCCCCGGAGCGCTGGTCGGGCTCGTCGGGCCCAACGGCAGCGGCAAATCCACGCTGCTGCGGGCCGTCTACCGCTCGCTGCGTCCCCAGCGGGGCACCGTGACCGTCGGCGGCGACGACGTCTGGCGCCTCGGCGCCCGCGAGGCCGCCCGGCGCACCGCAGCCGTCCTCCAGGAGCGCGACACCACGGCGGCAGGGCTCACCGTCGCCGAGATCGTCACCCTCGGCCGGACCCCCCACCACGGCATGCTGGGCCGGCCCGGTACCGCGGACCGCGAAGCGGTCGCGGAATCCCTGGAACGTGCCGGGGCAGCGCACCTCGCGGAGCGCGACATCACCGGGCTGTCCGGCGGTGAACGCCAACGGGTGCTCCTCGCACGGGCGCTCGCCCAGCACCCCCAGCTGCTGGTGCTCGACGAGGTCACCAACCACCTCGACATCCGCGCCCGGTTCGAACTGCTCGCCCTCATCCGGGGACTCGGCGTCACGACCCTGGCGGTGCTGCACGACCTGGAACTCGCCGTCCGGTTCTGCGAACAGCTGGTGGTGCTCGACGAGGGGCGGGTCCACGCAGCGGGTCCGGTGCTCGACGTCCTCACCCCCCGCGTGATGGCCGAGGTCTTCCACGTGGCGGCGCGGGTGGAGCGGCACGCCGACGGGGTGGTGCGGATCACCTACGCCGCGGACCCGCTGACGGCCGAGCCGGGGCCGGGCTCGCACCACCTCAGCGGGGCGCCCCCGAGACCGCGCCACCGGAGCGCGTCACCTCGTACCGGACGGTGTCGCCGCTCCAGAAGTGGAAGGTCAGCACGACCGTCGCGCCGTCACGGACCTCGGCGAAGAAGTCCGAGGTGAGGGTGATGGTCCCCCCGCCCGGGTCCGGGTCGAACGCCGCCCCGAACTCCTTGTAGGAGGTCCAGTCGTGCGGCCCGGCGTTGCCGCCGTCCGCGTACACCGCCTCCATCGTCGCCAGCTGGTCCCCGTGGAACGCGGCAGGCACCGAGAGACCCGCGGTGGACCCGCTCGCGGCGGACAGCACCGGCGTTTCGTTGCTCAGGACCCGCACCTCCCACGGCAGCCCGCCGGAGAACTCCAGGGAGAGCGCGGCGTTCACCCCCGCCGTGCCGCCCGACGTCAGCCGGGACAGCAACGACGCCGACAGGGTCAGCCGGTCGCCGGAGAGCACGTAGTCCGTGCCCGGAGCCAGCGGCTGCCCGCCCTCCCGGACCGCCACCAGGCTGTGACCCGCCGTCCGCAACGTCAGCTCCGCGTCTTCGACCGGCGCGCCGCTGGGCACGAACACCTGGTCGCTGGAGGCGGTGGCGGAGTCGGTCGTCCAACTGGAGACCACACGGTCGAAGAGCGCGGTGTCCCGCCAGGTCAGTGCGGAGCGGTCCAGGTGCTGGCCGTTGTCCCACAGCATGGTGGTCACGCCTGACGCGCGGGCGTGGGAGCCGAAGCTCTCGAAGAACTTCAGCTTCTCGCCCTGTTGGACGACACCCGTGTGCCGGTCGAAGCCCAGGAGCCCGTACTCGCCGAGGATCACCGGGATTCCCTGGTCGACGAAGGTGTCCCGCAACCGGGCGAAGGTGTCCGCCACATCGGACTCCGCCACCGCGTCGAACGTGGTGTGGCCCGCGACGTTCACGCTGAACGGCCAGTAGCCGTAGTAGTGGACCGTGGCGATCAGCGCCGGATCGTCCAGCTCGTCGAACGTCTCGACCAGCTCGTCCAGCCGCGCCTGCTCCGGCGAGGTGTGCAGGGTCGGCAGCACCAGGGGCCGGGTCGCGTTCCCGCCGCCCGAGTCCCGGACCAGGCCGTGGAAGACCGAGTTCAACTCGTGCAGCAGCGCCGCGTTCTGCGCGTCACCCGAACTGTTCTCGAAGAACGGCTCGTTGATGCTCTCGAAGAGGACCTCCTGGGGCGCGTCGCGGAACTCCTCCGCGATCTGCTCCCAGGTGGCGGTGAAGCGGTTGAGGACGGCAGCGTGCTGGGTCGGCATGTCCATCACCCACTGCCAGGAGTCGTGGTGCACGTTGAGCAGGACGTACAGGTCCTCCTCGACGGCCCACTCCACGACCTCGGCCACCCGCGCCATGTGCGCCGGGTCGACGGTGTGGTCGGGGGCGGGCCCCTGGTGCTGGGTCCAGGTCACGGGGATGCGGACGGAGCGGAACCCGTCGTCGCGGATCTGGCGCAGCTGGTCGCGGGTGACCCGCGGGTTGCCCCAGGACGTCTCGTCGGGGCCGGTGGCGTCGAGGGTGTTGCCGAGGTTCCACCCCGGCTGCATCGCCGCGACGGTGTCCTCGACGGACGCGGCGGTTGCGTCCGCCGCCTCGGTCGCCGTGCCGGTCGTGGCGCCGACGGCGCCGCCGGCGAGGTTCTTCGGGAGGGTCTCCGCCGGTGGGGCGGCGTGCGAGACCTGAGGGAGCGCCGCGAGCCCCAGAAGGGCGAACAGCGCGGTCAGGGCGGTCGGTAAGGCGCGTGAGCGGCTCTTCACGAGATGCCTCTTCCTGCTTCGGCGTGGGGGAGTTCTGCTCATGGTGCTCGTGGTGCTCAGCCGGCCCCGCCGCCACGTTCCGCCCGGACGACGACGGCACACCCCGCCGCGGGGACGCGGCACGGCGGGCGCCCCGCGGACCGTGCGGGAGCGCTCCCACGGACGGTAGCGGCGATCCGGCCGCGGCAGAAGGGGGCGCGATGCCCCTGAGCCCCCTGATACCGCCGCCACGCCGCCAGGCCCGCGCGAGCGGTGACCGCCGGGCCGCCCGTAGCCTGGATGCATGAGTGCCCTGCGTACCACCGTCCTGGACGTCACGACCGGCCGCTCGGAGGTCGTCGTGGACCTGACCGACCGCTGCGCCCGCTTCCTCGACGAGGTCGCGGCGGGCGAGGACGGCCTGCTCAACGTCTTCGTCCCGCACGCCACCGCGGGGGTGGCCGTCATCGAGACCGGCGCCGGCAGCGACGACGACCTGCTCGCCGCCCTCCGTGACCTGCTCCCGGCGGACGACCGCTGGATTCACCGCCACGGAAGCCGCGGCCACGGCCGCGACCACGTCCTCCCCGCCCTCGTCCCGCCGCACGCCACCCTCCCCGTCGTGGGCGGCCGACTGGCGCTCGGAACCTGGCAGTCCGTCTGCCTCGTCGACACCAACGGCGACAACCCGGACCGGCAGGTGCGGCTCAGCTTCCTGGGATGACCAAGATCGTTCAGCGGGGGCGTGGCCGCCGATTCTCCGTACGGTGCTCGCTCGGACGGAGAGAACATCCGCGGCACGGACCTCAGCACGATCGAACGACCCTACGACGGATGCGGCACGTGCCTGCGGGGCGTGCGGCGCCTCTCGCGGGTGAAGGCGGCCACCTCGTTGCCGGAGCGTCAGCGTGAGGATGTCCTGACGGCAGGTGCGTCTGTCGGTGGCCACATCATCGGCTGGGCCGACGACGGGGAGGCCTCGGGCGCCACCGACACCATGACGAGGCCGAAGCTCGGACCGCCGCTCCGTGACGAGCGGGGTCCGCATGACGGCCTGGTGCCAGCTGCACGCCGGGGAGTTGTCTTCTGCAGGCCACCTGGTGATCCGTTCATCCCTTCCCGGGGCCGCCCGTCCCGGTGGCGGATTCTGCGGTGGCTGCGGCCGGCGGCGGGGAATCGTCCCCGTCGTCCCTCATCAGCCCGGAGCGGGCGATGATCGCCAGACAGAGCACCATGACGCCGGTGGCGGCCATGAACGTCCAGCGCGCCCCGACGAGATCGAGGAGCGGGCCGCCGGCCATCGACCCCAGGGCGTCGGCGAGGAAGGTCGCGCTCATCACCACGCCCATCACCACCCCGACCATCTCGGCGGGTGCGCGCTGCTGGAGCAGCGTCAGACCGCAGACCGACTCGACGCCGTTGCCGAAGCCCACCATCACAGTGGCCACCGCCAGCGCCGAGAACCAGGGGGAGACGCCGATCGCGAAGTGGCCGACCGCCTGGATGGCCACGCCGCCGAGGAAGACCTTCGCCGTCGCGTCCAGCTTTCGCCAGCGGCCGGTCAGTACCGAGCCCAGCAGCGCCCCGGCGGCGATCAGACCCAGCGACAGCCCGTAGCCGAGGGGACCGGCCGACAGGTCCTGCTGGGTCAGCTGCACCAGCGCGGCCCGGTCGAGTCCGGCCCCGAAGGGCACCACCACCAAGCCCGTGGCAAGCAGGAGCAGCCGCCGGTCCGAGCGCAGGGTGCGGAGCCCCCGTGC
Source organism: Streptomyces lonarensis (assembly GCF_012033735.1). Classification (GTDB taxonomy): domain Bacteria; phylum Actinomycetota; class Actinomycetes; order Streptomycetales; family Streptomycetaceae; genus Streptomyces; species Streptomyces lonarensis. Next base: position 18,351 of record NZ_JAAVJD010000003.1, on the reverse strand, counting down.
GGTGGAGGCGAGGACGCCGGGTGCGGCTCCGTCCCGTGCCGGGGGCGGGGTGCGCCGCATCAGTGCGGTGAGCCCGGCCGAGGCCAGAAAAGTCGCCACGTTGACGAACATGGCCACTTCGAAGCCCCACAGCCCCACCGCGAGACCGCCGAACGCGGAGCCCAGGGCGAAGCCCACCGTGATGCCGCCCATCAGCGCCCCGTTGGCCCGTGTCCTGGCCTCGGCGGGCAGCGCCCGCACCGCCATCGTGCGGGCTGCCGGCAGCGCGATGGTCGCGGCCGATTCCGAGATCAGCAGCAACAGCAGGAGCAGCAGATAGGAGGGCTGGACCACCGCGATCACCAGGAACAGCGCCGCCGACAGGACGTCGCAGCCGATGATCAACTGCCGCAGGTCCATCCGGTCGCTCAGGGCCCCGGCGAACGCGCCGAAGAGCCGGGGCAGCAGCCGGGTGAGGAAGAGTCCGCTCAGTGCCAGGCCGCTGCCGGTGCTCTGGAAGACGTGGACGGCCAGGGCCGCGACGGCTGCCATGTCGCCGAAGACCGACAGCGCCCGCGCGGCGACGAAGTAGGGGAAACGGCCGGCCCGCAGGGTGGCCGGCGCCGCCGTGCCGCCGCCTTCCCCGGCCGGGGTTCCGGGCCCCGTCATCCGGCACCGCCCCACGTGCCGCTCCCGGACGGCTCGGTGGCTCCGGGCACGCCCGCCCGCGAGCCCGGCTCGGGGAACCGGGTGAGGGCGGGGAGCGGGCGGTCCGGGTCGCCGACCATGGCCGTCAGCGTCCCACGCAGCCGGGCCGGCCGGCGCCGGCCCCGATCGGCCTCCAGGTACCGGCAGAACTCCTCCAGGTCCCGGTGCACTGCGGCGATGTCGAACAGTTCCTCGTAGGGCCGCCCGATGGCGAAGGAGCTGGCGTCCGGGTACCGCTGGGGGGCCTCGTCGGGGAAGTTCGTCGACTTCAACGAGGGGTCGCTGAGCCAATGGCGCCACGTGTGAAGAGGGAGGGTGACGGAACCGGGACGAGGGCCTTCCGTGTCCGGCTGGAACGGTCCGGGTGCGGGCATGCCCTGCCTTCCGACTCGAGCTTCGCTGCGGGCCCCGGAGCGTTTCCCGAGGGCGCGGACCGTGTCCGAGACCGGGACGGGGCGCACCGCCGCGTGGGTTCTCGCGCTGTACGGTCGACTGCGGCGGTGAGGCCGCTTCGCGGTGGCTACGGGTCATACCTGTCCCACCGATTGTGCCGGTAACCGGAGTTCGTGGAATCGTCTGCCGTGCGCCTCGCCGGGGCGGATGGCGCAGGGCCCGGGGCAGAGCGTCGGTCGGCGCCGTCGCGGGACGTGGGGGCCGCCGTGCGGCACGGGGCGGACCACTGATTGTCTGGGGAGGAAACCCCTGGGGCGAAACCGGCCCGCATCGTGACACCGGCGCCCGGATCGAAGGCTTGCTGCGGTCGGCCCGGCCCAGGGCGATCACGCTCCGGGGTGTTCGAAGGCGCCTCCGACGGGCGGAATGAAGAAGCCGATCGCTCGGTGCGGAGCGGCGGTGCCGGCCGTCGGGGAGCTCTGTGCGGGGGAGCCGGGCGAGGACGGCAGCGGCGCGGCGGCCGGGTCGATCCCGGCC
>NZ_JAAVJD010000003.1:0-16724 GCF_012033735.1 Streptomyces lonarensis | reverse complement strand
CGTCGTCGCCGCCGCGCCGGCCTCCTCGGACGACGCGCTCGCGAAACGCCCCGCCGTCAGGCCGATGCGGCGGGCACCAGGAGGTCCCCGGTGGTGCCGGCCTTCTCGGGCGCGTAGTAGTCCTTGATCCCCTCGGCCCAGGTGGGCACCGCCACCCTGTCCTCCGACGTCGGTTCATAGGCGTCGAAGAGGGCGTGGACATTGGCGGGTCGGAAGCCGATCGCGGTCATGAGGTCTACGAAGAGCGGGCGTTCGATGAGGCCGTCGCCGTCCGGGTCGCCGAGTGCCGCGAGGGCCTCGGCGAAGGCGGTGACGGTCGCGTCGAACCGTTCGGGGGACAGCACACAGGCGCTGTACTCCTCGAAGGTGATCAACTGGTCCCCGTCGCTGTCCAACTCGTCGGCCAGCGTGGTCCAGTACTGCTCGAAGGCGGCTCGCATCGCGTTCTTCGCCTCGTCCGAGGAGGCCGACGCGGCGGCGACGACGCGGTCGCCCATGAGCGTGAAGTCGTCGGCTTCGAGCACGCCGTTCCCGTTGGCGTCCAGCAGCGAGAAGACGAGCGCGACCCTCTGGGTGGCCTCTGCACGCATGATTCAGTCACCTCTCCTGTGACCGTTTCCCGCGGCACGGTTGCCGGTATGCCCCGGCGGCCCGCCCCGCACGGCCGAACGGTGTCCGGCCCGAGCGAACAATGCCCGTGCGACCCGGTGCTACCCGGTCACAGCGGGCGATTCGCCGGAAGGGGGGAATCGGCCCGTATCCCGGGCGAGTTGGGCTGCTGACCGGTAAAGGCGGCAGGTCACCTGCCGGGGCCGGGGAGATGAGGGCGGCCGCGCCGGGCCCCGCCCCACCGGGCAGCGCACGCAGGCGCCGTGCGACGGCCCGGGGGAGCTCGGGTGTGGGGCCGTGCAGGCCGACCGGGCCGGAGCCGGCCGGCCCGTCCCGCCGCCGCTCACGCGCCGGCGGCCATCGCCTGCTCCACCGTGCGGACGACGGTGACGCGGCCGCCGTCCCCGGGGTCGGGATCGGGGAGGATCGTCTCCGGGTCGACGAGGTAGACGTCCTGGCCGTCCAGGGTCAGTCGGCGGGCGACTTCCAGCACCATCCGGCGTGCCACGTCGTCGATCGCGTGGACCCGGGTCAGGTCGACGGCCACCTGAGGTTCCCGGGGCGCGGTCTCCAGGGTTTCGCGGACCACACGCTCGGCTCCGGCGAAGTCGATCCCGCCCTGGAGCTCCAGGACGCGCAGCGCGCCGGTTCCGCTGCCGACGACGTGGTTGGACCGTACGACGGCCTGCCCGGCCGACGGCACCTCCATCACATGGAGACCCATGTCCGAGGAGAACCGTTCGAACAAGGACACGCCGCGCACGCTGTTGCCGTGGCGGTCCAGCCGCGGTGAGAAGGTGGCGATGCCGATGCGTCCGGGAAGGGTGCCGATGAGCCCGCCGGCCACCCCGCTCTTCGCGGGGATGCCGACCTGGGTGGCCCAGTCGCCGGCGGCGTCGTACATCCCGCAGCTGAACATCACGCTGAGGACCTGGCGGACCACCGTCTCCGACACGACCTTCTCGCCCGAGAGCGGGTTGACGCCGCGGTTGGCCAGGGTCGCCGCCATCAGGGCCAGGTCCCGCGTGGTGACGAGCACGGCGCACTGCCGGGTGTAGCCCTCCACGACGGTCCTCGCGTCCTCGGTGAGGATGTCGTGGCTGCGCAGCATGTGGGCGATCGCCAGGTTGCGGTGGGCGTTCGCCATCTCCGACGCGTACACCTCCTCGTCCACCGCCAGCCGGCGGCCGGCGAAGGCCGAGAGGCCGTGGAGGACGCGTTCCACCCGGTCCGCGGGATCGCAGTCCGCCGGGCCGGTCAGGGAGTGCACGGTGATGGCGCCGGCGTTGATCATGGGGTTGAGCGGGCGACCCGTGCCGCTCTCGAGGGAGATCTCGTTGAAGGCTTCCCCCGAGGGCTCGACCCCGACCTTGGCGAGGACCGGATCGAAGCCGCGGTCGGCGAGAGCCAGCGCGTAGGCGAACGGCTTGGAGATCGACTGGACGGTGAACGGGACGTCCACGTCACCGGCGCCGTGGACCTGCCCGTCGACGGTGGCGAAGGCGGCAGCCAGCCGCTCGGGGTCGGCCGCCGCCAACTCGGGGATGTAGGCCGCGGGCTCCCCGGAGGAGTCCGGCTCCACATGTCCCAGTACTTCGGCCAGGTAGTCGGGGATGATGGGCCGCATTCTTGCCTCTCCGTTCGGAACACCGGCTTCCGGTGCGGGGCGCGGGAGGGTCCGGCGCGGTTGTCCACCGCCCGGACGCGTCCGCACCCCCGGTGCGCGCCCAGGCTACCCACCGGGCGCCGCAGGTCGAGCAGCGGCGCGGGCACGGCCTGCCGCACGTCGGCCGTGGGGCGGGTCGCCGCGAACCGGTGCGCCACGGCCGGGGCCCGGGCGGGCGGCCCGTTGCCTGATGGCCGGCCGGAGCTCGCGGACGCTGCTGCGGCAGCGTCGCGGCGAGGAGCTCGGCGTCGCCCAGGGCGGCGCCCTTCTTCATGCCGTCCTGTCCGTGCCGACCCGCCCGGCACCGACGGCGCGAAGCGCCTTGCCCACGGCAGCCTCGGCAGTGAACCGATGGGGCTCCATGTGTTTCTGCACTGCAGCCCGGAGGCACCGGCCGCCCGGGTCACCGTCCTCGTCACCGGGAGGCTCGGCAGGGAGGCGATCCGATGCGCCGGCCGACCCGGCTGCGTGGTCAACGCGCTGCTCGTCCCGTTCGTGCTCGCGGCTGCCCGCCGGGTCTGATCCGGCCATACCTGCGCCGCCGACATCGACGCGGGGACGGTCCCGGGGGCGGCCACCGCAGGGGGCCGCCGCGTATCGCCGTCCCCACCCGCATCGACAGCCTCCGGACCGTCGCGGTGGAGCTGAACCGGGCGGGGGCCCTGCCCGTGCGCCATGAACGGCCCGCTCGCCGACTCCGCAGCGGACGTTCCGGCCGAGGTCGGCCGGCCGGCCCGGCGCTTCGCCGGTGAGGGCGGCTCGTTCGGCGCGGGGGCACCGGGGTGCCGGGCTGGTCCCGCCGTGCCGGCCGGCCCTCCACCGAGGCTGCTCGCCGCCGCGCGGCCCGCGACGCCTCGACGACGCCCGGCTGCGGCGGGTCGCCCCCCCCCGGAGCCCCTTGCTCCGGTCGGGCCAACGACCGGGCGAGCGGCACCCGATCGGCCACCCCCGGGGCACCGGACGGCTCATCATCGGGTGCGCGCCGCGTCCGGCCGTGTCGTCATGAGGGCATGGCAGAACAGACCCGCAGAAGAAGCCCCAGCCCGGTGAAGGGGCCGGTGGGGGCCGCGCGGCGTGCCGGGCGGCGCCTGACGGCGCTCACGGGACACCCGGTCGACGGCGTCTCGGCGGTCAGCCCCACCGAGGACGGCTGGCGCGTGCGCGTCGACGTCGTCGAGGTGGCCCGCATCCCGGACACCACCAGCCTCATGGCGACCTACGAGGTCGATCTCGACCACGAGGGTCGGTTGCTCCAGTACGAGCGCGTGCGTCGGTACCGGCGCTGCGCGACCGACGACTGAACGGCATGCCACACGGGGGCGGGAGAGCGAAGGAGACCACCATGACCACCACCACGACCACCTACCGGGACAACATCACGCCCGTCCCGCGCACCGGAACCCTCTACGACGTCATCGACATCATCCTCGACCGGGGCATGGTCATCGACGTGTTCCTGCGGGTCTCGCTGGTCGGGATCGAGATCCTCAAGGTCGACATACGCATCGTGATCGCCAGCGTCGACACCTACCTGCGGTTCGCCGAGGCCTGCAACCGGCTCGACCTGGAAGCGGACACCCGCAGCCGGACCGTGCCCGAACTCTTCGGTGGTGGCGGCGGGGGGATGGTCCGCAAGGCGGGGGAGCAGGGGGCCAAGAAGGCCGTCGAGTCCGGTGAGCGGAAGGCGAAGAAGGCCGCCACCGGTGCCAAGAAGGCAGCGGGCGGCGCCAGGGACAAGGTCAAGAGCGCCCTACCGGGCTCCGACTGAATGAGGCTGCGTTGTGACACAGCAGGTCTACACCTACGGAATCGTCCGCGCCGGCCATCGGCTGCCGCGGCCGGCCACCGGGATCGGTGCCCCGCCCGAGCGGCTGCGGCTGCTGGACGTCGGCCCGCTCTCTGCCGTCGTCAGCGGTGCCCCCGCAGGCCTCCTGGCACGCCGGCGGGACCTGCTCGCCCACCAGCGGACGCTGCTGACGCTGTCCCGGGAGGGCCCGGTCCTCCCGATGCGGTTCGGATCCGTCGCCCCCGACGAGGAGACGCTGCGCCGCCAACTGGCCGACGCGCCCGACGAGAAGCTCCGCACTCTCGAACGGCTCGACGGCAGGGTGGAGATGAACCTCAAGGCGCTCGTCGTCGAGGGAGACCTGGCGGAACTGCTGCGGCAGGACGCGCATCTGCGCCGCCTCCACCACGAGTCCAGGACGCGGCCCGGCTACGAGAACAGCGTGCGGCTCGGTCAAGCCGTCGCCGAGAGCCTGACGCGCCGCGCGACACGAGCCGCAACCCGCACGGTGCAGCAGGTGCGCGGGCTGACCGAGGCGTCCGCCCCGGGGCCGACCGTTGAGGGCTGCGCCCTCAACCTGTCCTTCCTGCTGCCACGGGAGAACGAGAGCCGGTTCCGCGATGCCGTCGAGCGGGCAGCGGCCGAACACGCCGGCCGGACGGAGCTGCGGGTCTCCGGCCCGCTCCCGTGCTTCAGCTTCACCGAGCCCCGCCGCCCGCCGGCAGGCCGTGCTCGCCCGCGGCCCCGCCGGGCGGCTCCCGCCGCTGCCACCTCCGAAGGGCGGTCGTGAGCCGATGGGCCTGCTCACCGGCGTGCTGCTGCTTCCGCTGGCCCCCGTCCGGGCGGCCGGCTGGCTGGCCGAGCGGGTGGCGCAGGCGGCCGAGGAGGAACTCCACGACCCGGCACCGCTGATGGCCCGGCTGCGCGACCTCCACCGGGCGCTCGAAGAAGGCGACATCGGCGAAGAGGCCTTCGAGGAGCAGGAGGAGGAGCTGCTCCTGCTGCTCCAGCAGCGGCAGGACCCGGACCACGCCGTCGCAGCACCCCCGCCGGCCGAACAGCCCGAGGAAGGTGGCCCGCCGTGAGCGGCGGCGCTGTGGTCCCCGGCCGCGAGCCGGTGGCGGTCGGGGGCACCGCCGCAGCGGAGAACCGCTACGAGCCGGACGAGCCGGACGACGCGGACGACGACGGGGACGGCCTGGACGACGAAGCCCTCGACGACATCGAGGACGAGGACGAGGAACCCTTCGGCGATCTCGACGACCCGGACGAGGACGAGGAACTGGACGCCGAGGGCGACGACGCCGAGGACGAGGACGAGGAACCGTGACGAGACGGAGCCGGCGATGAGCCGCAACACCCCGCAACCGCTGGAATCGCACGAGCCGCTGGAGCCCTACCCTCCGCGGACCGCGAACCTCGCCGACATCCTCGAAAGGGTCCTCGACAAGGGCATCGTCATCGCGGGCGACATCAAGATCGACCTGCTGGACATCGAACTGCTCACGATCCGGGTCCGGCTGTTCATCTCGTCGGTCGACACCGCTCGCAAGGCGGGGATCGACTGGTGGGAGACCGAGCCCGCCCTGTCGTCCCGGGCCGCCCGGGACGCGCTGCACGAGGAGAACCAACGGCTGCGGGACCGACTGAACGAGTTGGAGTCGGCCGACCACTCACCCACGCGTGCCGAGGAGCCCGAGTCCGCATGAGCGTCGCCGCCAGTCATCCGCTCGACGACACAACGGAGTTCGCCACCTGCGCCTTCGCGGTACGTGCCGCGGGGAGCGAGCCGGGGCCGCTCCCGTCCGGCCTCCGCGGCCACCCCGGCGGCGGGCGCCCCCGGACGCTCACCGTCGGCGACCTGTCGGTCGTCGTCCAGAGCGTCCCCGCGGCCGCCTTCGCCGGTGACGCCCTCGCCGACCGGTTGCAGGACCCCGCCGAGCTGGAGCGGTGCGTCCGCGCCCACCACGGCGTCATCACCGCCGCCGCCCTCTCCGGCGCGGTGGTGCCTCTTCCGCTCGCCACGCTCTACCTCGACGACGACCGGGCGATGGCAGCCGTCCACGACAGGAGGGAGCAGCTGAGCCGTCTGCTGGCCGAGCTGAGCGGCCGGGCCGAGTGGGGGATCAAGGTCACCTCGGTCGCGGGCCCTCGCCCCTCGGAGACCACCCCCGCCACCGGCAGCGCGGAGATGCAGCCCGTCGACGGCCACGCCTACCTCGACCGCCTGCGCGGCCGCCGGCAGGCCCGCGAGGAGCGCCAGGAGGCCGAGCTGCGAGCCGCCGAGCGCGTCCTCGCCGTGGTCCGTCGCGCAGCGGTCGCCGCCCGCCGCCTCCGCCCGCAGGAGCTACCGCCGTCGGGCGGGGTCCGCCAACTCCTCAACGCCGCGCTGCTGGTCGACCACGCGGCCGAGGCCCGCCTGCGGTCCGCGGTCCACGTCCTGGCCCTGGACCGCGGAATCGCCGAACGCGCCACGGTCGAACTGACGGGGCCCTGGGTCCCCTACTCCTTCGCCCGGCTCGACGAGGAGGTCCCCGATGGTGTCCGCTGACCCCGCGCCCTGGCAGGGCGCGTCCGGCCCCTACGGACCGATCGGAGTGCCGCTGGTCGACCTGCTCGACCGTGTGATGGCCACCGGCGTGGTGATCAGCGGCGACGTGGTCATCGCCATCGCCGAGGTGCCGCTCGTCCGCCTGTCGCTGCACGCTCTGCTGTCCTCGGTCAGCGACCGGCTCCCGGCCCCCTGGGCCGACGGGGGCCCCTGGTGACCGGCCCCGTCGCCGACCGCAGGATGGACCTGGACGGCGACACGGTGGGGAGGGACCTCGTCGCCCTCGTGCTCACCGTGGTCGAACTGCTGCGGCAACTGATGGAACGCCAGGCGCTGCGCCGGGTCGACGCGGGGGAACTGACCGCGGAGCAGGTCGACCGCATCGGGACCACGCTGATGATGCTCGACCGGCGGATGGGCGAACTCCGCGACACCTTCGGCCTGCGTCCGGAGGACCTCAACCTCGATCTCGGGCCTCTCGGTTCGCTGCTGCCGCGGGACTGACGGGGCCGGAGCACGCGGCAGCCCGGCCGCGGGCGCTCCGAGGCGCCACCCGGCCCGGACTGCACCGCCCGGCGCGGCGGAATGCGGTCGCAGGCGCACACCCGCGACCGCCCCGCCCTCACCCCGTTGCACGCAGGACGAGGAGGGTGATCTCGCTGGGCGCGAAAACCCGGAACGGCGGGCCCCAGAAGCCGGTGCCGCGGCTGGTGTACAGCTGTGTGCGGGCGCCGTGCCGGCTGAGCCCCGCGACGGCCGGCTGGTCGAGACGCACCAGGTAGTGGAAGGGCCAGATCTGGCCGCCGTGGGTGTGGCCCGAGAGCTGCAGGTCGACACCGCCGGCTGCCGCGCGGTCGACGAACGTCGGCTGGTGGGCGAGAAGGAGTACGGGGTGCTCGGGGTCGGTGCCGCTGAGGGCCCCCGCGAGGTGGGCACGGTGGCCGTCCAGCCCGGACGACTCGGCCGTGACGTCGTCGACGCCCGCGACGACGAGGGTGTCCCCGCCCCGCTCCAGCAGCAGGTGGCGGTTGCGCAGCGGCTCCCAGCCCAGCTCGGCCATGAGGTCGACCCAGCCCTGCGCCTCGCTGTAGTACTCGTGGTTGCCGGTGACGTAGACACGGGCCCGGGTCGCCCGCACCGTGCCCAATGGGAGGGCCTGCGCCCGGCGCCGCTCGGCGGTCCCGTCCGCGATGTCGCCGGTGTGGCAGACCAGGTCCGCCTCCAGACTGTTCACCTTCTCGCAGACACGCTCCGACCAGCGGGCGCGGTCCAGCGGCCCGTAGTGGGTGTCGGTGATCAGGACGACCCGGGTCCCGTCCAGTCCGGCGCCGAGACGCGCGAGCGGGACCTCGACGCGTCGCACGCGCGGCACGCGGCGGGCCTCGACGAAGCCCCAGACGAGCAGCCCGCCCGCCGCGGCGAGCGCCGCCCAGGTGACGATGCGCGCCCGGTCCTGGCCGTCGCCCACGCCCGCGACGGCCAGCAGCGGGCGGAGCAGCAGGGTGAGCAGGACGGACCAGGTGAACAGCACCCAGATGCCACCGAGCAGGGTGGCACCGACGATCGCCGCCCGGTCCTGCTGGCGTCGGCCGTGTCCACGGACCATCGCGATCGGCATGCCCACCAGGCCGGCGACGAACAGCGCCGTGCCGAGCAGCGTCACCGCGAGCGGCCAGCCCTGCCCCGTGTGCAGGAGGACCACGCACGGCACGGCCCAGAGGAGGACCGGGGCGACAAGCGGGGCGTAGCGCATCAGCAGCCGGACACGGCTCCGCCGCGTTCCCGCCGGCCGCGCCGGTGCCGGCTCGGCACCGCTCTCGGGCCGGGTCTCGTCGGTCTCGGTCACGTGCACCCTCCAGAGGAAACGTCCGGTCGCGGCCGCCGGGAGCGCGGCACGTCCCCGGCCATTGTCCGCTGTGGCGGGTGTGCACCCGCCCGGGTCCGCCGGTCCCGCCACCACCTCGCCCCCGAGCGCCGCCCGGCCCGCGCCACCGAAACCCGCAGGACGAACCGGCAACGGCCTGCCCAGGGTGTGCCCCATGGAGATCCGTACAGCCGGTGACGACGACTGGCCGAGCATCTATCCGTTCTCCTCCGAGATCATGGCCGAAGGGCGGACCTGTGCCTTCCCCGAAGGGCAGACGTCGGACGAGGCGCGGCCGTGGTGGATGGAGCGGCCTCCGGCCGCACGGTGGTCGCCGTCGAGGACGGTGTGATCACGGGTTCGGCGAAGATGGGCCCCAACAAGCCGGGGCGCGGCTCCCACATCGCCACGGCGTCGTTCCTGGTGGACCCGCGCCATCGGGGCCGGGGCGTCGGGCGCCGGCTCGGCGAGCACGTCGTCGACCGGTCGCGCAGGCAGGGCTTCCGCGGCATCCAGTTCAACGCGGTCGTCGAGGTCAACGAGCCCGCCGTGCGGCTGTGGACCTCCCTCGGGTTCGCGGTCGTCGGCACCGCGCCTCTGGCGTTCGACCACCCGGACCACGGCCTGGTCGGCCGGCACTTGATGTTCCGCCCGCTCTGACGGCCCCAGTCGCGGAGTACGCCCCGCCGCCGGTGGGCGGCCGGCGCCCCCGGGCGGCTACTGCGCGGTGTAACCGCCGTCGACGGGGAGCGCGACCCCGGTGACGTAGCTCGCGCCGGGGCTGCACAGCCACAGGACGGCGGCCGCCACCTCCTCGACCGAGCCGAGCCGCGCGATCGCCTGGCCCGCCTCGGCCCGGGCGAGATCCAGCTCACCGTGCGCGACCATGGCGTCGACCATCGGGGTGCTGATGGTGCCGGGGCAGACGACGTTGATCCGGACTCCCCGCGCCCCGTACTCCAGGGCGGCGCTCCTGGTCAGGCCGAGCACGCCGTGCTTGGAGGCGTGGTACGCCGCACGGCCGGGGTTGCCGACCAGCCCGCCGAGACTGGAGCAGTTCACGACGGCACCACCGCCCTGCGCCCGCATGTGGCGCAGCTCGTGCTTCATCGACGCCCAGACCCCGCGCAGGTTGACGGCTTGGACGAGGTCGAACTGCTCGGCGGACTCCTCGGCCGCGTCGGTGGGCGGCACCATCACGCCCGCGTTGTTGTAGGCCATGTCGAGCCGCCCGAAAGCGGCCACCGTGCTGTCGACGGCGGCGGCCACCTGCTGCTCGTCGCTGACGTCGCAGGGCACTCCGAGGGCGCGGTGGCCGGCGGCGCCGAGGTCCCGGGCGGCGGCGGAGACGGCGCGGGCGTCGATGTCGGCGAGGGCGACGGCGGCGCCCGCCTCGGCGAAGGCCCTGGCGGTCGCCAGGCCCATGCCGGAGGAGGCGCCGGTGACGAAGGCGACCCGGTCGGTGAAGTCGTAGGCGGGGTTCACGGTGCTCAGCTTTCGTGACGGGAGGAGGCGGTACCTGCGGGCGGCGTCGGTGGCCGGCTGCCGCGCCTGAGCGCGGCAGCGACGAGGCGTGTGGGCCCCGGCGCGGTGGTGCGCGCGAGCGGCGTCGGGGCGGTGCTGGGGGTGGTGTGGGGGCGATCCCGTCCGGCCAGGCCGGGGGAGTGCGGCTGCCCGCCCGGGGGCTTCCTGCGGGGGCGCCCGGGGGCCGCCCCCCGCGGCCGTCACCCGGGCATCGGCTCGGCGTAGTGGCGAAAGTCCCCGCGCTCGGCATGGAGGGCGTACAGGCGCTCGGCGAGTGCCCGGGGGCTGGAGTGCTCGGCGTCGGGCCGGATCGCACCCGGCACGATCAGCTGGGCCACGTGGATGTTCTCGGCGGCGAGCGCCTCGTGCAGCATCGCCGCATAGGCACTCTCGCCGGCGAACGCCACGGAGGTGCCGGCGACGCCCGGACTCGGACGTACCGCGCTGCCGCCGTTCACGAACAGCAGCGTGCCCCGACCCAGCTTCCGCATCCCGGGCAGCACGGCCTGCACGCAGGTGACCGGACCCAGGACGGAGAAGGCCAGCGGAGCACCGAGGTCGGCGGCGGTCGTTTCCAGGACCGGCTTCATGAAGTCGGCGCGGGGCACCGGGCTGAACTGGAGGATCTCGACGGGCCCGAGGGCTGCCGCTGCCTCGTCCAGCCCGGCGGTGAGGGAGGCCGGGTCGAGGACGTCCGCGGTGAACCCGCGGGCGTCGATGCCCTCCCCGGCCAGCTCGGCCACCAGCTGTTCCTGGTTCCGGGCGTTGCGCGACACCAGCGCGACCCGGTGGCCCGCGGCGCCGAAGCGCCGCGCGGAGGCGAGGCCCAGTCCGGGGCCGGCGCCGATGAGGGCGAAGGTGGTCATGGTGGTTCTCCTCGGGGATCGACGTGCTCGGGGCGACACGCTCAGTGGGCGCGCCGGGGCACCGGAGCGGCACCTCGGCGGTCTCGGTCTGCGGCTTCGGTCTGCGATGTCGGACCGCGGCGTCCGGACCGCGGTCCGGCTGGGCGTCAGCGGTCCGGCGGGAGGGCCGCGTACTCCGCGTCGGTGACGGGTGCCAGCCAGCGGACCAGGTCGTGGTCGTCGTCCCCCTCGTTGATCGCGAGGTGCGACATCAGCCGGTCGGGTGCCGCCCCGTGCCAGTGCTCCTCGCCGGCCTCGAACAGCACGCGGTCGCCCGGCCGGATCACCTCCACCGGTCCGCCGCGGCGCCCGCACAGCCCCACCCCCTCGGTGACCCAGACCGTCTGGCCCAGCGGGTGGCGGTGCCAGTGGGTGCGAGCGCCGGGCATGAAGTGCACCAGCGAGGCGGTGACGCGCGACGGGGGCGGGGCGGCGGCGACGGCGTCGATCCACACGTCGCCGGTGAACCGGTCGGGCGGCCCTTGCACGGTCGCGATCGAGCTGCGTGTGATCTGCACGTGTCCTCCCGGGTGTGCGGGTGTGCGGGTGTCTGCGGGTGTGCGGTGGCTCGGGGCTGTCGTCAGGGCTTGAGGAGCGCCTTGATGGCGCGGCGCTCGTCCATGGCCCGGTAGCCCTCGGCGACCTGATCCAGGGGCAGCGAGAGGTCGAAGACCTTGCCCGGGTCGATCCGGTCGGAGAGGACCTGCTCGATCAGGTCGGGCAGGTAGCGGCGGACGGGCGCCGGGCCGCCGCGCAGGCCGACGTGGGAGAAGAACAGCTCCTGCCCGTCGATCGCGACGTCGTGGGGGACCCCGACGAAGCCGACGTTGCCGCCGGGGCGGGCGGAATGCAGCGCCTGCCGCATGGCTTCTGAGGTGCCGACGCACTCCAGGACGCTGTCCGCCCCGATTCCGCCGGTCAGCTCCTTGATCCGGGCGACGCCCTCCTCGCCGCGTTCTGCGACGATGTCCGTCGCGCCGAACTCCCGTGCGAGCTGAGCGCGGGTCTCGTGGCGCGACATGGCGATGATGCGCTCCGCGCCGAACGCCTTCGCGGCGATCACCCCGCACAGGCCCACCGCTCCGTCACCGACGACGACGGCGGTGGAGCCGCTGCGGACCTCGGCGGCGTCGGCGGCCCACCAACCCGTGCCCATCACGTCCGACACCGCCAGCAGCCCCGGCCAGTACCGCTCGTCGGGCACCCCGTCCGTGGCCACCAGGGTGCCCTGGGCGTTGGGGATGCGCACGTACTCGGCCTGGCAGGTCGACATGAACTCACGCCGCAGGCAGTTCGAGGTGAAGCCGTTGCGGCAGTTGGCACAGGTGTTGTCGCAGGTCGCGAAGGACCCGACGACGAACTGCCCGGGGCGGAGCGAGGTGACCTCGCTGCCGACCTCCTCGACGAAGCCCACGTACTCGTGGCCCATCGGGTGGGGGTCGCCGATCGGTTCCGCACCCCGGTAGGGCCACAGGTCGGAGCCGCAGACGCAGGTCACGGCCGTGCGGATGACGGCGTCGGTGGGATGGACGATCCCGGGGTCGTCGAGCGTCTCGAAGCGGACGTCTCGAGGTGCGTGGATGACTGCGCCGCGCATGGGAGATTCCTTACGTCGCCGGTGGCGGCGGCTCCGCGGGTCCGGGAGCGCCGCCGGGTACAGGGCGGGGCCTGCCGCGGCAGTCACGGCCGCGGCGTCAAGCACCACCTCGTCCAGGTAACCCCCACTCGGCGCGCTCAGCGAGTCACTGGCGAGGGGTGTACCGGCAGTACATCCCTCCGGGGCGGGGCGGCGCGTACCGTCGAAGGGTGGACAACCAGCGAGAGACCCGCGAGTTCCTCACCTCGCGCCGTGCGAGGATCAGCCCCGAACGGGCCGGACTGCCCGCGGGCACCCGGCGCCGCGTCCCCGGCCTGCGTCGCAGCGAGGTGGCGGCCCTCGCCGACGTCAGCGTCGAGTACTACGCGAAGCTCGAACGCGGCAACCTGGCGGGCGTCTCGCCGGCCGTCCTCGAAGCCGTCGCCCGAGCGCTCCGGCTCGACGACGCGGAACGCGCCCACCTGCTCCGGCTGGCCCAGGCCGCCGACGGCTCCGACGCGCTCACCCGGCCGCGCCGACGCCGGGGCGGCGACCGCTGGAAACCGCATCCGAGCCTCCAGTGGACCCTGGACGCCGTCACGGGCGGTCCCGCGTTCGTCCGGAACGGGCGGATGGACCTGCTCGCCGCCAACCAGCTGGCCCGCGCCTTCTACGCGGACGTCTACGCCACCCCCAGCAACCAGGCCAACCTGGCGCATTTCACCTTCCTCGATCCTGCCGCCCGCCGCTTCTACCCCGAGTGGGAGCAGGCCGCCGACATCACCGTCGCCATCCTCCGCACGGAGGCGGGCCGCAACCCCCACGACAAGGACCTCCACGACCTCGTCGGCGAGCTCTCCACGCGCAGCGACGCCTTCCGAACCCGTTGGGGCGCCCACAACGTGCGCCACCACGGCACCGGCACCAAGCGGTTCCACCACGCCGCCGTCGGAGAACTCGTGCTGGCGTACGAGGGGCTGGAGATGGCCGCCGAACCCGGCCTGACCCTGACCGTCTTCGCGGCGGAGCCGGGTTCGGCCGCAGAGGAGGGGCTGCGGCTGCTGGCCTCCTGGGCGGCGACGCGCGAGAGCCCCGCACCGCGCTCCGGTGCGTGAGGCGGCGCCGGCCACCGCCTTCGGGCTCCGCGCGGACCGCGGCGGCGGTCCGGTTGCGCTCCGCCGGTGGGGGCGGCCGGACCGGGGAGCGGAGTGGCGCCGTCGAACGCGGGACAGCCGGCGCCGCTGCGCTTCCGACGGCCTCGGGGCGACGTGGTCCGGCCGGGAGGCATCCGCTCCCATCGCGGAGTGCGCGCCCGGGGTCGGGAGGCGGCGAAGGGCCTGGCCAGGGGCGGTGCGTCGCGCCGGAGCGGTGATGCGGCCTCGGCAGCCCGCCGGGAGTGTCGAGCAGACCGACCGCCCCGCGTCGTGCACGGGTGGCGCGCCGCCGGGCGGCGGCAGGCTTTCCGTGCGCCGGCAGTCACCTCCGTACCCCGTGGCGGGAGGGTGGCGGCCGTCAGCACCCGGCAGGGGGCGGCGTGGCCCGCGCGAGGGCGAGCGCCGCTGCGCGGACCTCGACCTCCCACGTGCGTACGTCGGCCCCGATGGAGTAGCCGGCGCAGCAACCACACGACGGGAGGAGCGCCACCAGGGCCTCCTCCTCGGGAGTCCCGGTCTCGGTCTCCCACCAGTCGTCGGATGCGAGGGCCGCGGGCGCGACCTCCCGCGCCGCGACGCGGGCCGCCATCCGGCGCAGCGCGTGCCGCCTGGCCTGCGGGAGCGGCGGGAGGTCCACTCCGGCTTCCCGCAGCGTCTCCTCGAAGAGCTCGCGGATGTCGCGCGGATCGGTTCTGCGGCTCCGGCCCGCGAGGTCGCAGAGGGCGGGGGGTGTCGAGTCCGGCCGCCAGCGCCTCGGCAGCGGCCATCGGCAGATCCTCGGGCAGCAACTCGTCCGCACGGTAGCGGCACGCGGCCTCACACAGAACGGCGATACCGCGCCCGTGCCGGGCGGGAGACGTCGCCTCGTCAGCCGGCCTCTCGTGGACCACGCTCCACGGCTCCTCGCTGGACTCCCGCCCGGGCCGCGCCCGCCCGTCCGCCCGCTCGGTGTCCGCGTGCGGTAGGAGTGGCCGAGTTCGGGGCCGAAGCGGTGTCGAAAGTGCGGATCAGAGGGCACCACGCCGACGGGCGGTGTGGCGCGTGCCCGACACGACGATACGGCGTCGGCGTGCCCCGAGTGCACCGCCGCCTCGACGATCACGAACTCACCGGAGGCGTCCGGTCTGCGGCGCGAGACGCTCCACGGCCGGCCACTGCTCCGGTCGCTCCTCGGAAGTTCCCGCGCCGTCGAGGTGAGCCGCTCGGCTGGGTGGCGCTCAACCGCGACCTCGGGCTGCCGGAGGACCACCTCATCGGCCACCGGGCCGCCGACCGCGAGTCGCCCGGGCGGCCCTGAGCGAAGCGGACGCCCGCAATCCGCGAATCCCGCTGGTGGGTGCTCGGCCCGTGAGGTAGAAGGGCGGCATGGACACCGCCGTACTGGAGCAGATGCTCGACGGGACCTTCGACCACGCCGTCGTGCACCACGGGTTCACCGACTACATGCGCGACTACGAGGTCATCGTCCACGTGACGGCCGACCCCCGAAGCGGCGTCGCACCGTCGTACCTGCGCTGTCTCTTCCGGTACTGCGTGGAGGCCCGGTGCGGGACGGCGGTGCGGCCGGAGACGTGGCGGGTCTCCCTGGACGACCGGCTCATCGATCACGGAACCGGCGTCGACCTCGACGGATACGTATGGGGGGTCAAGTGGCAGGCCCTCTACCCGGGAGCCGTACTCCTTCCCGAGTCCGAGACGGCCCGCCGCTGGTCGACGGCTCTCGGGATCGACTTCCACGAGGTGCGCCTGGAACTCACCGCGCATCAGCTGACCTTGCTCTTCTCTGACCTTCAGGTGAGCGAGGTCCCGGTCGGGTACGCACCCTTCGTCGCGGACCAGGGATGAGCGGTCGTGCGGTCGTGCGGCAGTCGGCACCAGCGGCGCCCGGATCGACGGGACGCCCGGGACGCTCCCCCGAAGCGGAGCGAACCGGACCGGGACTGCGCACATCCTCGTTCCACCTCTTATCCCGGTCGGGTTCAGCACGTATCTTCTGCGGAGCGCAGCATCCGTGCGACCCGATGGGGTGTGAGGCAGATGACCGGCCCGGTGGTTCCCGACCTGGTGGACGGCGGGTCCGAGCCCGGTTTGCCGCCACGGCGGCGCCGGCCGCGCCTCGACCGCGGCGGCCTCCGCGCGGACCTGCGGGCGACGGTGCCGGACGCGAGTCTGGCACTCCTGATCACCGGTCTGATCTTCGCGTGGCTCTGGATACGCATCGAGAACGGCACATCCTCGACCGTGGAGGTGATGCCGCACCTCGCCGACCCGCGGCACTGGATGTACTGGCTCTGCCAGGCGTTCGGCTGGTCGGCGCTGCTGTGGGCCTACGGCACCGTCCTGCTGGGCCTGCTCCGGTCGGGGGCCCGGCCCCCGTGGCGCCGGCTCACCGCGGCGCGCACGGAGAAGCTGCACCGCACCACCAGTCTCACCACCATCGCGCTGATGTTCCTGCACGCGTTCTTGCTCTTCCTGGAGTTCGTCCGGTCGAACCACGGCGACTCCGCCACCTGGGTCGGCCGCGTGGCCTCCGCGTTCGCCGAGAGTTTCGTCCCCGGCTACTACCCCTCCGGGACCGGGCGGCTCGCCATCCTGATCGGCCTGCTCGCCTTCTACCTGGCGATCCCGTTGAGCCTCGCGTACTACCTGCGCCACGCCACGGGCGCCCGGATGTGGCGGGCCCTGCACCGCTTCATCATCGTGGTCTATGTCCTCAGCGTGTGGCACACCCTGCTGTACGGCACGAGCGTCTGGTTCGACGGCCTGTTCCGTTCCTTCGTGTGGGCGCTCCAGATTCCGCTGGGCCTGTTGCTGCTGCTGCGGTTGGCCCGGCCGGCGAGGCCGTCCGAACGGCTGGCCGTGCGGGGCGACCGCCGCCCGCCGCACGCGGAGCTCGCCGCCCGGGTGGCCGGCCGCCTGCTGGTCGTCGCCGCCGTGGTGGGCGTGGCGGCCGTGGTCGTCTCCGGTGTCGACGGAGGACGGACGCCCGGGCTGCCGTCCCCGGGTACCTGGCCGGAACCGTGGGTCGTCTGGCTCGGCCTCGCCCTGCTGGCGGCCGTCGTCGCGGTGACGGCCCGCCGGCTGCGACC
>NZ_JAAVJD010000039.1 GCF_012033735.1 Streptomyces lonarensis | reverse complement strand
GTGCGGGACGGCGGCCGTGTGCCGTCGTCCCGCACCGTGACGCGGCGCACGGGGGCGGTCAGCCGAGGAGTCCGCCGAAGAGCCCGCCGTGCGCCATGCCCAGGTAGAAGCCGGTCGCGGCGGCACCCAGCCCGACCACCGTCACGAATCGTTCGGCCGTGGTGACGGAGATCATCTGGCCCGTCGCCCCGGTCGCGATGCCGACCAGGCCCGCCCAGGAGGCGATCAGGTGGAGTCCGGGGAAGAAGGCGGTGACGAGGGCGACGAGCCCGAGTCCCGCGGTCACCAGGGCGAGGGTGTTCTCCCTGGGGTGGGGGTTGCCGTCGGTGTTGAAGAAGGACAGCGGGGAACCGTGTCCGGCGCGTCCCTGCACTGCCTGAGCCATGGGCACCTCCAGGCGTGAAGCGTCTACCACAGAGTGTGGCGCCTTCTGGGCGGATTTCAACCGGAGCGGGGCACCGGGTAGGCTGGGTCGTCCGTGTCATGACGCCGCTCCCACCCCGGTGGGCCCGGCAGGTGACACGGTCACGCATACAACCCTCCTGCCACGGAACGTCCGTGGCCGTTGAGTCCAGAGGAGGTGGGTTCCACATGCGTCACTACGAGGTGATGGTCATCCTCGACCCCGATCTGGAGGAGCGCGCTGTCTCCCCCCTGATCGAGAGCTTCCTTACCGTGATCCGCGAGGGCAACGGCAAGGTCGAGAAGGTCGACACCTGGGGCCGTCGTCGTCTCTCCTACGAGATCAACAAGAAGCCCGAGGGTATCTACGCCGTGATCGACGTGCAGGCCGAGCCCGCACTGGTCAAGGAACTCGACCGTCAGATGGGCCTGAACGAGTCGGTCCTGCGGACGAAGGTCCTCCGTCCCACTATCCGGTGAGCTCCGCTCCCCGCATGACACCGGCCCCGTAGGGGCCCGGACGGAAACCGGGTAGTCACGTCGGCGGGTGGTGTCAGAGCCACCCGTCATCATCGCAGCACCAGTTAACACCCGCCGAGAGGTTCCCCCAATGGCAGGCGAGACCGTCATCACGGTCGTCGGCAATCTCGTCGACGACCCCGAGCTGCGCTTCACCCCCTCCGGTGCGGCGGTCGCGAAGTTCCGCGTCGCGTCCACCCCCCGTGTCTTCGACCGGCAGACCAGCGAGTGGCGGGACGGCGAGAGCCTGTTCCTGACCTGCTCGGTCTGGCGTCAGGCCGCGGAGAACGTCGCCGAGTCCCTCACCAAGGGCACCCGCGTGATCGTTCAGGGCCGGCTGAAGCAGCGGTCCTACGAGGACCGGGAAGGCGTCAAGCGCACGGTCTACGAGCTGGACGTCGAGGAGGTCGGCCCCAGCCTGCGCAGCGCCACCACCAAGGTCACAAAGACCTCGGGTCGTGGCGGTGGCGGTGGGCAGGGCGGCGGCTTCGGCGGCGGCGGTGGCGGCCAGCAGGGTGGCGGCGGCTGGGGCAACAACCCCGGCGGCGGCCAGCAGGGTGGCGGCGGCCAGGGCGGCGACCCGTGGGCCACCGGCCCCTCGGGTGGCAGCCAGGGCGGCGGCGGTGGCGGCGGTGGCTGGGGCTCCGGCCCCGGCGGCGACTCCGGTGGCTACTCGGACGAACCCCCCTTCTAGCGGCCGCTCCGGCCGCGGGGCGGACCGGGGCGACCCGGTCCGCGGGAAGGGAAGCGGGTTCTCCCCACTTCTTGAGCGAATCGAAGGAAAGAGACCATGGCGAAGCCGCCTGCACGCAAGCCGAAGAAGAAGGTCTGCGTGTTCTGCAAGGAGAAGATCTCCTACGTCGACTACAAGGACACGAACCTGCTGCGGAAGTTCATTTCCGACCGCGGCAAGATCCGTGCCCGCCGGG
This sequence comes from Streptomyces lonarensis, assembly GCF_012033735.1. Lineage (GTDB taxonomy): Bacteria > Actinomycetota > Actinomycetes > Streptomycetales > Streptomycetaceae > Streptomyces > Streptomyces lonarensis. The sequence goes on along the minus strand of NZ_JAAVJD010000039.1, from coordinate 30,052 downwards.
TCACCGGCAACTGCACCCAGCACCAGCGTGACGTCGCCACGGCCGTGAAGAACAGCCGTGAGATGGCGCTGCTGCCCTACACCTCCACTGCGCGCTAAGGAAGGGTGACACAGCATGAAGATCATCCTGACCAGCGAGGTTTCCGGTCTCGGCGCTCCCGGTGACGTCGTCGAGGTGAAGGACGGGTACGCCCGTAACTACCTGCTGCCCCGCAACGTCGCCATCCGGTGGACCAAGGGCGGCGAGAAGGACGTCGAGCAGATCCGTCGCGGTCGTCGCATCCGCGAGATCGCCACGATCGAGCAGGCGAACGACGTCAAGGCGCAGCTCGAAGGCGTCAAGGTCCGGCTGAAGGTGCGTGCCGGCAACGGCGGCCGCCTCTTCGGTTCGGTCACCCCGGCCGACATCGTCACGGCGGTGAAGCAGGCCGGCGGCCCCGAGTTCGACAAGCGTCGCATCGAGCTGGGCCACCCGATCAAGAGCCTGGGTGCCCACCAGGTCTCGGTCCGCCTGCACCCCGAGGTCACCGTGAAGGTCGGCCTGGAGGTCAGCGCCGCCAAGTGAGCCGGGCGCGCCCGGGCCGGTGCGTCATCCCCGCGTGACGGGGATGGTCACCGGTTCGGGTGGCCGGCGGCACCGCTCGGTTGACGAGCGGTCGGTCGTCGTTCGGCACGGTCGCGGTGGTGCCGCCCTGGCGCGGCACGTGAGCACAGCGGTACCTCGACGGGCCGCCTCCCTCGCGGAAGGCGGCCCGTCGTCGTGTGCCGGGTGGGGTGCGGTACCGGCGCGTCGATGGGGCGCAGCCGGTCCCGGTTCCGCCCCCGGAGCCTCCGCACCACCCCCGCACCGTTGGCCGGGCCGCCGGTTTCCTCAGCCGCGGACGGAACCGGTGACCAACCAGCGTCCGGTGCGGGCGCGGAGCCAGAGCGTCACCAGCCTCGTGCCCATCATGAGTCCGGCGATGGTCCACCACAGGGCGGAGACGCCGCCGCCCAGGACGGGCACCAGCAGTGCGACCGGTGCGAACAGCAGCAGCGTGCCGAGCATCGCCCAGGCGAGGTAGGCGCCGTCCCCGGCTCCCATCAGCACGCCGTCGAGGACGAAGACGACGCCCGCGATCGGCTGAGTGACGGCGACGATCAGCAGCAGCACCAGGAGCTGGGAGCGGACGTCGGGATCGGAGCTGAACACCCGCAGCAGCAGCGGTCCGGTGGCGGCGAGCACGGCTCCGAGGACCAGCCCCGAGCCGATGCCCCAGCGCACCATGCGGCGGCAGACGCGTCGGGCGCCGTCGGCGTCGCCGGCCCCCAGGTAGCGGCCGATGATGGCCTGCCCCGCGATGGCGATGGCGTCCAGCGCGAAGGCGAGCAGGCTCCAGATCGTCAGGGCGATCTGGTGGGACGCCACCGAGACGTCCCCCATGCGGGCGGCGACAGCGGTGGCGATGAGCAGCACGGCCCGCAGGGACAGTGTCCGCACCAGCAGGGGGGTGCCCGCGCGGGCGCACGCCCGGATGCCGGCGGCGTCGGGGCGGAGCGACGCGCCGTGGCGCCGCGCGCCGCGGACGACGACCCAGAGGTAGACGGCGGCCATGCCGGTCTGAGCGACGACACTGCCCCAGGCGGACCCGGCGACACCCCAGCCCAGGCCGTAGATGAGCAGCGCGTTGAGTCCCGCGTTGGTGCCGAAACCGCCGACGGCGACGTAGAGCGGGGTGCGGGTGTCCTGGAGACCGCGCAGCACCCCGGTCGCTGCCAGGACGACCAGCATGGCGGGGATGCCGAGAGCGCTGATCCGCAGGTAGGTCACGCCGTAGGGCGCCGCGGTGGCGGAGGCGCCGAACGCCTCGATGAGGGCGGGTGCCGTCGCGAAGACGGTCGCCGCGGTGACCGCGCCGAGGAGGAGCGCGAGCCAGATGCCGTCCATGCCCTGGCGGATCGCGGCCGGCAGGTCGCCGGCTCCGACGCGGCGCGCGACGGCTCCGGTGGTCGCGTAGGCGAGGAAGACGAAGATGTTGACGCCGGTCGCGAGGAGCGCGGCGGCCACACCGAGGCCGGCCAGCTGGGCGGTGCCCAGGTGGCCGATCATCGCGGAGTCGGTGAGAAGGAACAGCGGCTCCGCGACGAGGGCGCCGAACGCCGGAACGGCCAGGGCCAGGATCTCGCGGTCGTGCCGTCGCCCTTCGCGCCGCCGCTCCTCGCGGGGGGTGGCGGCGCGGTCTGCGCGGTGGGTGGGCCGGGCGTCCGGGGGGTGGCCCGGTGCCGGCCCGCCGGGTGCCGGGGTGGGGACGGGTGGCGTCGGGGCGGTGACCGGAGCCCCGGTGGTGGCGGCCGGCGTCGTCTCCGCAGGGCCGTCGCCGCGGTCGGTCCCGGAGCCCGGGCTCCGCCGTGCCCCGGTGGGGCGCTCGCGGTCGGGGTTGCGGTTCATGGGGTGATCCAAACATCCACAGGTAACTGACGCAAGGCTCAACTGATCCTTACGTGTCAGCCCGGTGTGTGGGATGCCCCACGGAGTTGGCGGGGATCTGGCCGAGTTCTGCGAACTTTTTGTCGCCAGGGGCTCAGGGATGACGTACTGCCAGGTCAGGGTTGGTTTCGTAGAGGTGTGCGGAGGTTCTCCACAGCGCTGTCCACTGAACCGTCCACAGGAAACGTCGGGTTGTCCACAGGGTCTGATCAGACATCCACATGGTTGACCTCCAGCCTGTGGATAACCGGGTTGGTGGTACGGGCCCGGGGGCGTAGCGTGGCCCTTCGCCTGTCTCCTCCGGTGCCCCTTCGTCGGGCCCGCCGACGACAGCGGCAGGCGTCGGGACATCGGGTGTCAGTGCCGTGCCGTAGCAATGAGCTGCGGGGGCCGGTGACGCCGGCTGCCGCCCGGCAACGGCCCGCGTACGAGGCGCGAGCACCGAGTTCAGAAGGGGCGGGGGCGTGACCGATCTCGATCACACCGGCAGCGCCTGGGACACCGCCGAGGTCTCCCGGCCGCGTCGCGGCCGGGGCAAGAACCGCGACGACGACGAGGGGTTCGACGACGCCCCGGACCGCGGTGGGTTCGAGCGCATGCCGCCGCAGGACCTGGAGGCGGAGCAGTCCGTGCTCGGCGGCATGCTGCTGTCCAAGGACGCCATCGCCGACGTCGTCGAGGTGCTCAAGGGCCACGACTTCTACAAGCCCGCCCACGAGATCATCTACGCGGCTGTCCTCGACCTGTACGCCAAGGGCGAGCCTGCGGACCCGATCACCGTCGCGCACGAACTCACCAAGCGGGGTGAGCTCTCCAAGGTCGGCGGAGCCGGCTACGTGCACTCCCTGGTGCAGACCGTGCCGACCGCGGCCAACGCCGAGTACTACGCGGAGATCGTGCACGAGCGGGCCGTGCTGCGGCGGCTCGTGCAGGCGGGGACCCGCATCACGCAGATGGGCTACGCCGCCGACGGCGACGTGGACGAGATCGTCAACTCCGCCCAGGCGGAGGTCTACGCCGTCACCGAGCAGCGCACCGCCGAGGACTACCTGCCCCTCGGCGACATCATGGAGGGCGCGCTCGACGAGATCGAGGCCATCAGCAACCGCAGCGGTGAGATGACCGGTGTGCCCACCGGTTTCACCGACCTCGACTCGCTCACCAACGGCCTCCACCCGGGGCAGATGATCGTCATCGCGGCCCGTCCCGCCATGGGAAAGTGCCTCGCTGCGGACACCGTGCTGACGGAGGCCGCGACGGGCGAGCCGCTGACCATCGCCGAGTTCGTCCGCCGCGGCCTGGCCGGTGAACCGCTGCGGGTGCACACGCTGGGCGCCGACTGGCGGCTGCGATCGGTCCGGCCCTCCGACTTCGTACCGAACGGCCGCCGGGAGGTGTTCCGCCTCACCACCGTCGGGGGGCGGACCGTGACCGCCACCGCCAACCACCCCTTCCGCACCCTCGGCGGCTGGGTGGAGCTGGCCGAGCTCGCGCCCGGTGACCACATCGCCGTCGCGGACGCTCCCGCTCCCGACGCCGCTCCCGATGCCGACGCCACTCCCGACGACGCGTCCCCGCCGGTGGCGGCAGCCGAGGGGCCGCTCCCTGCGGAGGTGCGGCAGCTGATCGACGCCGCGCACGCCCGCCGAGCGGTGAACGGGCCGACGAGCGGGCCCCGGCAGCCGGAGCGGCCGGGCCCGGTGAGCCGGGAGCAGCTGCGGAGGCTGGCGGTGGAGCTCGACGTCCCCGAACTCGGCGAACTCGCCGACTCGGTGGTTGGCTGGGACCCGGTGGCGACGATCGAACCGGCCGGGGAGTCGGAGGTCTACGACCTGACCGTCGACGGCACCCACAACTTCCTGGCGCAGGGGATCGTCGTCCACAACTCGACCCTCGCGCTGGACTTCGCGCGTGCCTGCTCCATCAAGCACAACCTGCCGAGCGTGATCTTCTCCCTGGAGATGGGGCGCAACGAGATCGCGATGCGCCTGCTGTCCGCCGAGGCGCGGGTGGCGCTGCACCACATGCGCTCGGGCTCGATGACGGACGAGGACTGGAACCGGGTCGCCCGGCAGATGGCCGAGGTCAACGAGGCGCCGCTGTACATCGACGACTCCCCGAACCTCTCCATGATGGAGATCCGCGCCAAGTGCCGGCGGTTGAAGCAGCGCAACGACCTCCGACTCGTCGTCATCGACTACCTCCAGCTGATGCAGTCGGGCGGCTCCCGTCGGCCCGAGTCCCGCCAGCAGGAGGTCTCGGACATGTCGAGAAACCTCAAGCTCCTCGCCAAGGAGCTGGAGGTGCCGGTGATCGCGCTCTCGCAGCTGAACCGTGGTCCGGAACAGCGGACCGACAAGAAGCCGATGGTCTCGGACCTCCGAGAGTCCGGCTCGATCGAGCAGGACGCCGACATGGTCATCCTGCTCCACCGCGAGGACGCGTACGAGAAGGAGTCACCGCGGGCGGGCGAGGCCGACCTGATCGTGGCCAAGCACCGAAACGGCCCCACCGCGACCATCACCGTTGCCTTCCAGGGCCACTACTCCCGCTTCGTCAACATGGAGGGCGGCTTCTGACGCCGCTGTAGGGCCTCGGATCTCGGGTCGGAAACTCGGTTCTGACGTCGGCTGTGATGTCGAATGTGACGTTACGTCAGAAACGGATACTGCGCGGTCCTGAGCCCCGCATGACCACCTCGCCCGGTCTTCATCGAGCGAGCTCAGGCGACGCGCCCCACCGTGTTCGGCACCGAGATCGTGGCTGCTGCTCGAGTCATGAGCACCCGGACCGAGGACGCTCCTGGGACCAGGCCGCCCCCGCGCTGGGCGGAGATATCCCGCCCGGCGATCATGGCCCGGTGACGCCATGGATGCGCTGCTACTGGGACGAGGACGATGTCTGGTTCTACTTCGAGGTCGATGCCGAAGGCTGGGTGACCAGGCAGGTCGAGCTCGAAGAGCCTGAGCTGACGCCGGTCGTGGCTGCCTCGCTCGCCGAGTGGCAGCGCGCCCGCGACGCAGGCCGCCTCGCTGGGTACGACAGCAGGTTCGGGACCACGGCCGAGCCGCCGGTCTCGGAATGGGAAGGCCACGATCCCGAACAACTCACCTCCGAAGAGTTCGACGAAGTCTGGGTTTCTGCCCGTCGCCACCTCGCGGTAACACCGCGCTGATCGTGGCGAACCTCCTCTCCCGACCCGGGCACACCGGGTGAGGTGGGGCGGCTCCCTCGCCACCGTCCTCGTGCTCATGCGCTCGGCGGCGAGGCGGCGGACGTGTCGGGCCCCGTCACGTCTCTGAGGGACAGTGACACCCGCCCGCGGTCCGAGCAGATGTTGACGACGCGGGCGCGGACCCGCCGGTCGACGGAGAGGACATCGGAGGGATGACCGACCCGTGCGCGCGCCAGCTCAGGCATGTTGATCATGGCCTCAAGCCACCGATGTCGACGTAGGAGACGCCGAAGTCGGCGATGCGGGTCACCGTGCCGGTGACGAGATCGTCGAGCTGAAAGATCCTCAGGAAGCCCGGGCCGCAGTCGCTCTCCGTCGCTTCGGCCCGCCAACGGGCCTGTAGTGCGCCGACGTCTTCGGGCACGACTGCGGTGAACAGAGGAGCGGAGCGCTTGTCGGCGTGCAGGTTGAGGAGACCCTCGGCCGGCAGAGGGGCGATCACGGCGTCGTGGTCGGGGTACAGGTGAGGCGACACCGCCGACCGGGCGTGTGGCGCGGTCCGAGCGCGCATCGCGTCCACGGTGCCAGGTGTGAGGAGGCGCCATCGCCCGGCGCCGGCGACGTGGCTCTCCGCCAGGAGGCCCGCGAAGCCCGCCCGGACCGCTCGGCTCAGGTGGTCCCAGAACGCGTGGTCGCCGAGGTGCCGGTCCTCGGCGTCGGTGGTCTCCATCTCGTACGGCAAGGACGGTATGGGCTCGGGGAAAACGTCGAGCGCACGGGCTTGCTTCACGGCCTTCTCGCAGGAGCGGCGACTCCCGAGGACCTGTCGTGCGTGCTCACCCGGTAGGCGTATGGCAGCGGCATGGGGCCAGTATCCGGCGTGTGTGGACGACGAGGTGCGGCTATGCGCGGCGCAGGGTGGAGCGCCGAGGGGGCGGAGGGGCTCATGGGGCATGTGTTCCACGTGAAACATGAGCGTCCCCTGACGCGCGGAAGGGGCGCCGCGCCTGCTGGCGGACGCCCCTTCCGGGCTGGTGCTGTGCTCACCTCTGCGGAGGCTGTGGGATTTGAACCCACGGTGACGTTGCCGCCACGACGGTTTTCAAGACCGCGCAGTCCAACGTGCCTGTGTCCCCCTGACCTGTGGGTTTGGTCTCGCTGTCTTCTCTTCTTTGGGGTCTCGGGCCACAGGGTGGCCACGGTGCTGTACCGAGCACCATCCAGGCGAGCGCGAGGATCAGCCGGGCGCCGCTTGGAGGAGGACTCTTCGCGGCGGCGGTACAAACGGGAGCAATCCATAACAGCGACTTGCGGAGCGGTGGGATCATAGCGCCATGAACGACGATGACAGCGTTGAGCCGGAGCCCCAGGAGGAGCAGTCGAAGAGCAACGCGCACGAGAAAGTGATCCGTGAAGAGGGAAATTCCCTCTCGGGGCTCCACCCTGCTCTGAGTATGCCGTACGTATACGGCGGCTTGGGTGCAGAATTGGCCGAGTGGGCAGCTGATCTCTACAGGCCCGAGATTGACCTATCTCGATTTGTATTCGATATTGCCCCTGTCGGCCTCGCCGTCGCGGATATGGTGCACAAGCAGATGGCGGAAATGGCTGGATTCCGGGATTTTGTCCGGACGGCTATGGAGCCGCTAGCGCTTCACTTTAGGCAGCAGTGGATAGAGGCGTTCGAGTCATTTGCTGAGATCCGCAAAAGAATCTATCCTGAGAATCTTCACGCTGCCACGCCCTCGATCGAGGTCTTTGAGAAACTTCTCATTGATGAAGGCATTCCTCTTATGTGGGTGCCAGGGCCCAAGGTTGTTGAGGCGCTTATCGGGGCTCCGGATGCTGCGGCCCGGCGCCGCATCATCGGTAGGCGCTGGAAGGGGATCGTCAGCGACTGCGAAGCTGTACTTACGAGCATTGACCATCCCGGCTTGGCTGAGCCGTGCGAGTTCGCGCGCAGCTGCGTGGATGCGCTTAGAGATGGTCACGCGAATCCAGCGCAGGCCCTCGCCGCCAATCTGCTCGACACTCTGATGAGAAATCACTTCGACAGTGCTAGTCGGGTTAAGCTGACGAAGAATGAATTCAAAAAGAAGGGCGTCAAGTTCAATCTGGATGACTACAGTATTCGGGTCGCTTTCACGTTTGCTCCGGTCTGGTACGCTCACACTGAATACTGGCCTAAGAATGGCGACCCGATTCCGGGTTCTTTTGGTCGGCACCCAAGTGCTCACGGTGTTTCGCGCGTCCAGTACAAGCGGGTCAATGCGGTTATGGCGCTCATGCTGGTGACGTCGGTCTTGAAGTTTTGCGACTTGGAGCTTGAGCGATAGAGGGCGAGCGGTCGAAAAGGTGTACCGTCAACGGTCTATCAGGAGTATCCGGTCGTCAAGGGGGCTACCCGGTCAGCCCTCGCGAACCGGGTCGCGCCGTTTCTGTGTAGCGTGGTGACCGGCTTACCGAGCTGCTGATGCGGGCTCCGCGCGGTGGACCGGCTATCCAGGACGGCTCCGAGGTCCTGATCAATTCAGCCACAAGGCCACATTGTCAGCGATCCAGCAGCCAGGGGCTCCCCTCAGTCAAATTCATACTGTAGCTCGTACAAATGGCCGGCCTTGGCCATAACGGTGGCCTCAATCGGTCGCTCATTGTGGCTATAAACGACTCGGAGTGTCCGTATGACCGGCAGCTCGCTCGGGAGCTGGAGCGCTTCCCACTGTTCCTGAGTCGGTACGCGGGCAGATACGCGGTCCACGGTCTCCTTCGGGGGGTAGCCCAGTTCCGCAAGGAGGGTCGGCGTACCTCCTCGAATCTTGCGCTCCTCGGCGAGAGCCGTCCCGCGGGCGAGATCGCTCGGGTAGTAGGACGTCACGAGCTCTGCCGGCTCACCATCGAGCGACAGCAGTTGGTGGCGCATCACGGCCGTCTCGCCGTCGGGGAGGTCCAGAAGCTTCGCGATCTCTCGCGGGGGGCTGACCTCGCCGACAGCTAGCAGCTTGATGCTGCCCTTCCGACCGCGCTTCGCCGCTTCCGTGAGCCAGCGGTACGGCTTGGCAGCTTCCGCCGGCTGGCCGAAGTCGGCGGGGCGCATGGTCTGCTGCCGGTGCTCCCGCACGGTGACCGCCGCTCCAGGGCGCCCCACGGCCAGCTGCTCCGCTTTGAGTAGTTGAAGGGCCTTCTGGATGGTGGCGTTGGACGCCTGGAAGCGCTCCTTAAGCCGGGCTGTCGAAGGCAGGCTCGCGCCAGGCTCCAGTTCGCCGGACATGATCTCGTCGCGTAGGTCGGCAGCGATCCGCTGATGCAGCGGTCGCACGTCGGGGCTGTCGTTGGCAGGCATCTCAACCAACCTTCAGTCGGTAGCGCAAGCGCTGCGAGGTGGCGGGGAACACGGAGAAGTCGAACTGGAACGGCTCGCCGGCCTCGTCGTTGGTGGTCCGGGCGAGGCACAGAACCGGGTCGTGCGGTCCTAGGAGCAGAAGCTCTTGTTCTTCCGGGGTCGACAAGCGAGCCGTGATGTCCTCCTGGACGAGAGAGGGTTCGTACCCCAGCTCCGCCAGCAGCGTGACTACGCCGCCTGGAATCTTGGCGGTCCCCGTAAGACGGGTGCCCCCGGCAACCCGCACGGGGAAGTAGCTGTCGGTCAGCTCGATCGGGGCCCCGTCCAGGTAGATCATCCGGCGGCGGGCGACAACTCGCTCGTCGTGGTCCAGCCCTAGAGCGCCTGCGACCCAAGCTGGTGGGCTCGTCTCGCCGGCGCTGAGGACGCGTTGTCCGCCAGACCTCCCCGCCGCCGCGGCCTCCTCGCCCCACGCATCGCGCTTGCCCTCCCCGCGGGGCCGAACGTACGGCGCCGACTCGTGCACCCACTCACTGGCGCCCACTGCTGCCTCCTACCTGTCGTGCGCTCGCAGAACCTTGCTGCTTTACACGGTAAGCGCTACGGACAGAACGGCAACCTAGCTGCCTTTCGCGAATAGTGGTACGGTCCTTCGTGTTGAGCCCGGGTGACCCGGGGTGAGACACGAGGGGCCTTCTTTGGGCTGCTCGGATGCTGAGGGCGGGGACGTTGCAATCCCGCTAAACGTGCTGGTCAGCGCTTCGGTGCTGGCTGGTGAGGTGGCCCGGTGACCTCTTTCGACGGCCGGAGGGTGGGGACCTTGAGTCCCTCTTGCAGTGCTTGTTCTTTGCTCTGCGGCCGTTGGGGTCGCGTGACTGATTGGGGGTGTGACGTGCGACGAAGACCCGTGCCGGGTGTGGTGCTGGACCGGTGCCGTGCCTGATGCCCGATGCGTCGATGGGTCGCTGCCGGCCGCCGTGGTGCGGCGGGTGGGTGCCCGGTGCCGAGCGCACTCGATGCCCGGCAGGAGCTGGCCCCGCACACGTGCGGGGGCGGTGCCTGTCGGGTGGTCGTGGCCGCTCGAACCGACCGGTCAAACGACAGCGGCGGCGCCGGAGTTGCAGCTCCGGCGGCGCCCTCCACAGGAACCAGTGAAAGGACTCCCTGTGAAGCGCTTCATCGTACGTGCCGTGTTCGCGGCCGTGGAGGTCTGCAACATCTGCTGCGCGCAGTTGAACGCCGACAAGTCGTGCCCGAGGTGCTGGGGCGACCCCAAGCGCCGCTGAGCGACGTCCGAAAGACCGGCAACAACCGTCGGCGCTGACCAGCACGACGACCACCGACCACCTATACAAGCAAGCAGGGCGACGGCTCATCCCTTGGCGGGGATGCCGTCGCCCTGCCCTGTTCAGCCCTTGGAGGGCTTGATGCGAGAGTACGTCGGTCCGCACGAGGTGCGGACCCTCCACGACATGATCGAGCTGTCGCTCGGCATCGACCCCGAGCTGTTCCTGGGTGTCGAGGGCGAGAGCTGCGAGGAGCGCGCCGCCCGGCTGGACGCGGCCCGCGACATCATGGCTGAGGACCCCGAGCTGTTCGACCAGCTCTTCCGTCTCGCGATGCGGGCCCCGGGCGCGGTGCGGCGTCTGCGACCGCTGGCCCCCACCGCCCGCCGCCTCGCCGCGAAGACGGCGGTGGCCGCATGACCGATCGCACCCCCACGACGGCTGCCGGCGCGGCCCGCGCCGCCGCCGAGGCGATCCGTTCGCTCAACCACCTCACCATCCGCCCCAGCGACGCGGCCGACTGGGAGATGCCCGGCGACGTCTACGCCGTCATCGGCGCGCTCGCCGCGGTGGCCGGCCGGTTGCCACAGGCGCTGGGCCAGTGCGCGGCGCTGGTCGACGCGCTGCATACCTCGGGCCGGTTGCGGCACGACTCCGGCGACGTCGACCAGCTGCGGGTCGACGCGGCGGCGTTCGGCATCGAGGCCCGGGAGGCCGCGGCCACAGCCGGCCGCCTGGCCGACGGGCTTCACCACGCACACGCGGCCCTGGCCCGTATCGGCTACGACGAAGGGACCGGCCGATGATCCGCATCACCACCACCAGGACCCTGCACAACCTGCGGTTGCAGCGGGAGGACGCCGAAACCCGAGCGGCCACCGCCTACCGCCACCTGCGCGAGAACGTCAACCAGGCCACCCGGGAGGTCCAGGCGGCCACCCACCGCACGTCCGCAGCGGAGGAAGCGGTCGGCAGGGCTCGGGCTGAGTACCGGCAGCTCCTCGCGCTCGCTGCTCTCGTTGTGGTCGGCGCCGATCAGCGCGCCCGCGAGGCTGAGGCCACCGCCGACCGGTTCAGCACTGAGCTGAACCGGCTCGCCCGGGCCGTTCATCTCGCTGCGTCCCGGCCGGTGGAGGTGTTCATCGTGCTGCGCGACGGCCGTGTTCACGGCGTTCACGCCACCGAGCACGCCGCGTTCAAGCAGGCGGAGAGCGACCCCGACGACCCAGCGCCTAAGGACTGCTGGGGCGATTGGAGTCCCGGAGTCGACAGTCCCACCGGGTCGCGGTGGCGGGTGCTGAAGGTGCCCGTTCACGGGCTGTTCGCGGCTGTTCAGGCTGAGGCCGCCGCCGTTCACGGCACCGCCGCCGGTGTTCACGACGCACGCGGGGCGGGTGGTCGGGATGGATGAGCAGACTCTCCGTCAGGCCGACCGGGTGCTGAGCGTCGGGACGTGGCTCATCGTCGCCGGAGCCGTCATTTTCTCCGTCCTGACCGTCACGCCGCTGGTCCGGCAGGTCACCCCCGAAGGGTGGCAGTGGACGGCACCGATCCTGCCCATCGTCGTTGACGCGGCGGTGGTCATCGTCGTCCGCCTGGACGCGGCGCTGGCTCGTGTCGGCGGTCACGCGGGCGGCTGGCCTGTCCTTCTTCGCTGGATGACGGGTCTCATGACTCTCGGGCTGAACACGGCCGGGAGCTGGTTGAAGAGCGATTGGGTGGGCGTCGCCGTCCACGCTGTCGCCCCGCTGCTGCTGATCGTCTCCTCCGAAGCCTCCCTGTCCTACCGTCGCGCGCTCAGTGCCGCGGTCACGGCTCGGGAAGCCCAGCAGAGGGCCGATCGGGAAGCCCGTGAACAGCAGCGGTGCGAGCGTGAACGCGTCGCGCGTGCCGACCGCGAAGCCGCCCAAGAGCGGGAAGAGCGCCGGGAGCGGGAGGCCCGGGAGTATGCGGCGAAGGTCGCTCGGGAGGAGCGCGAGCACACCGCTGCCCTGGCCCGTGAACAGGCGGCGGCTGAGGCTGAACGCGAACGGCTCCGGCTTGAACACGAACGCGCCTCCCGTGAACAGCAGGCCCGGGACCGTGAACGCCAGCAGGCGGAAGCCGACCGGCGAGCCCGCGCGGAAGCCGATGCGCGGCGGGAGCGTGAACGCGCCCAGCAGCAGCGCCAGCGCGAGGAACGCGAACGCCGCGAGCACGCTGCCCGCACCGCAGCCGAGGAGGCCGCCTGCCGCAAAGCCGAGCTGCTGTCCGCCGGCCCCGCCACGCAGAAGCAGCCCGAGCGCACCGCGCACGACACCGTCCGCGCCGCGTTCGACGCCGACCTGTCCGTGCGGCAGGCCGCGGAACTCTGCGGCTGGTCGGTCGGCTGGGTCTCGAACCGGTACACCGAACTCCGCGAAACGGTCGCCGCGTAACCGCCCCCGGACGGCCGGACAGGAGTCCGGCCGCCCGGGCCGAGTGGCCGCGTTGCGGCCTGAAGGAGAACGCTCGTATGGCCACCACCCATCACACCCCCGAGGGAGGGGACGCGACCGCCCCGGCGGAGCCCATCTCCCCCACCCGGATCATCCCGGCCGGGCAGCCCCTACCGGACCCCGAGCCCGGCTGGGACAGCGAGCCTGGCCCGCCCGCTCGCGAGTCGTGGTCTCGCTACCGGCCCGGCGCGACGCCTCTCACCGGCGCCCCGGAAAGCGCGGACGACGTCCCGCCGTGGCGCCGCGAGTCGCCCGACGAGATCCCCCGTTCCGAGGAAGACGGTGGGACGACCGACGGCTCCGAAGGGTCCCCCGCGCCCCGCGAGACCAGCCCCGAGACCCCCGGCGCCCACCGCCCGCCGCCGCCCGTGGCTCCCGAGATCACCCTCCGGCTCGCTCCCGAGGACAGCCTCACTCTCCAGCAGATCCGAGACGCCCTCGTCCCGGTAGAGGCCCGCCCCAGTTTCCGGGCCCGCGCCTGGCGCCTCCTCGCGCGGTGCCGCCCCTGGGTCACGGCCATCGGCTGCGGCCTCGCTGTCGCTCCCATCACCGGCAACAGCTCGCTCGGCACCCTGTGGGCCGACGTCGTCCACTACGGCCGCACCGACGGTGGCATCGGCATCGGCTACGGCCTCGCCGGGTTCGGCATCCTCGTCGCCGCCGGAGCGAACTGGGGCACCCACAAGCTGCTGCCGCTCGTCATCGCCCGCACCCTCGCCGCCACCGCGTTCATCGGCCTCGCCGGAGCCCTCCACTGGTGGCACATCATCCAGGCCCTGACAGGAGTCCCGCTGTGACCTCGTCCACCCTCACCATCGGCGGCCTCGCCGTCTCCCTCGCCATCGTCGGTGTCTGGCTCACCATCTGGCTCCGCAAGGGCAAGGACCCCAAGGGCATCGCGCCCTTCGCCGGTGGACTCGCCCTCGGGGCACTCGCCATCGCCTGCGCAGGTGGTCTGCTCGGCTGGCTCGGAGGCGCCGCCGGCGCCGGAGTGAACACCGTCGGCGGGTTCGCCGCCGGCAGTGCCACAGGCGGCGCGGACGGGGCGGTCGCCGCCGCCGCGAATGCCGGCCTCACCCCGGGCGGCGCGATTGTCGTCGTCGTGGCCTTCGCCATCGGCGCGTTCGTGGCCAAGGCCGCGAACAAGGGCACCACCTGGCAGATCCTGTTCGGTTTCGTCGCCGGGGCCGCAATGGCTCTGACCGCGGGCGGCGCCGGGCTGCTGGACAGCACCCTCTACACCGCAGCGAACACCGTCGGCGACATGGTCCTCAGTGCGTTCAACGGCGGCTCCTGATGCGGCTGACCTGGACCGTCCTCGGCACCCTCGCGATCCTCCTCGCCCTCCTCGGCGCCTACGTCGCCGCCGTCATCGCCGTCATGGCCGCGGCGGCCGGGATCGGGATCGCGCTGCGCTGGGGATTCGACCGCGCGAGAGGGGAGCGACGGTGACCCGCCGGCAGGCCGCTGCCGACCGGATCTGGGTCGGGTCCCGCCTCGTCGGGGCCCGCGCGGAAACCGCGCTGACCGGGTGGGTCGCCGCAAGCCCCGGCAAGAAGGGCCGTCTCGGGCTCCGGTGGGGCGCCGTCGGGCGCCTCACCACCCTCCTCGCCGCCGGATGGACCGGAGTAGCGGTCATCGACCAGTTCACCGGACTGCTGTGGGTCGCAACCGGCGCATGGCTCTACGCGGCGGTCCGCGCGGGCAAACCAGCAGTACCGCCGGCAGCCGAGGAGGAGCCCACTTCCGCGACAGCAGAAGAGGCCCCCGCCGACGAGGTCGACGACACCCCCGAGGAGGAGGCTGCCGAGCCGTCCCCGGAAGAGCGTCACGCGGCCCTCCTCGCGTGGATCCGCCGGGTAGCCGACGACCGCCCCGCCGTGCACCTCGCTGACCTCCTCGCCGACGCCCACGCTCGGGACGCCCTCGTCGACCACGACGTGACCGCCCTCCGCACCCGGCTCGAAGCCCGCGGAATCACCGTCCACCGACAGATCTCAGTCGGGGGCCGGAAACGGCCCGGCGTACGGCTCGCAGAGCTGCCGCCCAGCCCCTCCCCTGTGGCGGCCCCAGATCCATCTACTCAGGCATCTACCGCCGCCTGACCTGCGGATCTACCCGCCCCATCTACCGCGTCTACCGACCCATCTACCGCGTGCACTGCCCGCCTGCGGCCCCCCGAGACGGAGACCCGGTACCCACGCTGACCCCCGGCCCGGGGCGGCACCGCCTGCCAGCACAGCCGCCCCGGACCACCCATCCCTGAGAGACGGAGCAGCCATTATGCCGATCACCCCGAAGCGCCCCCTCGACATCCGGCCGAAGCCCTCGGACGCCCCACCCAAAGACGGCGACCAGGTCTACGACCCGAAGCGTGGCGGCTGGTACCCCACCACGAAGCGCTGACACGAGCGACCACCACGACGCCTGCACCAGCTGACACACGAGAGCGGCCCCCCATTCCGCCAAGAACCGGGGCCGCTCTCACCAGACCACCTGAATGGAACTGGAGGTTCCAGCATGACACCTTCGCCGTGCCCGCCGCTGCTGGCGGCGGCACTGGAGTGCGCCAACCGCGGTTGGCCCGTCTTCCCCCTGCGGCCGGGGAGCAAGCGGCCCACCGGTCACCCCGCCGGCACCTGCCCTCGCACCGGCCGTTGCGCCGCCGGGCACCGCACGCCGGAGCAGCGAGCCACCACCGACCCCGAGCTGATCGGCCGCGCCTGGGCGACCGTGCCCTACGGCATCGGGTTGGCGACCGGCCCGGCCGGGCTGGTCGTGGTCGACCTCGACAAGCCCAAGACCCCAGACAAGAGGGACGCGCCATGCGGCGCGGCGACCTTCAAGGCGCTCTGCGAGCGCGCCGGTCAGCCCGTCCCGACCACCCGCGCCGTGCGGACCGCGGGCGGGGGCAGGCACCTGTACTTCACCGCCCCGCCCGGCAGCAGGCTCCACAACACCCAGGGCCGGTTGGGGCCGCTGGTCGACACCCGAGCGTGGGGCGGCTACGTCCTCGCCCCCGGCACCACCCTCCCCGCCGGACGGTACGAGCTGGTCGACGCAGCGCCGGTCGCACCGCTCCCCAACTGGCTCCTCGCCCTGCTCGCACTGCCGGTCCGCCGCACGGTCGCATCGGCTCCGGTGCCGGGGCGGGCCCCGGCGTACGTCGCGGCGGCATTCCGGAGCGAGACCGATGCCGTGGCCACCGCCCCGGAAGGGGCGCGGAATGCGGCGCTGACGCGGGCGGCCCGGGCGCTGGGGCGGTTCGTCGCCGCCGGGCAGCTCACCAGGTCGGAGGTTGAGGGGGCTCTTAACGGGGCGGGGCAGCACGCCGGCCTCACCCCCAGCGAGACGAGAGCGACGGTCACCAGCGCGCTGAACTGGTCGATCGCCAACAACCCCGTCGCCGCGGTGGTGAACGGATGACCACGCCGCCCCCCGTTAAGAGCCCAACCCCCACCCGTCACCGGCCCGGGCTCGCCCGTTCGGCCCGGCCCCTGGTGGCCGTTGGCGCCCGAGAGGTCGCCGCCCGAAGGGCGCCCGATCAGATCCCCGACCCGCGCCCCACCAACCCGGGGCAGCCCGGCCGGTGGCTCACCATCCGCACCCCGCGCACCGGCCCCGCCACCGCCGAAGCCTGGTGCGTCTGCGGGTGGCACCTCACCGCCCACGGCACCGACCACGTCCACCAGCTCATCAGCTTGCACACCGACCACCCGGCCATCTGCCCCACCCATCCTGAGGGGACCACCTCATGACCACTGACCCGATCGACGGCGCCACCCTCCTGAACGAGGTAGAAGCCTTCCACCGCCGGTTCAACGTCTTCCCGCAGGAGGCAGCCTACGTCGCGGTCGCGCTGTGGGACGCCCACGCGCACCTCATCGACTGCTTCGACTCCACCCCGCGGTTGGCGTTCCTCTCCCCGGAACCGGCGTCAGGGAAGTCGCGGGCTCTGGAGATCGTGGAGGCCCTCACGCCATCGCCGATGGTCGCCGTCAACGCCTCCCCGGCCGCGCTCTTCCGCGCCGTCTCCGGGCTGGAAGGCCGGCCCACGATCCTCTTCGACGAGATCGACACCGTCTTCGGCCCCAAGACCGCCGGGGACAACGAGGAACTGCGCGGCTTCCTCAACGCCGGCCACCGCCGCTCCGGCGTCACCTACCGGCGCGTGGCTGCCGGTGACACCCAGCGCGTGGTCGCCTTCCCGTCCTACTGCGCCGTAGCCGTCGCCGGGCTCGGAGGGCTGCCCGACACACTCATGACCCGCGCGGTCGTCATCAAGATGCGCCGCCGCACACCCGACGAGCAGGTCTCCCCCTACTGCCAGCGCATCCACGAAGCCGAGGGCAACAAGCTCCGCGACCGCCTGGCCGACTGGGCCCTCTCCGTCGCCGACACCGTCCGGGGGAGCTGGCCCGTCATGCCCGACGGCGTCACTGACCGCCCCGCCGACGTCTGGGAACCCCTTCTTGCCGTCGCCGACGCAGCAGGCGGCGACTGGCCCGACCGCGCCCGCCAGGCGTGCGTCGAACTCGTCGCCACGGCAGGAGAGGACGACAGGACCTCCATCGGCAGCCGCCTCCCCATCGACCTCCGCGACCACGTCCACCAGCTCAGCAGCTCGGACACCGACCACCCGGCCACCTGCCCCGCCGCCCGTCCCGAGGGGACCACCTCATGACCACCACCGAGCCGATCGACGGCGCCACCCTCCTGAACCAGGTCGAACGCTTCCACCGCCGGTTCAACGTCTTCCCGCAGGAAGCCGCCTACGTCGCGGTCGCCCTCTGGGACGCCCACGCGCACCTCATCGACTGCTTCGACTCCACCCCGCGGATCGCGTTCCTGTCTCCCGAGCCGGGGTCGGGGAAGTCACGGGCGCTGGAGATCGTGGAAACGCTGGTCCCCAACCGCCTGGTCGCCGCGCACGCCACCGCGAACGCCATGTACCGGGCCGTCGGCAACACCGACAACCTCCCCACCGTCCTGTTCGACGAGGTCGACACCATCTTCGGCCCCAAGGCAGGCGACAACGAACCCCTGCGCGGCTTCATCAACGCCGGCCACCGCCGCGGCGTCAGCGTCCTGCGCTGCGTCGGCGAAGGCTCCAACCAGGAAGCCGCAGAGTTCCAGACCTTCTGCGCACTGGCCATGGCCGGGCTCGGAGGACTTCCCGACACCATCCTGACCCGCTCGGTCATCATCCGGATGCGTAAGCGCGCCCCCAACGAGAAGGTCGAGCCCTACCGCGTCCGCGTCCACGAAAAGCAGGGCAACGCCCTGCGTGACCAACTCGCCCGCTGGGCTGACCAGGTCCGCGACCAGGTCGCCGAAGCCTGGCCCACCATGCCCGACGGCGTCACCGACCGCCCCGCCGACGTCTGGGAACCCCTCCTCGCCGTTGCCGACGCAGCAGGCGGCGACTGGCCCGACCGCGCCCGCCAGGCATGCATCGAGCTGGTCAACGCCGCCCGCGAAGGCGACAAGGCAAGCGTCGGAGTGCAGCTCCTCACCGACCTGCGCGACCACGTCTTCCGCGGCGCCGACCGCATGCCCACCGCAGCCGTCCTCGAATGCCTCACCGCCATGGAGGACGCCCCCTGGGCCGACATGGACGGCAACGGTCGACCGCTCACCCCGCGCGGCCTGTCCAAGCTCCTCGGGGAGTACGTCACCGGAGCCAACAAGCCCATCAAACCCCGCTCCATCCGCACCGCCGGCGGCGTCCCCAAGGGCTACTACGCCGAAGACCTCACCGACGCCTGGAACCGCTACTGCCCCGCCCCCCTCCCTGGGCCCGCTACATCCGCTACATCCGCTACACCGCAGGTCACACCCGGTGCAGACGTAGCGGAAGAGCCGCCCGGCATCCGCTACATCGCACGCGGAACCGCAACACCCCACCTCGCCACCCACACCGGCTAGCAGCGCGCCGTAGCGGTTCCTATCCGCTACATCCCGCCCATCCGCTACACCAAACAGGCCTCTGAACTGCGGCGTAGCGGATGTAGCGGATGTAGCGGCACCCACACCCCTTAGAGAGAAGGTCACCAGTGGCACCCGTCGCGATGCTCAAGCTCTCCGACGTCCTCACCGAGATCGGGATCTCCCGCGCAGCCTTCTACCGGATGCGAGCCCGGGGCAACGCTCCCAAGCTCATCAAGCTCCCCAACGGACAGCTTCGCTGCCGCCGGACCGACCTCGACGACTGGCTGAACGGCTGCGAAGAAGCCGCCTGACCCGCTCACCGCACGACCAAGGGGCCCGCCGACAACGGCGGGCCCCTTTCCCATGAGGAGAAGACGTGGGGCTCACCTACGACGTACGCATCTGGGGCATCCGCTCGCGTGAGAGCAAGTCGGCGCCCTTCCAACTGCGCTGGCGTGTCGGCGAGGAACGCCACCAGCAGCCGTTCCGGACCAAGACCCAGGCGGACGGCCGCCGGTCCCAGCTCATGGCCGCGCTCCGTGAGGGGCAGCAGTTCGACGAGACGACCGGACTTCCGGCTGATGAGCTGCGGGAGAAGAACTCGCCCACTTGGTACACGCACAGCTGCGACTACGCGGTGATGAAGTGGCCGGCGGCGGCTGGGAAGCAGCGGGCGAGCATCGCGGAATCGCTCGCTGTCGTCACCGGGGCGCTCACCCAGCAGGGCAAGCGCGGCGGCCCTGCTCCCGATGTTCTCCGGCGTGCCTTGCAGCAGTGGGCCTACCAGTGCCGGCGGGACGACGCGGGAGAGCTGGTGAACCGCTGGCGAGTGGACGCACCGCCGGCCGCCGAGGCCGCGGCGCTGGAGTGGGCCGCCAAGCACTCGCTCAAGGTCGCCGATCTGGCCGACGCTGCGAAGACGCGGCGAGCACTGACCGCCCTGTCGCTCCGGCTCGACAAGCAGCCCGCAGCCGAGAACACGTTCCGGCGGAAGCGAGCCGTCTTCAGCAATGCCCTGCGGTTCGCCGTGGAGCGGGGCGCACTCGTCGGCAACCCGCTGGACCGCATCGACTGGAACCCGCCGCCGACCGACGACGAGGTCGACTTCCAGTACGTGCCCTCACCGCAGCAGGCGCGAGCTCTGCTCCGGGGTACAGCGGAAGACGGGCATTGAGGGCGTCACCTCGAAGCGTTCTTCGGCTGCCTTTTCTACGCGGCCATGCGGCCGTCGGAGGCCGCGGACCTCCGGAGGGACAACTGTCAGCTGCCGGAGTCCGGCTGGGGGGAACTGCTGCTGCGGGGCAGCCGGCCGGAGGTCGGATCGGGCTGGACCGACGACGGCGCCTCCTACGAAGCCCGGACGCTGAAGCGTCGGGCCCGGAAGACGACGCGGCCCGTGCCCATCCCGCCCGCTCTGGTCGCCCTGCTGCGTCAGCATCTGGACCGGTTCGGTACCGCGGACGACGGCCGGCTCTTCCGCGCGGCCAATGGCGGACGTGTCCGGTCGACCGAGTACACCGAGATCTGGAAGCGCGCCCGGGGCCGGGGTCTGGCGCAGCAGGACGCAGCGTCGCCGCTGGCAGAGGTGCCGTACTCGCTCCGGCACGCTGGCGTCTCGGGCTGGATCAAGGCGGGAGTCGACCCGGTGGAGGTCGCACGGCGCGCTGGCCACAGCCCGGCTGTGCTGTGGAGGTTCTACGCGAAGGTCCTCCGCGGTCAGCAGCACCAGGCGAACGCCCTCATCGACGCTCACCTCGACGCCGGCAGCGCCTGACCGTCTGGCCACGAGCTGGCCACACAGCCTGGTCGATGGTGGAACAGAGCGGGACACGTTGTCGCGCAGTGTGAACGGAAAGGGCGGCCCCCGCGTGCGGGGGCCGCCCTGACCTGCTGTTTTACTGCCTCTGCGGAGGCTGTGGGATTTGAACCCACGGTGACGTTGCCGCCACGACGGTTTTCAAGACCGTTCCCTTAGGCCGCTCGGGCAAGCCTCCCCGTGCCGCCGGGAGACGGCGGCACCCCGACAGCGTAGCCGCTCTCGTGAGGCCCCGGTGCCCGCCTCCGGGTCATTCCTGGTCGCCGACCCGGGAGTCGAGGGTGATCTCGGTGGTCTGCTCGTTCCCGTCCCGGACGTAGGTCAACTCAACGGTGTCGCCCGGCTCGTAGGTCCAGATCTCGCTGATGAGGGTGGGTCCGCTGTCGATGACGCGGTCACCGAACTTCACGATCGAGTCACCGGGGCGCAGCCCTGCCTCGTCGGCGGGGCCGCCGGGTGTCACCGCGTCGTTCTGCCCGTCGCCCTCGGTGCTGATCTGGGCGCCGCCGGAGCTGGTCTCGGTCATCCCCACCGAGACGCCGATGACGGCGTAGACCGGTTCGCCGGACTCGATGAGGTCCTTGGCCACGCGCACGGCCTGATTGACCGGGATCGCGAACCCGAGGCCGACCGAGCCAGCCTGCTGGCCCGGGGCGCTGGAGTTCGACTGGATCGCCGAGTTCACGCCGATGACGGCTCCCTCGGCGTCGAGCAGCGGGCCGCCCGAGTTCCCCGGGTTGATCGAGGCGTCCGTCTGGAGGGCGCTCATGTAGGAGGACCGGCCGCCCATGCCGTCGCTGGAGGCGACGGGCCGGTTCTTGGCGCTGACGATGCCGGTGGTCACGGTGCCCGAGAGTCCGTACGGTGCCCCGATCGCCACGGTGGTGTCTCCGACGACGACATCGTCGGAGTTGCCCACGGGCAGCGGCTGGAGGTCGCGGTCCCCGGGGTCGACCAGGCGGAGCACGGCGATGTCGTACCCCTGGGCGCCGCCGACGAGCTCCGCCTCGTAGCTCTCGCCGTCGGAGAAGGTGACGGTCAGTCGGCCGCCCTGCGAGGCGGACTCGACGACGTGGTTGTTGGTGAGGATGTGGCCTTCCTCGTCGTAGACGAAGCCGGTGCCGGTGCCGCCCTCCCGGTCGCCTTCCGCCTGGATGGTCACCACGCTGGGCAGGGCGGCCTCGGCGATGCCCGCGACCGACTCGGGGCTGCGCTCCTGGACTCCGCTGCCGTTGGAGCTGTTGACGGTGGAGGTGGCGCGGTCGTTGCCCGCGTTGTCCGCGAGGAGGTAACCGGCTCCGCCGCCGATACCGCCGGCGATCAGCGTGGCCAGGGCGACGGCCGCGACGAGCCCGCCGCGGCGACGGCGTCGCGGCGGTGGGGCGAACGTCGCCCAGGGGCCGTCGGTGGGCCCGTGCGGAGGCGGGGGCGGAGTGCCGCCGGAGGCGGTGCCCGCCGACCCGATGCCCTCGTCGGCCGGTACGTGCGCCCCGGTGTGCTGGTTCCCCGCCCCGGGGGGAGTCGGGTTGTCGGCGGCCGCGCCGGGAGCCGGCGGCGGGGTGGGCGCCGCCGGCCCGCCGTGCTCGGTGGCCGGTCCACCCGGCCCGGTGGCGGGGGCTGCCTGAGGGGGTGAGGAGGGCGGCGCGGCCGGGGGAGGCGCGCCCGGAGCCGCGGCGGGACGCGGCGGCACGTCGCTCTGCGGCGGCGTGGCGGGCGGCGGCGGCGTCCGGTGGGTCGGGTCGTTGGGGCCCGGTGTGCCTGCGCTCATGTTTTCGCTGGTCACAGCTTTCTCCTCAGGTGCACGACAGGGTGGGGACAGACGCCCCGGTCCAGGCTTGTCCCGCACAGTCTTGCCCACCGTGTGTCAGCCGGAGGTAAGTCCCGCGCGGCTCGGGTCACCCCCGTCGGGGTGGTCCGCTGCCGGCCGGCCCGGCGGGGCCGGAGCGTTCCTGCCCGGGGCGCGTACCCGGCAGGGGCACCGCTACGCGACGGACGGGGCGTGCGGACGGCGCGGATTGCTGCAGGACGCGCTCCTGGCGGGTGTCGGGTGCGGCGGGCGGGTCGCGCCGCGGGCCCGGCAGTGGGGGACCGCCCCCGGCACGGGGGGCGGGGGCGGTGCGACGATACGCGGATGACCGCCGACATCGCTGTGATCGCTCACCGCGGGGCGTCCGAGGACGCGCCCGAACACACCCTCACCGCCTACCGGCAGGCCATCGCGGACGGCGCCGACGCGCTGGAGTGCGACGTGCGGATGACGGCCGACGGTCATCTGGTGTGTGTGCACGATCGACGCGTCAACCGCACCTCCAACGGCCGGGGCGCGGTCTCCTCCCTGGAACTGGCGGACCTCGACGAGCTCGACTTCGGCTCCTGGAAGGCGTCGGCGGGCGACCACGAGCGGCCGGACCGCGGTGAGGTGGACGCGCTGGAACCGGAGCGCACGCGGGTGTTGACGCTGGAGCGGCTGCTGACGCTGGTGGCCGAAACTGAGCGCCCGGTCGGCTTGGCCATCGAGACCAAGCATCCGACCCGGTGGGCGGGGCGGGTGGAGCGCAGGCTGCTGGAGGTGCTCGCGGCCCATCCGGTACCGGGACCGGTCCGGGTGATGAGCTTCTCTGCCCGGTCGCTCCAGCGGGTGCGCGCCGCCGAGCCTGCTCTGGGCACGGTCCAGCTCATGCGGTTCCTGCTGCCGCGCCACCGCGACGGGAGCCTGCCGGCCGGTGCGGACGTCGCCGGGCCCAGCATCCGCGTGCTTCGCAGGGACCCGGGCTACGTCGCCCGGGCGCAGCGGGCCGGTCATCCCGTGCACGTCTGGACGGTGGACGATCCCTCGGATGTGGAGTTGTGTGCCCGTCTCGGGGTAGACGCGGTGATCACGAATCGGCCCCGCACGGTCCGTGATCAACTTCGCAGACTTGCGTGAGCAAATACTCGGTATGATTTACCGCTTGTGTCGCAATGCGTTCGCCTCGTATTCGTTCATTGCGAACTCATCAACGCATCACTGAGCGACGGTTTCCGGCCGGAGGCTACCGGGCATCGAACCTTTGGCGTCAGGCAAAGGAGGTCTCGGGGGTGACGTTGGTGGCTACTCAGCAGGCGACGACAACATCGACCATGTCGGTTCCCCATGGACCGTCCGGGGTCGGTGCGGCAAGACGGCGACTCTGCCGGGACCTACGGGACGGTGGGGCCGCGGAGTCGGTGATAGACGATGCGGCGCTGGTGCTGTCGGAACTTCTCAGCAACTCGTGCCGCCATGCACGGGCGCTGGCCCACGAAGAGGTCCACGCGAGCTGGGAGCAGAACGACCGGGGTGACGTGACCATCTCCGTCACCGACGGCGGCGGTCCCACGCTGCCGGCCCCCGCGACGCCGTCCGTGACGGCTCGCGGCGGTCGGGGACTCACGATCATCCGCTCGCTGGCCCGGGACTGGGGCGTCCGCGCCGAGGCATTCCCCGGTCCGGTGACGGTATGGGCGGTGCTGGCGGGCGAACAGCCGGCCTGAGCCGGTGTCGGCCGTCGGCGTGCGTCGGCGCGCCGGCGGCCGCACGCGTGCGCGCGTCGGTCACGGGACGGCCGTGGCGCGGCGGTGTCGCGCGGCACGCGGCGCGGTCGCGGTCCGCACGGCCCCCAGGCCGTTCGTGCGGCACGGCTGCCGTGATCGGCGTGCGGCCCCGGACGGTCCGAGGTGCGGGCCCCGAGCTGCCCGGCGCGCCATTGCCCAACGACGGCGTGCGGGGGTGGCAGGGCCTCCGCGCTGCCCGCCCGTGCGCCGCTTCGCAGCGGCGGCCGCGATCCGCGCCGCCCGGGCCGCCGTCGGCGGCCCGTCCCGGCCCGGGGAGCCGGGTGTCCGGTGCCCGCGCCCGCCGCCGTGCGGGCCGAGGAATTACAGTCCCCATACCGTCCGACGCGCCGGAACCGGCCGTCACCGCCCCCGAGCAGGAGAGCCGCACTCGCATGGCCAAGAAGCGCCGCCCCCAGACCAAGGCCACCAAGCCCCAGCTCATCGACGGGGAGGTGCCCGTCGTCGGCGCCCGTGAGCCCTGTCCGTGCGGTTCGCAGCGCCGCTACAAGGCGTGCCACGGGCGCGCCGCCTCCCAGGCGACGACCGAGCTGGTCCGCCGCCCGTTCGAGGGCCTGCCCGGGGAGGGTGACTGGGTCGCGCTGCGCGAGCTGGTCCCGGCCGCGACGGTGGAGCTCTCGCTCCGCGACGGGCTCCCCGACGGGGTCCCGTCGGTGACGCTGGCCACCGTGCTGCCGCTCGCCTGGCCTGCCCTGCGCCGGCAGGACGGCAGTGTCCTGGTGGCGCTGCAGAACGACACCGCCACCGGTGACCTCAGCCGCGACCTCGCCGACGTGCTGCTGCGGGCGCTGGAGGCCGAGCCGGGCAACCCGGTCGCCGCCGGACGTCCGGGCCCCGACGGGCCGCGGCTCCAGGACGTGCTGGACGGCGAGGCGGCCTTCGAGCCGGTCGTGCACAGCGGTTTCGAGTTCTGGGTGGAGGCAGCGGACGAGTCGTCGCCGCAGGTGGCGGCGTCGCTGGAGCGGGCGAACGAGGCCGTCATCCCGACCGTCCGGCTCGACGGCGTGGACAGCGCCTACTGGTGCGAGGTGCCGGAGAAGAACCACCTGCGCTGGGTGATGCCGCACCCCGAGGAGCAGCTGATCGACGCCCTCGCCCGGCTGCACGCGGTCGGGCGGTCCGACCTGGGCGAGGGGACCCGTCTGGTGGGGTCGTTCCGCGCCCACGGTCTGACGGTCCCGGTGTGGGACCTCCCGTCGTCCATGACAGCGGCCGACTGCGAGAAGCCCGCGGCGGAGTTCGCGGAGCGGCTGGCCGAGGCGCTCGCCGCGACCGAGCCGCTCACCGCCGCTGAGCGCAGCGCGCGCAGCGGCCTCACGAGCCGTCAGGTCACCCTGAACTAAAGGCATTTGCATTTTCATTGCGTTGTCCACAGGGGCGGAATCGGCCGCCCTGTGGCGTGATTCCGGTCACAACCGACCAGGTACACGGGGTGAGAGGCCCCTTTCCGGCGCCGTGGGATTTGCGAAACTCACAGGAGTTGTTACGGTCTGAGTGAGCCCGGTCGCTGGTGCATCCCCCGTCTCCAGCGACCGGGTTCTTCTGCGTCCGGGAACACTTCGGTGGGCGTCGAGGCTGCTGGGGCGTCTGACCTGGTCACTTGTCCTACTCGGGCTCGTTCGGGCCCGTGGCGCCCGTCTCCGGGCAGCCGGCCGCGCGGACGCGCCGCGACCGCGCCGTGGCCAGCTGTTCACCCGTCAGCTCTCCGCGCCCGGCCGCCCCGCTGCCCGAACATCCCGTGGCCCGAGTATCCCGTGGCCCGAACCCCGTTGGCCGAACCGGCGAACCGGCGAACCGGCGAACCGGCGTCCCGCGACGCCGAACGTCCTGCGGCGGGGCTCCCGACACGGTGTCAGCGAGGATGCGGTGTGCCGGCCCGTCAGCGCGACGGGTCAGGAGCGTGGTGAGGCGGCCCGGAGCAGCGCCCCGTCCGCGCCGGGGCCGGTCAGTTCGGCGGTGGCGGAGTAGAAGGAGGCTGTCGAGTCGTCGACCGTCGGCACGCGTGGCGTCTCGCACACCCCTCGCGCTTCGGTTGCCGGGACGTCGCACCGCACCTCGACGGTGCCGCCCGCCGGGTCGTGGACGGTCAGTTCGCCCCGCAGCGGCTCCCCGGAGCCGTTGCGGTAGTAGACGCGCGCCCAGGTGTCGGCTCCCTCGGTGACGAGGCAGGTGCGCGCCTCGACTCCCTCCGGCGCGCTGATGGCCGGGCCGCAGTCGGTGTCCGCGGCGCGGGAGGCGCCCCCGGGGTGTTCCGGCCCGTCGGCCCCGTCGGCCCCGTCGGCCCCGTCCGGGCCGTCCGGCGCCCCGCCTGGCGCGCCGTGTCGGTCGCCGTGGCCCGGCGCGGGTTCGCTCCCGCTTCCGGGCTGGGCCGGGCTCCCGTCCTTGTCCTCGCCCGTGGCCCCGCTCTCCGTCCCGGCGGCTGCCGGAGGCGGGGCGGCGGGGGAGTCGACGTGCTGGGTAGTGCTCTTGGCGAAGGCGAGCGGCAGGGCCAGGGCCAGCGCGACGGCGCTGGCGACCGCGGTGGTGCGGAGTTCGGAGGAACGGGACGTCGACTCGTGCACGGGGGCCACCGTCCTGCGGTTGCTGGTCGCTCTCGGTAGACCAGCCGACGATACCGGGACCCTGCCGTTCATTTCGGGGCGTAGCGGATGTCTGCGCCCTCGTGAGCCGCATCTGACCCGCAGGGGTGAGAAAGTCGGCGAACCGGTTTCATCCGTTCGGGTGATGTCGGCGCAATCCGCCGCTGCGGGTGGGCACCGCGGACCGCGCTGTACTCGGGCAGCCCCGCCCGCCTCTCGGCTCCGGGCCCACCCCGGCCGAGGTGCGCGGGGGTGGGCCCGGAGGCCGGTCGGGGGTGACGGAGGTCAGGCCTGGCGGCCGCTGCTCCGCCCGCCCGGGGCCAGACGTTCCGCGGCCACCAGGGCCCGGAGCACCTGTTCCGCGGCCGGCAGCCGGTGCGGTCGGTGTGCCGGGCCCGGTGCGCGGAGCCAGCAGGCCCGGCCGGCGCCGGTCCAGGACGGCGGGAGCGTCACGTAGCCGCCGGGGCCGTGGAACCGGAGCGAGGCGGGCAGCCGCCCCGGGGTGCCGCCCTCGGCGGCCGGTGCGTCCGCGACCTGCTCGTCGAGGAGGTCGCACAGTGTCTCGCCCAGCTCGGCGAGGGTGTAGGGCGCGACCAGCAGCGTCAACCGGTCGGGGGTGGCGAGTACGGGGCCGGTGCGCGGCCCCAGGCGGTCGAGCGTGGTCAGGGCGCGGCGGCCCGTGGCGAGCGGCAGGCTCAGCGCGCAGGGCGCCGCGCCGCCGGTCGCGAGCAGGACGGGCGCCGCCGGCCGCGCCTCCCACCACCACTGGATCATGGAGGGGTCGGCGGTGGCCGCCAGCAGCTCCGGGGTCCCGGGATGGACCACCGGCGCCGGGCAGTCGGACTCCCCGCACAGGCAGCGGCCGTCGAGGCCGGTGCCGACGCCGGGCAGGACGGGCCAGCCTCGACGCGCGTAGTCCAGCGCGGCGGCGCGTGGCGTACGGCGGGCGCGGTGCTGCTCTCCTCTGTGCTGCTTTCCGCGGATCTCACGCATCAGCGTTCGTTCCTTTCCCTCGCACCCTGCCGGACCGGCGCAGGGCTGGGCGGACACCATCACGTGGAACACCGAACTCGGTCATCACCATCAACGGCGACACGGTTCCCAGCTTGCGGGGCGCCGGGCCTGGCGGACACCTGGCGGACGGTGGCGTTTCGTCGCCGTCCGCTTCCGCGGGTCCGGTCCCGGCCGTTCCCGCGCTGGTGCTCCCGCCCGCGGTTCATGATTCCGACGGTACCGGCCGGCGCCCGGAAGGCACCGGCGAACCACCCGGTGGGGGCGGGCCGGCGCGGGCAGCGCGTGGTCGGCGCGCGGCACCGCGCCACCGGCCGTGATGGCGGGCCCGGCCGGGGCGTCGTGCCTCGGGACGCTATCGCAATCCGAGGGGTGTCCGTGCACACGGCTCCGCCGCCGCGTCGGCCCGTCGTGCGCCGTGATGGGCGCGGGGGAGGCGACGCTTCCGGCGAGTCGTGCGACGGGTGACATCGGGGGCGCGTACGGGATGTTCCGGACAGGGCAGGGGTCGGCGGCCCCCACGGGGGCCGGGTCTTCCCGACCCGCGGGGCGGCCTCCGTCGTCGCGCGCCGGGCCGGCGCCGTGCGAGGGTGGCCGACCGTCCGCGACGCGCCCGTTGCTGCCGCCACCTGCGGCGCGCGGGGGTGACGGGTGTGGCGGGCCCCGCCGGGCGGGGAGTGGTCCCCGCCCAGCACGTGAGGGGCTTTTCTGCCATTTATGGTGCGGATGCGGCCTGTCGCAGGTGCCGCCGCTCCGGAGCTGGCCATCATCGAGGCCAATCGGACAATGCTGGACATCGCTCCATTCGTGCGTGTACATGTGGAACGTTCCCACCGTGGCCTGCACGACCTGGGGGTTTGCGGTGCCCTTGCGAGGACAAGACACGGCGGAAGTCGATGCTGATGAGTAGCTCATCCCTGCCGAACGTGACCGGATTTCATCCCCCGCTCACCCTGACCGCCTCCACCCCGGGGCGCGCGGCGACCACCGCACGGGGCCTCCGAGGCGTCGCCGGCGCCACCAGTGCCGCCGGTGCCGTGCAGGACCGGATGGCGTCCTGGATCTCCGACCTGACGACCCTGCACGACCTGAGCGAGCGGCTGCCGCGCACCCGCACGGTGGAGGAGGCGCTGCACGAGACGCTGCGCGCCGGTGCGTCCCTGGCGGGCGCCCGTCGCGGTCTCATCGCGCTGCGTCCGTCCGACAGCGGGGGCCACGACCGCCTCGTCGGCCTCGGGCTGGACTCCGCCGACCTCGGTGACTTGGAGACGGTTCCGCGTGAATCCGCCTCGCACTCACGGCTGTTGGACGCCGTGGCCGACGCCTGCCCGGGGGAGATCGCCTGCGACGACATCGCGGCGGACGCAGAACTCCACCCCCGGCACCGGGAGGTCGCGGCGCGGCTGGGCTGTGCCGCCAGCTACGCGCAGCCGCTGGCGGACGCCGACGGTGACCGGCTGGGGGCGGCGGTGTGGTTCTACGACGAGCCGGCCGCCCCGGACGAACGCCGCCGTCACCTGCTGGGCCTGTACCTGCGTCAGGCGGGGCAGCACATCGCCAACCGCATCGAACTCGACCGCGCCCGGCACGACGCCCGCGAGCTGCACCAGGGTTTGCTGGGGCGGCGGTTGCCGGTGGTGCCCGGGGCGACCCTCGCGGTGCGCCACGGCGGGGCGGCCGGCGGCGGGGGCGTCTTCTTCGACGTGCTGCGGCTGCCGGACGACGCGCTGGGACTGGCGGTCGGCACGGTCAACGGCAGCGGTCCGGCGACGACCGCGGCGATGGGGCGGCTGCTCGCGGGGCTCCGGGCCTACGCGGTGATGGAGGGTGAGGACCCGGTCGCAGTCCTGTCGGATCTGGAGCTGCTGCTCCGGGTGACGGAGTCCGCCCGCTGCGCCACCGCCCTGTACGGCTACGCGGAGCCGGCGACCCGCCGTGTGGTGCTGGCCTCGGCCGGCCATCCGCCTCCGCTGGTGGTCGGCCGGGACCGGGTGGAGTTCGCGGAGACGACGCTGTCGGCGCCGCTGGCGATGCTCTCCTGCTGGGAGGCGCCGAGCGTCGAACTGGAACTCGCGCCTGGTGAAACGCTCCTGCTCTACAACGAGGGGCTGCTGCACGCGACCGGTGAACCGCTGGACCTGGCCTTCTCCCGGCTGTACGACGTCGTCGCGCAGACCCCGGCGGCGCTGCGGCGGGAGCCCGGGGCGCTCGCCGACCACGTCCGCGCCGCTCTGCTGCCCGCCGCCCCGGTGACGACGGCCGGGGCCGGACCGGTCGCGGCGCAGCCGGAGCGCGAGACGGTGCTGGTGGCTGCACGCGACCGGTGAACCGCTGGACCTGGCCTTCTCCCGGCTGTACGACG
Organism: Streptomyces lonarensis; assembly: GCF_012033735.1. Taxonomy (GTDB): domain Bacteria; phylum Actinomycetota; class Actinomycetes; order Streptomycetales; family Streptomycetaceae; genus Streptomyces; species Streptomyces lonarensis. The sequence continues at coordinate 18 of NZ_JAAVJD010000039.1, read as the reverse complement.
TCGTCGCGCAGACCCCGG